>NZ_JBNNPK010000032.1:0-55423 GCF_050275675.1 Allobosea sp. NPDC003192
GAGGAGTTCGCCCGGCTGATCACCGCCGAGGCCGGCCTGTGCTGGAAGGATTCGCTCTACGAGGCCAGCCGCGCCTATGACGTCTGGTCCTTCGCGGCCCAGCTCACCATCAAGGACGATGGCGAGATGTTCTCCTGCGACATCTCGCCGAACGGCAAGGCCCGCAAGATCTTCACCACGCGCCAGCCGCTGCTCGGGGTGATCTCGGCGATCACCCCGTTCAACCACCCGCTCAACATGGTCAGCCACAAGCTCGCCCCGGCGATCGCGACCAATAACCGCCTCGTCCTCAAGCCGACCGAGCTGACGCCGCTGACCGCGCTGGCGCTGGCCGACGTGCTCTACGAGGCCGGCTTGCCGCCGGAGATGCTCTCGGTGGTCACCGGCAATCCCTCGACCATGGGCGATGCGATGATCACCGACACGCACGCCGATCTGGTGACCTTCACCGGCTCGGTCCGGGTCGGCAAGCACATCGCCGCGACCGCCGGCTACAAGCGCATCGTGCTCGAGCTCGGCGGCAACGACCCGCTGATCGTCATGGAGGATGCCGATCTCGACAAGGCGGCCGAACTCGCGGTCACCGGCGCGACCAAGAACTCGGGCCAGCGCTGCACGGCGGTGAAGCGCATCCTGGTGGTCGAGAGCGTCGCCGACGCCTTCGCCAAGCTGGTGGTCGAGAAGGCCAGGAAGCTCAAATGCGGCGACCCGATGGACCCTGCGACCGATGTCGGCACCGTCATCAACGCCCGCTCGGCCGCGCTCTTCCAGGCCCGCGTCGACGATGCCGTAGCCAAGGGCGCCGAAGTGCTCCACGGCAAGCGCGCCGAGGGCGCCCTCTTCCACCCGACCGTGGTCGACCGCATCCCCTATACCTGCGAGCTCGTCCACGAGGAGACCTTCGGCCCGGTCATCCCGATCATCCGGGTGCCCGACGACATCGCGCAGGTCATCCGCATCTCGAACGCGACCGCCTATGGCCTCTCCTCCGGCATCTGCACCAACCGCTTCGACTACCTCCAGCGCTTCGTCGCCGAGCTCGAGGTCGGCACCGTCAATCTCTGGGAGGTCCCCGGCTACCGCATCGAGATGTCCCCCTTCGGCGGCATCAAGGACTCAGGCCTCGGCTACAAGGAGGGCGTCGTCGAAGCCATGAAGTCCTTCACAAACGTCAAGACATGGTCAACGCCATGGAACGCGTGAGTCTCGTGGGCCTTGGCGCGAGCCCCGGGACGCGCCATCAGGGAAAGGGCCGGCGCTGAGCCGGCTCTTGGTTCAGGATTTGCGACATGCGGCTAGGCGTCATCGCCGACATTCACGGCAATCTGCCGGCGCTCGAAGCCGTGCTCGCCAGACTTGCCGAACTATCCGTCGATCGGATCGTCAATCTCGGCGACTGCGCCTCGGGCCCGCTTTGGCCGGCGGAGACGGTGCGGCTGCTGCGCGCCAGCACGATGAGCCATGTCCGCGGCAATCATGACCGGGCGCTCGGCGCGGCCTCCCCGGACGGGCTCGGCGCCTCCGACAGCTATGCCTGGCGCAATCTCGATGCCGAGGCGCGTGGCTGGCTGGCGGCTCTCCCCTTCGAGATCGACGTCGGTGGCGCGCGTTGCGTTCACGCCAGCCCCAAGGACGACGACACCTATCTGCTCGACGCCATCGAGGACGGACGCTTGGTCGCCGCCACCCCCACGGCGGTCGAGGCGCTGATCGGGCCTGCCCGGCCTGCCGTAATCCTGTGCGGGCACAGCCATCAGCCGCGCCTGCTGCGGCTCGATGACGGCACCGTCGTGGTCAATCCGGGCAGCGTCGGCAATCCCGCCTACCAAGCCACCGAGCCGAGCCTCCACGTTTCGGAGAGCGGCGCGCCGCATGCGCGTTTCGCCGTGGTGACGATGACGGATCAGGTCGCGGTCGAGCTCCATGCGATCGCCTATGACTGGGAGCCTGCGGCAAGGCAGGCTGAGGCCAATGGCCGGGCCGACTGGGCTCACGCCTTGCGGACCGGACGGGTCCTGTCCGGGCAATAGCGGCAGGGGCGGCGGCTCAACCAGCCAGCTGGCTGCTGGAGCGTTCGTAGACTGTGGCGCCCGTCTGCCCGTCGACGCCCTGCAGGCTGACCTCGTAGCCCCAGAGCGTCTGGATATGGCGCAGCGTCGCATCGCAGGTGGCACCATCGAGCACGATGCCGTCATTGACCTTGTGCTGCAGGCGTAGATGCCTTTGGCCGAGCAGGTCGACATCGACGACCTGGATGTCGGTATGGTTCGCGCCGATGTCGTATCTCTGGGCCAGGGCGCTGCGGATGCGCTCATAGCCGCGCTCATTGTGGATCGAGGCCACGCTGTAGAACGCTTCGTTCGCCGTGTCGGAGAGCAGGAACAGCCGCCATTTCCGGATCAGGGTCGGGCTGAGAAACTGGCGGATGAAGGATTCGTCGCGGTGGTTGGCCCAGGCGTCGAGCAGGATCGTGCGCCAGTCGCCGCTGCCGGCGATCTCCGGAAACCAGTCGCGGTCCTCTGCCGTCGGCACGGTCGCGATGCGCTGGATGTCCTGCATCATGTCGAGTCCGAGCGCATAGGGGTTGATCCCGGAGAAGCGGGGATCGTCGAAGCCCGGCTGGAAGATGACGTTCGAGTGGTTGCGCAGGATCTCCAGCATGGCGCCTTCGCTGATCCGGCCGCGGTCGAACAGCGCGTTCATCACCGTGTAGTGCACGAAGGTGGCGCAGCCTTCGTTCATCACCTGCGTCTGCCGTTGCGGATAGAAATACTGCGCGATCACCCGGACGATCCGCAGGATCTCGCGCTGCCAGGGCGCGAGGATCAGGCTGCTCTTCTCGAGGAAATAGAGCAGGTTCTCCTCGGGGAGATTGAGCGCCTTCTTGCGCTCGGCGATCAGGTCCGCGTTCTCCGCTGCCGCCTTGGCGCCATCGGCCTGGCGCGGGAGCGTGCGCCAGAGGTCGTTATAGGAGCGCTCTTCATATTCCAGTCGCTCGCGCAGCCCCTCGCGCTGCTTCTCGGAGGAGAGCCTGGGCGGGCGGCGATAGCGGAACACGCCCTGGTCCATCAGCGCGTGGGCGGCGTCGAGGACGGCTTCAACCGCCGCGAGGCCGTGCTTCTCCTCACAGCGGCTGATGTAGCCCTTGGCGAAGTCGAGATAGCCCAGGATCGCGTCGGCGTCGGTCCATTGCCGGAACAGATAGTTGTTCTTGAAGAAATGGTTGTGCCCGAGGGCGGCATGCGCTGTCACCAGGGCCTGCAGGGCCATGGTGTTCTCTTCCATCAGATAGACGATGCAGGGGTCGGAATTGATGACGATCTCATAGGCGAGGCCGCGGCCGCCCTTTCGGTAGTGCAGCTCGTGATGGAGGAAGTGCTTGCCGAACGACCAGTGGCGATACATCAGCGGCATGCCGATTGAGGAATAGGCGTCGAGCATCTGCTCCGAGGAGATGATCTCCATCTGCACCGGGTAGATATCGAGCCGCAGCTCCTCCTTCGCCACGGCCTCGATCACGTCGTAGGCATGCGACAAGGTCCCGAAGTTCCAGTCGGAGCCGGAGAACAGCAGGTTCGATCGGGACGCATGCCTTTGCATCGGCGCTTCCCTCAATTGCGCGGCCGGGCCGGCTGCCGGGTGAAGAGCTGGCGGAAAACCGGATAGATGTCGGAGGCCTTGGCGATGCGGCTCACGTCGAAATTCGGCCACTTCTCCTTGACCGCGAGATAGGCGCGCCAGAGCGAGGTGCCGTTGTCGGTCGAGCCGAAGATCTCGCTCTCGCGCTCGTCGATGATCTCGACATAGGCAAAATACTGGCACAGGCGCATGATCTCGCCATCCAGCATGCCGAGGCAACGCTCGGAATCGCTGGCGAGATTGTCGCCGTCCGAGGCCTGCGCAGCGTAGATGTTCCACTCCCGGCTCGGATAGCGCTCGGTGATGATGCGCTGCATTTCCTCCAGTGCGGTGGAGACGACGGTGCCGCCGCTCTGCGTGCTGTAGAAGAAGGTCTCCTCGTCGACCTCTTGGGCGGTATGGGTGTGGCGGATGAAGACGATGTCGGTGCGGTCGTAGCGCCGCTTCAGGAACAAATGCAGCAGCACGAAGAAGCGCTTGGCCAGGTCCTTCTCGCGCTCGCCCATCGAACCGGAGACGTCCATCAGGCAGAACATCACCGCGTTGGCGTTCGGCAAGGGCTGTGCCTCGAAGCGGTTGAAGCGGATGTCGACCGGATCGACGAAGGCGATCACCCGGCGCCGGCGCTCCAGCCGGTCGAGCTCGGCGCGCAAGGCCGCGACCTTGGCGCGGGCGGCATCCGTCCCTTCGGCTTCGATCTTCGCCAGTTCGGCGAGGATGGCTTCGACCTCCGCGCGCTTGGGCCGCTGCAGGGCGATGCGGCGGCCATGGCTGTTGCGCATGGTGCGGGCGATGTTGATGTTGGTCGGCGAGCCCCCCGTCGAGAACCCGGCCCGCCGCGGCTTGAACGACAGGATTTCCTTGAGGCTGAGCTTGACCATGTCGGGTAGCTCGAGGTCCTCGAAGAACAGGTCGAGCACCTCTTCGCGCGAGAGCATGAAGCGGAAATCGTCCTCTGAGTCCCCTTGGCCGGGCGCCGACCCCGCCCCGCCGCCCTGGCCCGGCTTCGGAACCTTGTCGCCCGGCGAAAACTGCTTGTTTCCAGGCAGGACGTGCTGGCGCCGGCCGCTGTCCCTGGCATCGCGGAAGCTCGGCTCGCTCGTGCCCTTCGCCGGCAGCGAGACGGAATGTTCTCCATCCGCGTCGGCGATCTTGCCGGCGCGAATCTGCTCCTGGACGCTCCGCTTCAGCTCCGCCCGGACGCGGTGCAGGAAGCGCTGGCGGTTGCCCAGGCTCTTGTCCTTCGGGTTCAGGCGGCGGTCGATGAAGATCGGCATGGCAGGCTCCCGCCGAGGTCAGCCCGCCTTGTTGACGCGCATGTACCAGTCCACCAGGCGCCGGACCTGGCGCTCGGTATAGCCGCGTTCGACCATGCGCTGCACGAAGCCGTGATGGCGCTTCTCGGTCACGCTGTCCTGCTTCGAGCCGAAGCTGATCACCGGCAAGAGGTCCTCGACCTGGCCGAACATCCGCTTCTCGATCACCTCGCGCAGCTTCTCATAGCTGGTCCAGGACGGGTTGCGGCCGCTGTTCCTGGCCCTGGCGCGCAAGGTGAACTTCACGACCTCGTTGCGGAAGTCCTTGGGATTGGCGATGCCGGCCGGCTTCTCGATCTGCGACAATTCGCTGTCGAGGACCTGCCGGTTGAGGAGCTGGCCGGTGTCCGGGTCCTTGTAGTCCTGGTCCTCGACCCAGGCGTCGGCATAGGCGATGTAGCGGTCGAACAGGTTCTGGCCGTATTCGCCATAGGATTCCAGATAGGCCTTCTGGATCTCGTGCCCGATGAACTCGGCATAGCGTGTCGCCAGTTCCGACTTGATGAAGTCGAGATAGGCCGCTTCGGTCTCCTTCGGGAACTGCTCGCGCTTGATCGCCCCCTCCAGGATGTACATCAGGTGCACGGGATCGGCGGCAAGCTCCTCGGTGTCGTAGTTGAAGGTCTGCGACAGGATCTTGAAGGCGAAGCGCGTGCTGACACCGGTCATGCCCTCGTCGACGCCGGCGGCGTCGCGATATTCCTGGATGGCCTTGGCCTTGGGCTCGACCTCTTTCAGGTTCTCGCCGTCGTAGACGCGCATCTTGGTGTAGAGCGGCGAGTTCTCGAACTCGGTCAGCCGGGTCGAGACCGAGAAGCGGCTGAGCAGGTCGAGCACCTCGGGCGCGCAGGGGCTGCCGGCCAGTTCGCTCTCGCGCAGCAGTTTCTCGTAGATCTGCCGTTCCTCGGTGATGCGCAGGCAATAGGGCACCTTGACCACCAGGATGCGGTCGAGGAAGGCTTCGTTGTTCCGGTTGTTCTTGAACTGGAGCCATTCGGACTCGTTCGAATGTGCGAGCACGATGCCTTGGTAGGGGAAGGCGCCGAAATTCTCGGTGCCGTTGTAGCTGCCCTCCTGCGTCGCGGTCAGCAGCGGGTGCAGCACCTTGATCGGCGCCTTGAACATCTCGACGAATTCGAGCAGTCCCTGCGTCGTTCGGTTGAGGCCGCCGCTATAGGAATAGGCGTCCGGGTCCGACTGGCTGAAGTTCTCGAGCTGGCGGATGTCGACCTTGCCGACCAGCGTCGAGACGTCCTGATTGTTCTCGTCGCCCGGCTCGGTCTTGGCGATGCCGATCTGCCGCAGGCGCGAGGGCGTCAGCTTGACGACGCTGAACTTGGAGATGTCGCCGGAGAGCTCGTCGAGCCGCTTCGCCGCCCAGGGCGAGATCAGGCCGCTCAGGCGCCGCCGCGCGATGCCGTACTTCTCCTCGAAGAGATCGCCCATGCGGTCCGGGCGGAACAGGCCTAGCGGCGATTCGAAGACCGGGCTGATCCGGTCGCCGATCTTGAGCGTGTAGAATGGCCGCTCTTCCATCAGCCTCTTGAGCTGCTCGGCGAGGGAGGATTTGCCGCCGCCGACCGGGCCGAGGAGGTAAAGGATCTGCTTGCGCTCCTCCAGACCCTGCGAGGCGTAGCGGAAGTAGCCGGCGATCCGCTCGATCGTATCCTCCATGCCGAAGAAATCGGCAAAGGATGGATAGATCTTGATCGTCCGGTTGGAAAAGATCCGGCCGAGGCGCTCGTCCTGGCTGGTATCGAACAATTTTGGTTTTCCGATCGCATCGAGCATGCGCTCGGCGGCAGAGGCGTACATCGACTTGTCTTCGCGGCAAGCCCGGAGGTACTCCTGCAGGCTCATCTCTTCCTGCGAATAGCTTCGATAGTCCTCAGAAAATAAGCGGAAGACCTCGCCGTCCCGTTCCATCGTGGTAGCCCTCCAGCGCAAGCCGGCGTCGCCGACAGTGCCCCTGAACAATCAACCGCAGACAGACTTGCAAGTTCCTGGCCGATAAGGGGGCGCTTTGATGATCGCCGGGCATCTGGGCCCTGCCCCCGACGCAAACGCGAACTGTCCTCAACTCATCTCTCCGCGTTGACGCCAGAGATGGGCGCCAGCCTGTGCGCCTATGATGTCATGTGGGGTGGCCGAGATGGATCGCCAAGTGGCATCGCGAAGATGGGAAGTCGGAGTATCCCTGCGGCATGAACGCAGCTTCCGGTTGATGATCGCCAGCGCTAGATTGAACCAATGAGCGTAGCTCCGCAGACCGATACTCAGGACACCGCCGCGGCACACCGCCCCGGCCTTTGGCTGCTCGCCGGTGGCTTCGGCCTCCTGTTGGCCGCCGGCCTGCTGCTCTGGTGGCGCGAGGGCGACCGGTTGTTCGCCGACGGGCTGATCGCCGCGCTCCTCGCCTGCTTCTGAGCGGCGTTCCGTCCGCCTTCGAGGATGTCCCTGTGAACCGCCGCCTGCTTCTGCCCCTTGCCGTCTTCCTACTCGGCGCCGTCGCGCTCGCGGTCGCCGCCTTCATCACCTTCGCGCCGGCTTCTCGTCAGGGCGGGCAGAGCCTCGCCTCCAGCGTCGGCGGGCCGTTCACGCTGACGACTGCCGAAGGCAAGACGCTGACCGAGAAGGAGCTGCGCGGCGCGCCCTTCCTGGTCTTCTTCGGCTTCACCCATTGCCCCGACATCTGCCCGACCAAACTGTTCGAGATCTCGGAGGTGCTGCGTGCGGCGGGAGCCAAGGGCGACAAGCTCAGGGCGCTTTTCGTCACGGTCGATCCGGAGCGAGATACCGCCGAGACGATGAAGAGCTATCTCGGCTCGTTCGACTCGCGCATCGTCGGGCTGACCGGCGACCGTGCCGCCATCGACGCCACGATCAAGGCCTATCGCGCCTATGCCCGCAAGGTGCCGCTCAAGGACGGCGACTACACCATGGACCACACCGCTTTGGTCTATCTGATGGACAAGAACGGCGGCTTCGTCGGCGCCTTCAATATCGAGCGTCCTGCGGCGGAGGCGGCGCAGGAGTGGCTACGGCATCTGTGAGCGCTGTGGGCTGCGCCAGCTCGCGATAGCGCGACGAGCGGGCAAGCCCGTGCGCCGTCTTGTTCCAGGCGAAGCGGTCGACGAGATATTCGTAGAGCGCCAGCCACGCGGCGAGCGAAGCCAGGAGATGATAGACCGGCAGCAGCGGCAGCCAGCGCCAGAGTCCAGGTGCGCCGCGCCGCCAGGCGCCCAACGCCGGCACCAGGAAGACCACGCAGATCCCGCTGCCAGCCAGTGCCAGCGCCGAGGCGGAGAACAGCAGTTCCAGCGAGCTGCCGGGTGAAAGCAACGAACCGTCGAGGATCGCGACCCCCGTCGCCGTGACGAACAGGGGGTAGAAGAACGTACTGAGCAACGTCCCCAGCACCAGCACCAGAAAGGTCAGCGTGCCCGGCAGGCCGGCCTCGCTCAGCAGCCGGTGCGGCTGCTGCAAGTGGCTGATCAGCGTCTGCAGGAAGCCCTTGAGCCAGCGTGTGCGCTGCTTGAGCCAGCCGCGCAGCGTGGTGGGCGCTTCCTCGAGCGTGCTGCACGGCAGGTCGGCCATGTAGCCGCCAGCACGGATGAGCCGGAAACCGATATCGGCATCTTCGGTGACGTTCCAGGGATCCCAGCCGCCGACCTGTCGCAGCGCCTGCGTCCGGAAATGGTTTGAGGTGCCGCCCAGCATGATCGGCAGGCCCGATTGCAGCAGGCCGGGATTGAGTACGTCGAACAGCCCGGCATATTCGAGCGCGAAGCAGCCAGCGAGCCAGCCATCCTCGGTGTTGTCGATGACGAGATGGGCCTGCAGGCAGACAAGATCGGCATCTGAGCGCAGGAAGCGGGCCGCCGCCAGGCGCAGCTGGCGCGGATCGGGAATGTCCTCGGCATCGAAGATGGTGAAGAGCTCGCCACGCGCCTCGGCCAGGGCGATGTTGAGCGCGCGCGGCTTGGTCTGCGGGACGCCCCGCGGCACGATCACCACCTGCATGAAGGGTGGGAGCTCGCGAGCCGAGAGGGCGCGGCGCAGGCTCCAGTCGACCTCCTCGACGAGAATGCGGATGTCGAGCTTGGCGGCGGGATAGTCGATGACGGCCAGGGCTTTGACCAGCTGGTCGAGTACCGCCTCCTCGCCGAGGACCGGGACGGCGACGGTGTAGACCGGCAAGCGGCTATCGTCGATCTGCCAGCGATGCTCGCGCCACAGATCGAGTGTCGGCTTCTCCATCAGCGCTGCGAGCCGCAGGATCACGGCGGCGAAGAAGAGCGGGCCCAGCGTAAGCGCCACACCGATCAACGTCGCGACCGGGATGAGCGTGCCGACAACCGAGAGGAGGCCCACGAGGAGAGCGGCGACGAGTTTCTGCGGCCAGTTCGTGCCGGTTCGGGCGCTGGTGCGCGAGAAGCCGACCTCATCCGTCCAGGCTGCCGAGCGGGCGAGGGCTCCGGCATTGGCGCGGCGCAGCTCGGTTGCCAGCGTCGACGGCGTCAGCACCACGATATCCTCGCGGCCATCGGGCTTTCCCGCGAGGAAGCGGCGCAGGGCCGTGCCGGGCGGAGGCGCTACCGCGAAACGGATGGGGCTGTCAGGCCGGGCAAGCGTGACGGCCACGCCCTCTCGTAGGATCGCCGAGACATCGCCGCCGGGTCGCAAGGGTGGCGCGCGCGATTGGAAATGCAGGTCGAGCTCGGCTGCCAGCGCTTGATAGAACTGCTCTTCGGTAACGAGGCCGCAAGCCAGGACCTGCCGGCTTGGCGGCACGCCGATCCGCTCCGCCGACCGGGCCGCCTCGCGCAATCGGTCGGGCGGCACGCCATGATCGGCCAGAAACGCGATCTCGGCGGGCAGGCCGTGCGCATGCGCACGGCCCGTGCCGCGCTGCGGCCAGGCTTGAGCCCCCATTCCCGTCCCCCCGGATCGCGGCTGACGGCTCCTGCCAGCGGCGGCAACTTATGGTTGCTTATCGTAACGTCAGAGTCGAGTCGGGACGATTGGGGCGGGGCGAGGTTGGCCCAGAAATCCGGCCCGGTTGCCGGGTCTGTTCGAGCCTGTTGCGGTGCCCGGTAATCATTTGCATACAAATAAAGCATGACTGCCGCTATCGAAGGCGACGGCCAGCATCGCGTCGGCGACGCGAGTCGATGGCCGTCGATCGTCGCCTCCACGCCGCACCGCAACCCGCGTGCCGCTTACTCCAAGCCTTTCATTTTGCGTCGAATCCGCACTAGGTGAGAGCGTTTCCGTCCTGTTTCACTTCGCAGTTGCGAACGGTTTTACCCGCGATAGTCTCGCTTCCCGACTGCCTTCGGCAGTTTGCAAGTCGTCGATCTCAAATCGCTTGACAAGCTTGAAATCCGTTGAGATCGTTGTTTGCATACAAATGAAATTTCGACGCGAATGTCGGGCGAGCTGCAACGATAACGATCGGCGGCATGCCACAACGGGAGAGTGACATGACCGCTTGGCTTGGCCTGAATTCGTTCAATCGTCTCGCGGCCATGGCCGCTGCGGCCGTCCTCGCCTTGCAGGCGCCGGCCCGCGCCGAGGAGATTTCCGTCACGCAATGGGGCGCCAGCATGTATGGCGCGCCCTATGCGGTGGCGATGGAGAAGGGCCTGTTCAAGCAGGCCGGCATCGACATTACCGGCATCATCGGCTCCGGCGGAGGCGGCACCACGGTGCGCAACATCCTCGCCAGTGCAACCCCTTATGGCGAGGTCGCGGTCTCCGCCGCGCTTGCCGCCAAGGCGCAGGGGCTCGACTTGATCATCGTCAACACCGGCACACGCAGCGTCGCCGAGGCCTCGATGGTCGTGATGCCGAACTCCGAGGTGAAGAGCGTCGAGGATCTCGCCGGCAAGAAGGTCGCGATCACCTCGCCGAAATCGGTTTCGGAGATGCTCCTCCTGATGGTGCTGCGCGAGAAGGGCGTCGACCAGGGCAAGGTCCAGCGTGTCGCCGCCGGCGGCTATGTCCCGGCCCTGACCATGCTCGAGCAGAACGCTGTCGTCGGTTCGGTGCTGATCGAGCCGCTCTCGATCATCCGCAAGGACAAGTACCGCACGCTCTACAAGGCTGGGGAAATCCTCAAGCCGATGACGACTTCGGTCGGCATCACCACGCGCAAATATGCGCAGGAGAACCCGGAGAAGCTCAAGGCGATCATCGCCGGCCGTCGTGCCGGCGTGCAGGCGATCTACAAGGACCCGGGCGAAACCGCCAGGATCATCGAGAAGCTCTACAAGCTCGACGCGCCGATCGCCAAGGAAGCGGTCGACAACATGATCCCGCCGAAGATGTGGAGCGAGGGCGAGTTCAACGTCGAGGAGCTCAACCGCATGGTCGAAGGCCTGAAGCTGATCGGCGAGATCAAGGCCGACGTCGACTGGTCTACCGTGCTCGACAAGTCCTATCTGCCTGCCGATCTCCAGGCGAAGCAATGAGCGCCGCGTCGGGGGCCAAGGTCGTGCCGCTCGCGCCCCAGTCCGCCGCCGCCCCGGCTCATGCCAGGCTGCGCGGCGTCACCCGGGTCTTCGATCTCCCGAAATCGACCCTGCATGCGCTCGGCCCGGTCGATCTCGATCTGGCCAAGGGCGAGTTCTTCTCGGTGGTCGGCCCCTCCGGCTGCGGCAAGTCGACCTTGCTCGACATCCTCGCCGGCCTCAGCGCACCGCAATCCGGTACCGCCGAATTCGAGGGCAAGCCGATCCAGGGCGTGCCCGACGGCGTCGGCGTCGTCTTCCAGGAAGACGCCTCCTTCCCCTGGCTCAACGTCCGCGACAATGTCGCGTTCGGCTTGCGCCGCGCCGGGGTCGACCCCGCAGAGATCGCCCGCCGCGTCGACTACGCCGTCGGCTTCATGGGCCTCAAGGATTTCGCCGCCTCCTATCCGGCTCAGCTTTCCGGCGGCATGCGCCAGCGCGTCTGCATCGCCCGCACTTTGGTGATGCAGCCGCGGCTGATCCTGCTCGACGAGCCCTTCGGCGCGCTCGACCAGCAGACCCGCCTGCTGATGGGCGACGAATTGCTGCGGCTCTGGCGCGAGACCTCGGCGACGATCCTGCTGATCACCCACGCCCTTGACGAGGCCGCGATGCTGTCCGACCGGGTCGGCGTGATGTCGACCAGGCCCGGCACCTTCATCGATTTTGTCGAGACCGGCTGGGAAAAGGACCGCGACAGCCGCGTCGTCTCGACCCCGCATTTCGGCGACATCACCGCCCGCCTCTGGGAGAAGCTCCGCATCGAGGCGCTCAAGATCATGTCGGCCGGGAAGGGCTGAGCCATGTCCGAGAAGCTGCTGCGGGTCATCGTCGTCGTCGCGATGATCCTGCTGGTGGAACTGCTCTGCCGCGTCGGCATCATCCCGCGCATGGTGATGATCGCGCCCTCCGACATGGTGGTCGAGCTCGGCAAGATCCTCGCTTCCGGCCAGTTCTCGGCCGATATCGCGATCACCTTCACCAATATCGCGATCTCGACCGTGCTCTCGGTCCTGCTCGGCTTCGTCGCCGGGGTGATCATCTACTCGCTGCCGAGCCTGCGCGATGCGATCGAGCCGTTGCTGGCGAGCTATTACGCCGTCCCGACCTTCGTCTTCTATCCGATCTTCATCACCCTATTTGGGGTTGGCTCGGCCTCGATCATTGCGATCGCCGTGCTGCTCGCCATCGTCTCGATGATCACCGCGACGCTGAACGGGCTCGACCGCATCCCGCGCGTGCTGCGCAAGACCGGCCAGATCTACCGGATGTCGCGGGTCAAGACGGCGCTGCTGATCGAATTGCCGGCGGCGACGCCCTATCTCTTCACCGGGGTCAAGCTCTCGGTCGCTTATTCCTTCATCGGCGTGATCGCCTCGGAGTTCATCCTGTCGGGCGCCGGCGTCGGCTACGCCATCGCCTATGCCTACAACCTGTTCGAGAACGGGCACATGTACGCGCTGATGCTGCTCGTCCTCATCGTGGTGACCGTCGTCAACACCTTCCTCAATGTGATCGACCGGCGCCTCCAGGCGCGCCGGCAGCGGTGACGCCAATGCCAAGCCTCACGTCAGCTCTCATGCCACGCTCCGCCGGCACCCTCGTCGTCCTACTCGCCTTGCTGGTCCTCTGGCAGGGGCTGCATCTCCTGGTCGGCGCCTCCTCGCTGGCCTCCCCGGTGCAGACGGTCACGAAGCTCGCCTCCCTGCTGGCGACCGGCGAGTTCTGGCTCAACATTTCCGAGACGATGCGGGCCTTCGTCGCCGCCTTCGCGATCTCGCTGTTCGGCGGCATAGCGCTCGGCATCGTGCTTGGCGTGCGCAAGCTCGCCGGCAATGTCGCCGAGCCGATCCTGACGACGCTCTATTCGATCCCCAAGGTCGTGCTGTATCCGCTGGTGTTGCTTTGCTTCGGCCTCGGCATCTCCGCCAAGATCGCCTTCGGCGTCATGCACGGCCTGATCCCGATCACGCTGTTCTCGATGAACGCCATCCGACAGATGAAGCCGGTCTATCGCCGGACCTCGCAGGTGATGCGGCTGTCGCCGTCGCAGAGCGCCTTCACCGTGATCATGCCGGCGATCCTGCCCGAGATCATCTCGGGCGTCCGGCTCGGCTTCTCGCTGACGCTGCTCGGCGTGCTGATCGGCGAGATGTTCGCCTCGCAGCGCGGCCTCGGCTTCCTGCTGACCAGCGCGATCAATATCGGCCAGATCGACACCATCATGGCGATCGCCTTGCTGCTCACCGTCTTCGCGGTCACCTGCAACGCGCTGATGATGCGCTTCGACCGGCGTCTGACGCACCGCTAGAGCGCGTATCGATCAGCTTGCGCAGGTCGCATGGGTCATGCAGGTTGCGCTGGATTCGTCCCGGCTGCGGTAGCCCGCGCCCTGCATTGGAAAAGCCATGAAGCTTCATCATTTCGGCGCGGCCGCCATCCTCTTCGCCCTGCTGGGCGGCTGCGTCTCGCGTGAGGAGCCGGTCGCGGTCTCCGAACCTGCTCCGGTGATGCGCACGCGGGTGGTGCGGAGTGCGCCGCCGCCGGATCGCGGCGATCTCGACCTCGGCCTGCCGCCGGCGCGCGAGGGCGGCCCGGCCTATGTCCGCTCCGGCATCGGCAGCACGCCCCGGCAAGGCGAGCTCTATGGTGGCGGCACTCTGCCACAGGGTTTCTGAGGCCTGGCGCAGCGACGACCTTCCCGGCCAGTCGATCCGGCCCCGTGATAACCATGGACGGGGCGTCGGCTTCGGGCTTGGGTCCCGCCGGCCGTCGGTTGGGCCGTCGGGCGCGAAGGAGCAGCGATGACACATCTTCTGGGGATTTCGGGTAGCCTGAGGAAGGCCTCGTTCAATTCTGGCCTGTTGCGGGCTGCGGCCGAACTGGCGCCGGATGGCGCGCCGCTGCTGGTCGGCAGCATTGCGGGAATCCCGCTCTATGACGGCGACGACGAACGGGAGCAGGGGATACCACCGGCGGTGCAGGCGCTGAAGCAGCAGCTGGCGGCGGCCGATGGCCTGCTGCTGTTCACGCCCGAATACAACAACTCGCTGCCCGGCGTGTTCAAGAATGCGATCGACTGGCTGACGCGGCCGGCCACCGATATCGGGCCGCTGTTCGGTGGCAAGCCGGTCGCCGTGCTCGGTGCTTCTCCCGGCGGTTTCGGGACGATCCTGGCGCAGGATGCGTGGCTGCCGGTGCTGCGCACCCTCGGCACCCGGCCGTGGTTCGAGGGGCGCATGCTGGTGTCGCGGGCGCAGAGCGTCTTCGACGCCGAGGGCAACCTCACCGACGAGACCACGCGCCAGCGCCTCGCGCAGTTCGTCGCGGGCTTCGCCGCCTTCGCTGCCGCGCGCTGAGGCGCGCGCCTGTCAGGATGCGTGGTTGGAGAGCCAGTCCGCCGCCAGATCGCGATCCTGCTCCGTGAGCGCGTGCGCGGCCGGAACGATCCGCATCTCGACATCGGCGCCGGCCTGGCGCAGCGAGGATTCGAGAGGCGCGGCCAGGTCGCGATACGGGTCTTCGGCGCCGGTCAGCATCAGCAGCGAGACGCCGGCGAGCGCCGCGGCCGGCGGCTCCTCCAACACTGCGGCCGGGCGCAGGAGAATGGCGCGCCGCGCCAGCTCGGGATGCAGCTGCATCGCCGCGGCGAGCAGATTGGCGCCGTTCGAATAGCCGAGGAAGGTGAGACGTTCCGGCACGAGGCCGTAGGCCGTGCGGGCCTCCTCGACGAAGGCGGCGAGAGCGCCGGCCTCGAAGCGGATGTCGTCCTGATCGAAGGCGCGTTCGGAACGGCGCCGGAACCAGCGTGAGGTTCCTTCCTCGGTGCTGCGGCCGCGCAGGCCGAGCAGCGTCGCCCGGGGTGCGATCCGGCTGGCGAACGGCATCAGATCGGCTTCGTTGCCGCCGCTGCCATGAAGCAGCACGACCACGCTGCCATCGGCATCGGCCGGCTGATGGAAGCGATGGACGAAGGGCAGATCGCGGTAGATGACCCGCTCTTCCCCCGGCAGACCGAATTGCGGCAGGGCGGTCCGGATATCGTCGCCTTCGGTCTCGGCATTGGGTGGCACGAAGAGCTGCGTTCCCAGCGCCTCGACGGATTCGTCGAGGGTGAAGCCGGGGCCGTCCGTGGCGAATTCGATCAGCGTCCCGCCAGGCTCGCGCACATAGAGCGAGGTGAAGTATTGGCGGTCGTGGAGCGTGGTCGGGCTGGAATTCAGCCGGGAAAGGTCGCGTTCGATGCCCGACAGCCCGGCGGTATCGGGAACCCGGACCGCGACGTGATCGGCAGTGCCGGTGCCTGGAATGCCCGGCCAGAAGCCGCCGGCGTCGCGGATGTCGATGCTGTCGCCCGCTTCGGAGCGCAGGCGTTCGGCGCCGCTTTCTCGTGCCTGGCGGGCGAACCCCGCATGTGCGATCAGGAAATGCGTGGTTTCCTCGGCCGCCGCAGTGAGGATGGTGACGCCGCGCAGACGATGGATGCGGTGCTCCGGCGGAATGCCAGCGGATACCCAGCCTTCGCCGGTCAAGCTGCTGCCGACCAGCTTCACCACGAAACCGTCCGGAT
Organism: Allobosea sp. NPDC003192; assembly: GCF_050275675.1. NCBI lineage: Bacteria > Pseudomonadati > Pseudomonadota > Alphaproteobacteria > Hyphomicrobiales > Alloboseaceae > Allobosea > Allobosea sp. NPDC003192. The sequence continues at coordinate 16,041 of NZ_JBNNPK010000032.1, forward strand.
CGCGCAGGCGCAGCACGGTCTCGCCGAACTCCTGCAGCGGCCCTTCGGCCGAGACTCCGAAGCGCAGGGCGCGCTCCAGCCAGAAGCCGATCGCGGCGGGTGCGACGGCGAAGGCGATCTCGCTGACCTGACCGTGCCCGGCTCGCCCGGGCGAGCCGTCCTCCCAGACCAGGAAGGTGACGAGCGAGCCGGGCGAGCCACGCTCATCGCCATAGAAGAGATGGAGCTGGCGGGCGTCCTCGTAGCCGCCCGTGCGCTTCACCAGGCGCAGGCCGAGGAAGCCGACATAGAAGTCGACATTCGCCTGCACCTTGCGGGTGATCAGAGTGACGTGATGAAGACCGCTCGTCATGACAGACCTTTCCTCACCGCCACTTGGCCATTCCTCTTCGATGCCCGCAATTGGCGATCATGCGCATGGTGCGCATCGACTGGCTGCGCTGCTCCATCAGTTTGCCCCAGGGCCTTCCGAAAGATAGTCGAGCAGAACCCGGATCGACGGCAACAGGCCGCGCCGCGAAGGGAATACCGCGCAGAGCGTGTCCTCCTCCGAGCGCCACTTGGGAAGGAGGCGGACCAGGCTGCCCGTCGCGATGTCCGCTTCGATCAGTGGGGACGGGAGTTGGACGATCCCGATCCCGCGCAAGGCGGCCGCGTGCAGTGCGGAGAGATCGTCGCTGACAAAGCGGGGCTGATGCCGGATCATCGTGCTCGTACCGTCCGCATGAGTCATGCACCAGATGTGCTCATCCCGAGGCAGGCCGAAATCCAGGCTCGGGGAGCTCTCCAGCTCGGTGGGAGTTTCGGGCGCCCGCTCGCCGATCAGGCCTGGGCTGCCGACGAGGGCTGCGGGAATGTTGCGGAGCTTGCGCACGACGAGTCCGCTTTGATCTCGCACAGACGCCCCCGACCCGATCGCAAGATCGTAACCTTCGGCGATCACATCGACGCGCCGGTTGAGCGCTTTCAATTGCAGCTGGATCTGCGGATAGGCAGCCATGAAGTCGGCGAGCAAACCGCCAATGAGATAGGATGAGAGCCCTGGCGGGCAGGCGAGCTTGATCAGCCCCTGCGGCTCCGAACGCACTCTGTCGATGACAGACTGTGCGGCTTCTGCTCCCGCGAGCATGGCCAGGCATTCGGGACCTTCTCGAATCCAAATTGAACGCGTTATCGAGATAGGCTTGCCCCCAACCACGTCGTGTAACCGAAGCGAGCACCCGGTGCGGGAACCGGCATTCGCCGGCTCCCGCATTTCCTCCGTAGTCGCGTCGGCCAGGAAGTCGTTTGCCGGGTCCCGTCGAGGCTAGGACGCCAGCTTGGCCGCGATCCCGGCGACGTGCTTGCCCTGATAACGGGCGCCGGCGAGCTCGTTCTCGGACGGCTGGCGCGAGCCGTCGCCGGCGGCGATGGTGCTGGCGCCATAGGGCGAGCCGCCGGTGATCTCCGACAGGGACATCTGGCCCTGGAAGCTGTAGGGGAGGCCGACGATGACCATGCCCTGGTGCAGCAACACGGTATGGGTCGAGAGGATCGTGCTTTCCTGGCCGCCATGCTGGGTCGCGGTCGAGGTGAAGACGCTGCCGACCTTGCCGATCAGCTTGCCCTGGGCCCAGAGGCCGCCGGCCTGGTCGAGGAAGTTCTTCATCTGCGCCGGCATGTTGCCGAAGCGGGTGGGGACACCGAGGATGATGGCGTCGTAGTTCGGAAGCTCGTCGACGGTGGCGATCGGCGCCGCCTGATCGAGCTTGAAGCCGGATTTGCGGGCGACCTCTTCGGAACCAGCTCGGGCACGCGCTTGATCACCGTCACCGGTATCCCGTCCGCGCCCTGCTTCAGAATGAACGCCTTCTGCGCCTCCGAGAACCTTGCTCGCCTTCATCGTCTTCCTCCCAGCCCAAGGGAAACGACGCGGAAAACTCTAGCTCAAAGCGATCCCGCTTTAAGGGCTCGGATCACTTCACTGGTTTCGGCGATCTCCCTCGCCAGCGAGGTGACGATCGGCACCAGCGGGTTGTCGTTGTCGTCGCGGCTGACGAAGAAGAGCTCGGCCGGGCGATGGTGCGGCAGGTCGAGCGGGCGCAGCGCGACGCCGCTGAAACGCAGGTTGACCGCCGTTTCCGGCACGAGCGCGACGCCGACGCCGGAATGGACCATGGCGAGTATCGAATGAATCTGCGCGAGGTGCTGGACATAGTTCGGCACGAGGCCGGCGCGCGAGAACAGCTCGACGAGGAGGTCGTGAAAATAGCGTGCCTCGTAGGGCGCGTACATGATGAAGGGCTCGCCGGCGAGATCTGATAGCGCCACGCTCTCGCTCCGCGTCAGAGCGTGGCCTGCCGGGACGGCGGCGATCAGCGGCTCGGCCATCACCCGGAAGGCGCTGAGACCGCGGCGCGGGATCGGCGGGCGCAGCAGGCCGATGTCGATCTCGCCGGAATCGAGCCGCTTGAGCTGGTCGCCGCTGACCATCTCTTTCAGCGAAACCTCGACATCGGGCAGTTCGCGCCGGCAGGCGGCGACGAGCCTTGGCACATAGGAATAGGCCGAGGTCGCGGTGAAGCCGATATTGATCGAGCCCGCCTTGCCGTTGGCGACACGCTTGGCGAGCAAGGCGGCGCTCTCGGCGAGCTTGAGCAGTCGGCGCGCTTCGGCGAGGAAGCTCTGGCCGGCCGGGGTCAGCTTCACCGTGCGGTTGCTGCGCTCGAGCAGCACCACGTCCAGCACCCGCTCGAGAATCTGGATCTGCCGGCTGAGCGGCGGCTGGGTCATGTTCAGCCGCGCCGCGGCACGGCCGAAATGCAGCTCTTCCGCCACGGCGACGAAGCAGCGCAGCTGGCTCAGCTCGAACATGTCCCGCCTCCCGCGCAGCCTCTCCGGTGCGGCCGCAGCATGGGGCCGGCGTCAGTTCTGGATGGTGATCCCGGCCTTTTCAATGATGTCCTTGAACTTGGCGAGCTCGGCGACCGACTTCGCCTTGGCCTCGGCCCCGGTCGAGGGCGTCGGAGCCGCGCCGAGCTCCTCGAAACGCGAGACGACCCCAGGGTCCTTCAGGATCGCCTGCATCTCCTTGGTCAGGCTGTCGCAGATGTCCTTCGGCGTGCCTTTCGGCGCGAGGAAGCCGTTCCAGGAGCTGATGTCGAAGCCCGGCAGCGTCTCTGCCAGCGGCGGAATCTCGGGCGCGATCCTGGCCCGGTCGACCGTGGTGACGGCAAGGCCGCGCAGCGTCCCGGCCTTGTAGTGCGGATAGGGCGAGGTGAAGTTGTCGAAGGAGAGCTTGACGTTGCCGGCGACGACGTCCTGCACCAGCGCGGCCGAGGAGCGGTAGGTTACGTGCTGCATCTTCACGCCGGCGAGCTGCATGAAGAGTTCGCCGCAGAGATGGATCGAAGTGCCGATCCCCGAGGAGCCGAAATTCTCCTTGCCCGGATTGGCCTTGAGATAGGCGATCAACTCCGGAACCGTCTTGGCCGGCAGGGAAGGGTGGATGCACAGGAAGTTAGGCTGCGAGGACGACAGCGACAGGAACTCGAAATCCTCGATCGCCCTGAAGGGCAGCTTGTCCTTGTAGAGATTGGGGTTGATCCCGTGCGTCGAGACCGTGGTCATGCCGATCGTGTAGCCGTCGGGCGTGGCATGGGCGAGCGCGGCGACGCCGGTATTGCCGCCCGCCCCCGCCCGGTTCTCGATGACGAAGGCCTTGCCGAGGCGCTGCTGCAGCTTCTCGCAGATGATCCGGCCGATCACGTCGGTGGTGCCGCCGGCGCCGAACGGGATGATCACCGTGACCGGCTTGGCCGGATAGCTCTGCGCGAAGCCCTGGCGCGCCAGGAAGGGCGCTGCGAGCGCGCCGCCCGCGAGTCCGAGCGCCCCGCGGCGCGTGATCGATTGGGTCATGCTGGTCCTCCCCGAGATGGTCTGCGGCTTTTGCCGTCTGCAACCGCAGATTAAGGAGATGGCGGGGGTGGGCAAGGCTTGGCCGGCTATCGCACAATCCAAAAACGGTATCGTTCCATTGCCAATCTAATTCATTGCGGCATCGTGCCTGACCTATCCTCCGCCTCCTAGGGCAGCAATGAGACTGCCCGCCAGCACCCGCCGGCCAGGCTCGGCCAGGCCGCTTCCGGAGGAAAGAGCGACCATGTCCAGATCTTCGTTCCGCCCCTCATCCGTCCTCGCGAAGGGGCTCCTGCTCGCAACGCTCGCGGGCTTTGGCGTTGCAGCAGGGCCGGCGGCAGCCCAGAGCTTCGAGCGGCCCGTGCGCATCGTCGTTCCCTTCGCGCCTGGTGGCACCTCGGACATTCTCGCCCGCCTGATCGGGCCGAAACTGTCGGCCGCGATCGGCCAGCCGGTCGTGATCGAGAACAAGCCCGGCGCCGCCGGCAATCTCGGTGCCGACACGGTCGCCAAGGCTCCCGCCGACGGTCATACGCTCCTGCTCATGGATGTCGGCTCGCTGGCGACGGCGCCGAGCCTCTTCTCCGATCTGACCTATGACCCGGCCAAGGATCTCGCGCCGGTCAGCATGGTGATGTTCGGTCCCTATGTCCTCGCCGTCCATGAATCGGTTCCGGCCAAGACCGCCCAGGAGCTCGTCGCCTATGCCAAGGCCAATCCGGGCAAGCTCGCCGTGGCCAATTCCGGCGTCGGGGCGGCGAACCACATCACTGCGGTCTCGATGGCGAAGGAACTCGGCATTCAGTGGAAGAACGTGCCGTACAAGGGCGGCGCGGCCGCCTCGCGCGCCGTCGTCTCGGGCGAAAGTACCGTGATCATCAACGGTTCCACCGCGACGCTGCCCTTCGTCGCCAACAAGCAGCTCGTCGGCCTCGCCGTCACCGGTGAGGAGCGCATCGTGGGTATCCCGACCTTCAAGGAAGCAAGCCTGCCCGGCGGTGATGCCGGTACCTGGCAGGGCATCCTGACCACGGCCAAGACCCCGCCGGCGGTGATCGCGCGCCTCAATACCGAGATCGGCAAGATCCTGCTGGATCCCGAGATCAAGGCCAAGATCGCCGAGCAGGGCGGCGTGGTGAAGCCGGGTGCGCCGGCCGAGTTCGCCGACTGGCTGAGGAGCGCCACCGAGCGCTGGGGCGGCATCATCCGCGAAGCCGGCATCAAGGGCACGAACTGACGGAGGCGCGGCCGATGACCCGGCTCCGGCTCGACTGGCAGGACGTTCTGCTCGGCGCCTTCCTCGTCGCAGTGGCTGCGGGCGCGCTCTATGCCACCCGCACCCTGTCGGTCGGCCATGCCGCCGACATGGGTCCGGGCTACATGCCGCGCGTCGTCTCGCTCGCCTTGCTCGGCTTCGGCCTGCTCTTTCTGGCCCGCGGCGCAAGGGGCGTGATCGTGACGATCGAGGCGGTGCACCTGCGGCCACTGCTCGCCGTGCTGGCCGCGGTCGGTATCTTCGCGCTGAGCGCCGAACGGCTCGGCCTCGCCATTGCCTCCGTGCTGACCGTCCTGCTGGCGGGGCTGGCAACCCGCGAGACGAGGCCGCTGGAAAGCATGGGCTTTGCGGTTCTGCTCTCGGCTTTGGCGGCGCTGCTGTTCATCAAGGTCCTGGCCCTGCCGATCCCGCTCTGGCCCCGCTGAGCACGCCATGGAACTCTTCGACAATCTGCTGATCGGCCTGTCGACAGCGCTGCAGCTCAAGAATCTCGGCTTCTGTCTGATCGGCGTGCTGATCGGCACCGCGATCGGGGTTCTGCCCGGGATCGGGCCGATCCCGACGATCGCGCTGCTGCTGCCGTTCACCTTCGGCATGGAGCCGGCTGGCGCCATGATCATGCTCGCCGGCATCTTCTACGGCGCACAATATGGCGGCTCGACCACGGCGATCCTCGTCAATGTCCCCGGCGAGACCTCCTCGGTCGTGACCTGCCTCGACGGGCACCAGATGGCCCGGCAAGGCAAAGCCGGGCTGGCACTGGCGATCGCCGCGCTCTCCTCCTTCTTCGCCGGCACGGTCGCGACCATCGTCATCGCCCTGCTCAGCGTCCCGCTGGCGGCACTGGCGCTGAAGTTCACCGCGGTCGAGTATTTCAGCCTGCTCGTGCTCGGGCTGATCGCCGCGGTGGTGCTGGCGCATGGCTCGGTCGCGCGCTCGCTGTCGATGGTGCTGCTCGGCCTGCTGCTCGGGCTCGTCGGCATCGATGTCAGCTCGGGCGCGGCGCGCATGACCTTCGGCATTCCCGAACTGTCGGACGGGCTCGACTTCGTGCCCGTCGCGATGGGGATGTTCGGGCTCGCCGAGATCATCGCCAATCTGGAGCGCCCGGCCGAGCGGCATGTGGTCAGCCAGGCCGTGCGCGGCCTGATCCCGAGCTGGGCCGACCTCAGGCAAGCCTTTCCGGCAATAGTCCGCGGCACAGCGTTGGGCTCGGCGCTCGGCGTGCTGCCGGGTGGCGGGGCGGCGCTGCCGCCGTTCTCCTCCTATGCACTGGAGAAGAAGCTGGCCAAGGACCCCTCTCGCTTCGGCCATGGTGCGATCGAAGGCGTCGCCGGGCCGGAAGCTGCCAACAATGCGGGCGCCCAGACCAGCTTCATCCCGCTGCTGACCCTCGGCATCCCCGCCAATGCGCTGATGGCGCTGATGATCGGTGCGCTGATGATGCAGGGCATCCAGCCCGGCCCGCAGATCATGCGCGAGCAGCCGCAGCTCGTCTGGGGCGTGATCGCCTCGATGTGGGTCGGCAACCTGATGCTGCTGGTGATCAACCTGCCGCTGATCGGCCTCTGGGTCTCGATGTTGCGGATCCCCTACCGATTGCTGTTCCCGGCGATCGTGCTGTTCTGCTGCATCGGCACCTATGGCATCGCCAACAGCCTGTTCAATGTCTGGCTCATGCTGGGCTGTGCCGCGATCGGGTACTTCTTCATCAAGGTCGGCGTCGAGCCGGCACCGCTGCTCCTCGGACTGGTTCTGGGCCCGCAGATGGAAGAGTATTTCCGCCGCGCCATGCTGCTCTCCGACGGGGATTTCTCCGTCTTCCTGACCCGCCCGATCAGTGCCGGCCTGCTCATCGTCGTTGCGCTGCTGCTCCTGGCATTGCTGTCACCAGTTATTGTCAGAGGGCGGAAACAGGCCTTGGCGGAGTAGGTGCCAGAAGCGGACATGGAGTGCTCGCCCGGAACTGGGTGTCGCGGGCCGAACTCAAAGCAGGACCGCATTGCTTTGCTTTCCGCACGCCGCTGACGAACATCTTCCGGTGCTGCGCGATTGGGCGAGCAGAACTCCGTCCGCAGCGTGGAACGAGGCAGTCGCGCACGCCCGACTCGTCAGCGCGCTCGAAATCCGCCCCGATGGTGCATCCGGTCAAAGTCGACATGAAAAGGCGAGGCAGCGCACTGGACCTTGCCGGTTACGGGTATGGCCGTCCGTTCACCTCGGAGCTGCCAATCGCAATCCGGCGCAGAGCTCCGGCTCGCGATCGCGGACGAAGCTGGCGTAGTCGCGCAGATGGACACCGTCGCTGAAAGTGGAATGCGCTTCCCGGGCATGCCCCGCCACGCCAAACAGGTCGAGATAGACGCAGCGCTCGGGCTCGCACGACTCTGCGAGCATGCCCGAGTAGCGAGCAGCGGCCAGCCGTGGAAACAGCGCCTCTTCGTTGCGCGCGACCGGAGGGATGGCCGTCAGCACGCGCCGTTCGCTCCAGGTCGTCAGAGCTTGCGTCAGGGCAGCAAGGCCGGCCCTGAAGCCGCTTTCGGCCACGTTGCTCATGGGGTTCCGCCTCACCCAGATGTCGTTGGTGCCGACCGATATCAGGACGGCCTCGGCCCGGCGCGGCGGCGTAATCGCTTCGACGAGTTCGATGACGTCGCTCAAGGTCGCGCCGGACAAGCCGGCATTGACGACGGGCACCCCGCACAGGCTGGGCAGATAGAGAAGCTCCGCGTGGGAATCCCCGAGCAGCACGATGTAGCGGCCTTGCACCTGGTCGAGTTGCGCCTGGACGGTCTTCAGGCGGAGTTGCCGGACGCTGTCGAAGGCGCGCCGAGGATCTTCGGCGATCCCCCACCCCCAGCCGCGGCCGGACCAGCCGATCGCGACGCCAAGCAGGAGCAGCGGAACGAGGAGCCAGGCGCGGACCGGCACAGCCAGCACGCGGCCAGGCAATCCGGCCTGGTGGGCGATCTTGTCGTTCATGCTCACAGCGGGCGCGCCAGGGAGGCCAGCGAGCCGACATAAGCGATCATCCGCGCCGCAATGGAAGCGGGCCGTTCCGGCGGGGCGACTGCCTGGGCAGCGGGTTGCGGCATGCGGAGCGCAGCCGGGCGTGCTGGCGGCAGCAACGCGACAGCCGGAGATCCCCCGTGCGGCCGCGCCGCTCGTGCGTGGCCGGATTTCAGCGCCAACGTCGCGGACCTTGCAGCCGCGTCGGGAACAGGCCTGGACTCGGCCTGGCCGTTCTCGCGCCCCGCCGCATAGGCGACGGCGATCATGCTGTCGGACACCGCCATCATGGACCAGTCCGATGGCGCGGGTGTCTCGGCGAAGCGAGACGTTGCCGGCAGGCTGCCCGGCAGCCTGTCGACGATCTTGCCGGATATGCTGCGTTCAGCAGGGGCAGCGGCGGGCTGCGGTGTGGCCGGCGCCTCGATGCCGAAGGCACCGAGGGTGCCTATCAGACCAAGCATGGCGGATGCCGACAGCGCCGATGAGCGGTGAGTGCGGATAATGGCCAACATGATTGTCCCGTTCGCTTTCACGGGACCGTCGTCGGAAGCTCTGGCGAAAAGCCGGCACCAATGTTGCTGAATGTTTCAGCGACGTTGAAACTTGTAAGCGCTCAGGCGCTCGTGGCCGGCGTCGCCGCTTGGTGGGCCGGCAGGACGATGCGAACCAGCAAGCCACGCGGAAGGTTGTCGTGCAGCGTCAACTCGCCGTCATGGGTGGAGACGATGGAGTGGGCGATGGCGAGACCGAGACCGAACCCTTCGGAGTCGATCCGCCCGCGCGCCTCGTCGCCGCGCATGAACGGTTCGAGCAGGCGAGCGCGATCGCCCTCGGGAATGCCGGGGCCGTCATCTGCGACCTCGATCAGAAGTGTTCCGGCCTCCTCGCGCAGCCGGATGCGGATCTCGCGACCATAGCGCACGGCGTTCTCGACGAGATTGGTCAGGGCCCGCTCGAACTGATGGGTGTTCCCGTGAACGACCGCCTGCCGCGGGCCGTCATAGCGAATATCGTGGCCCACATCGCTGAATTCGTCGGCAATGGTCTGCAGCAGGCTGGACAGATCGAAGGCGGAGCGCTTCTCCTGGCGACTGGCGTCCCGGAGATAGGACAGCGCCCCGTGGACCATCGCGTCCATGTGCTCCAGGTCGCGCGTGAGCTGGCCGCGCAGGACATCGTCGTCGATGAACTCGACCCTGAGCCGCATGCGCGTGATCGGCGTTCGCAGATCATGGCTGATCGCCGCCAGCATGCGCGTACGTTCCACGAACAAGGTATGGATGCGGTCCCTCAGCCTGTTCAGCGCGCGCGCCGCGGTGCGAACCTCCACTGGTCCCTCCTCGCGCAGCGGCGATGGGTCGCGATCGATCGAGAACTCCTCGGCAGCCGTGGCGAAGCGCGCGAGCGGAGCCGATATGCCACGTGAGGCCCACAGGCTCAGCGCGCCGATGTTAAGCCCGATCAGGATGATCGTGGCGATGACCAGAACCGAAATGGGACGCGGTGGTGGCGTTCCCAGAGCGCCGGGAGCAAGCGCGACGTCGAGGCCGGTCCCGTCCGGAAGGCCGATCGAGAAGGACCGCAGCTGCTCGTCTCTGTCCGTGATATCGGATGACGCGACGCGAAAGCCGGTCCCGAGACGCTGCGCCAGCCCGTCGACTTCGCGCTGATGCGAGATCGCTGCCGCGGAGCCTGGTTCGCCGGATGTCGACGTGAACCGGAAGCGCGCATCGGCCTCGTTCGCGGCCGCGATGATGCTGGGCCGCAGCTGCGCCGGTGCCTGCGCGACGAGCCTGGCGACGGTGGTGATGCTCTCGAGCGCCGGGGGGCCCGGGCGGTTGCGCGGAGACTGCACAAACAGGGCTCCGGCCAGGAGCAGGTAGAGTAGGCCGATGACGCTGAGCACCAGCAGCGCGATCTGGCTCCCGATCCGGGCAGGCAAGCGGAATCGCCAACTCATCGCCGCTCGACGGTCGCAGTGAAGAGATAGCCGCCCGAGCGGATGGTCTTGATCAACTCCGGTTCGCGCGGCTCGCGCTCGATCTTCTGGCGCAACCGGCTGATCAGGATGTCGATGCTGCGCTCGAAGGGAGCGGCCGCACGACCCTGCGTGAGGTCGAGCAGGACATCGCGCGAGAGCACGCGGCCCGGCCGCTCGCAAAGGGCACGAAGCAGGTCGAACTCCGCCCCGGTCACCGCGATGCGGACATGGTCGGGATTGGTCAACTCGCGATTGCCCGCATTCAGAGTCCAGCCATGGAAGACGAAGGAGCCCGGCGGCTCGTCGGGAGCCTGCTGCCCGGAGCCCTGCCGCCGCAGTACCGCCCGGATCCGGGCCAGCAGCTCGCGAGGGTTGAATGGCTTCCCGAGATAGTCGTCCGCCCCCATTTCGAGGCCAATGATCTTGTCGATGTCCTCGCTGCGAGCTGTGAGCATGACGATCGGGGTGACCATCGTCTGCCGCAGCCGGCGGCAGAGCGAGAGCCCATCCTCGCCGGGCAGGTTGAGGTCGAGCACGATCAGGTCGAAACGGCCGTCCCGCAGCGCCCGGTCCATCTCGCGCCCGTCGCGCGCCGTCGCCGTGCGCATGCCGTTCTGGGACAGATAGCGCGCAACCAGGGCGCTGATTTCGCGATCGTCCTCGACGATCAGAATATGCGCCGATGCATTCACTTGGATATCCGGTGCCTCGAGCGATGCGACCATATCGAACCTGACAGGCTTATGCAGCTGTCATCGCGAGCCTGGCCGATAGGTCACGCCACGGCAGGTGATCGCCCCGTCGGGAGCGACGCGCGCGGTCCCGATACCTCGTTCCCGGCCCGTCAACGGGTCGCGATAGATCATGTTGCGGCAAGCAGTGACGCTGTCTTGAGGCCCCGTCTCGGAAAGATACAGGAGCAGTGCGGCCGTCCAGAGGGCGCCGATCACGCCGCAGACCGCCCGAACGATGAACCTTGCCGGGCCCGCTCTTCCGGCAGGCGCCGGATCTGCAGGTCGCGACGATGAAACGAAACTTGACATGGCGCCCCCGGCAGTCGTGCTGCCGCCGGATAGACCTTTCATGTTTCCGCCATGCCGGGCGCGTGTTGCCGGATCGTTTCGATATGTTTCTGACGCGCCTTTCCCGGTGTCTCGGCCGAGCGAGCTCCCTTCGGAGAGCCCCGGAGAAGGCCGGAAACTCCAATTTCCGGCGGTCCAGCAAGTGGTCTCGGATCAGAAACAATTCAACGATTGGATCGATCGATCCAGTTATTGGTCTCAACCCGCATCGATCTTGCTCTACTGCTTCGGCATCGCCAGCGAGGGATCGAGATCATGAGCAAGTTCACGCCGCAGGAGATGGCCAAGCGGATCGGCGACGGCCTGCTGTCTTTCCCGGTGACGCCGTTCACGGCTGCCAACGCCTTCGACGAGGCGCGCTACCGTTCCAATCTCGACTGGCTCTGCGGCTACGAGGTCGCCGGCCTGTTCGCCGCGGGCGGCACCGGCGAGTTCTTCTCGCTCTCGCCGCTGGAAGTGGTGAAGGTCGTCGCGACCGCCGTCTCCGCCACGGCAGGGCGCGTCCCGGTGCTCGCCGGTGTCGGCCATGGCACCCAGACCGCCTGCGAGCTTGCCAGGCAAGTCGAGGATGCCGGCGCCGACGGTATCCTGCTGCTGCCGCCCTATCTCGTCTTCTCCGAACAGGACGGCCTGGCCGCCCATATCGACGCCGTCTGCAAAGCGACGACGCTCGGCGTCATCGTCTACAACCGCGACAACGCCATCCTGACCGAGGAGACGCTGGCGAAGCTCTGCGAGCGCAATCCCAATCTCGTCGGCTTCAAGGATGGCGTCGGCGATATCGAGCTGATGACCCGCATCCATCTGAAGATGGGCGACCGGCTGACCTATGTCGGCGGGCTGCCGACAGCCGAGACCTTCGCCTTGCCCTATCTCGAAATGGGCGTGACCACTTATTCTTCGGCCGTCTTCAACTTCGTCCCGCAGTTCTCGACCAAGTTCTACGCCGCGGTGCGCAGGCGCGACCGGGCAACGGTACAGGCCGGCCTGCGCGACTTCATCCTGCCGCTGATCGCGATCCGGAACCGCAAGCGCGGTTATGCCGTCTCGATCATCAAGGCGGGCATGCGCGTGATCGGCCGCGATTCCGGCCCGGTGCGTGCGCCGCTGACCGACCTGACCGAAGCCGAGACCGCCGAGCTCGCGGCGCTCATCGCCCGCCTCGACACGGGCGACTTCGCAACGCGCGAACTGGCCGCAGCCTGAAGGGGCGGTCTCACCCATCAATGTGGCCGAGAATGTCGGCCTCCAGATGGCGGCCCAAAGTCGGGTCTTGGCGCGGCGGTGCCCGATCGGCGTGCCGCGTCGCTCGCTTCCGCGCTCGGATTGCGGCGGATCCGACAAAGCTCAGGCGCCCGCTATCGCCTCCATTGTGGTGAACTGACGGCCGCTGCGCTTTGGTGAGAGTCGTTCGGAAGCGATCGGCCAGGCCGGGCTCGCGCATCCATCGATTGAAAAATATGCCGCTCAGCAGCACGTCCTCGCGCATGCTGTGGCGGCTGCGCGACAGACGATCGACCTGATCATCGGCCACGGCTTGCCCGAGCCTGTCCCATGGCCAGACCGCTATCCGGTCGCGAGCCCGATCCGCCGTTTCAAAAAAAGATAAAAAGTGCTCTTGCTCCTCTAGTGGCTAGAGGAATTAGCGTCCCTCGGACAGCATGAGGAGACCGCTATGTCTTCGGCCACGATCGCCGCTTCCGAGACCCGCCAAACCCTGACCTGGAAGGTGGAAGGGATGGATTGCGGCAGCTGCGCCGCAACCCTGAGCAAGGCGCTCGAGAACCTGCCCGGCGTCAGCGACGTCGCGGTCTCGGTGCCGCGCGAGCGCCTGACACTCGCCCTCGCCGGCCAGGCCACCAGCCGCGAGCAGGTCGAGGAACGCGTCCGCAAGCTCGGCTTCGGCCCGACGCTGCTCAGCCAGAAAGGGCAGGGAGCGCCGGCAGTACAGGCGAAGCCGACGCCGTCGGAGCCCGCCGATGCCTGTGGCTGCGGCCATGATCATGGGCATGACCACGCGCTAGCGAAGGATCATGGGCATGCGCATGGTGGGCATGGCCACGACCACGCCGCCCAGGCTCACGATCATGCCGGCTGCAACCATGACCACCATGATCACGGCCATGATCACAAGCATGGCAAGGGCAGCGACCTTGCCGCCCACGCTCACGATCACGCCGGCTGCGGTCACGACCATGATCATGGCGAGGCCCACGGCCATGCCGCCCAGAAGCACGACCATCATGATCACGCGCACGGCGCCTGCTCGCATGATCACGGCCATCACGATCACAGCCATGCAGCGACTATCGCCGCACACGCGGCCGATCCCGATCGCCTGAGCTGGAAGGTCAGCGGCATGGATTGCGCCAGCTGCGCCGGCACCATCCGCACCGCACTCGAACGCCTTCCCGGCGTGCAGGACATCGCGATCTCCGTCACCAACGAGACGCTCTCGCTGAAGCTCGCTCCCGGCGGCACCAGTTCCGACGCCATCACCGCGCAGATCGCCAGGCTCGGCTACAAGCCGGAGCTGCAGCAAGCCGCCGTCCCGGCAATCGCCCGCGCCGCCGAGGCGCCAAAGCGCTGGTGGCAGACCAACAAGGGACGTGTCGCGATCACCGCAGCCGCACTGCTCGTCGTCGCCTACATCGCCGGCGAGATCGTACCCGCCGCCGCCTTCTGGTTCTTCGTCGCGGCGACGCTGCTCGCGATCGCGCCGATCACGCGACGCGCGATCGCTGCCGCGAGGGCCGGGGCGCCGTTCACGATCGAGATGCTGATGACGATCGCCGCCACCGGCGCGCTCTTCATCGGTGCGATCGAGGAGGCCGCCGTGGTCGTCTTCCTCTTCGCCGTCGGCGAAGTGCTCGAAGGCGTCGCCGCCAACAAGGCCCGCTCCGGCATCCGCGCGCTCGCCGCGCTCGTACCGAAGACCGCCTGGCTCGACGAGGGCGGCGTTGTCCGCGAGGTTGAGGCCGAGGTGCTGCGCATCGGCCAGACCGTGCTGGTGCGCCCGGGCGACCGCGTGCCAGCCGACGGCACTGTGCTCGATGGCCATTCCGGCGTCGACGAATCGCCGATCACAGGCGAATCCGTACCCAAGGCCAAGGAGCCCGGCGCGCCGATCTTCGCCGGCTCGATCAACCAGGAAGCGGCGCTGCGTGTCCGCGTCGAGAAGGCGGCCGAGGACAACACGATCGCCCGCATCGTCACGCTGGTCGAGGAGGCCCAGGACGCGAAGGCGCCGACCGAGCGCTTCATCGACCGCTTCTCGCGGGTCTACATGCCGATCATCGTCGCGCTCTCGGTGCTGGTGGCGGTGTTGCCTCCGCTCATGGCCGGCGGCGACTGGAACACCTGGATCTATCGCGGCCTCACCCTGCTGCTGATCGGCTGCCCCTGCGCCCTGGTCATCTCGGTGCCGGCCGCGATCGCCTCGAGCCTGTCGATGGCTGCCCGGCACGGCCTGTTGGTCAAGGGCGGGGCGGTGATCGAGGAGCTGTCCCGTATCCGCGCCGTGGCCTTCGACAAGACCGGCACCCTGACCTGGGGCCGGCCGGTCGTCACCGACATCGTGCCGCTGGAAGGCGATGCCCGCGCCCTGCTCTCGCTCGCCGCCGCGGTCGAGCGCGAGTCCAGCCATCCGCTCGCCCGCGCCATCGCGGAGCGTGCCGATGACGACCGTGCGCCGAAGCTCGTGGCCAGTGCCGTGCGCGCCGTCGCCGGCAAGGGCATGGAGGGCACGATCGCTGGCGCCGGCATCTTCATCGGCGCGCCGCGCTTTGCGGCCGAGCGCGGGGTATTGGAGGAGGTCGTCTCCCGCCAGATCTCCAGCCTCGAAGAACAGGGCAAGACCGTCGTGGTGGTGCAGAAGGAGGCGCTGGCGGTCGGCCTGCTCGCCCTGCGCGACGAGCCACGGGCCGATGCCCGCGCCGCCGTCGCCGAACTGCGCGGCCTCGGCATCACCCCGATTATGCTGACCGGCGACAACCGCCGTACCGGTGCCGCCATCGCCCGCGATCTCGGTGTCGAGGTCGAGGCCGAGATGATGCCGGAGGCCAAGGTCGAGTCGGTGCGCAGGCTCGCGACGCAAGGTCCGGTCGCGATGGTCGGCGACGGCATCAACGACGCGCCGGCGCTTGCCGCCGCCCATGTCGGCATCGCCATGGGCTCGGGCACCGATGTCGCGCTCGAAGCCGCGGATGCGGCGCTGCTGAAGAGTCGGGTCGGCGATGTCGGCAAGCTCGTGCGGCTCTCGCGCGGGACGATGGCCAATATCCGACAGAACATCGCGATCGCCCTCGGACTGAAGCTGGTCTTCCTGGTGACGACGGTGACCGGCACGACCGGACTCTGGCTCGCCATCCTCGCGGACACCGGCGCGACCGTGCTGGTCACGCTCAACGCCTTGCGCCTGCTCGGCTTCTTCCGAGACGGCGATCGCGCAGCCGGCGACGCCGCCCGACGCGGCGGCGAGGCGATCGCTTCCGCCTGAGGCTTTCTCCGGCAGGGCAAGAAAGCCTCTTGACCTTGCCACGGTGGGAAGCCGCAGACCTTGCAAGCCTGACCAATGGAGCCCTGCCATGTGCACCTGCCAGACCCATACCGCCGCCGCTGAGCCGATCGATGCGGCTCTTACCTTCAAGGTCGAGGACATGACCTGCGGACATTGCGCCGGCACCGTGAAATCCGCGCTCGAGCGCGGCCTGCCAGGCGCGATCGTGACTGCAGACCCGGCTGCGCGCCTCGTCTCGATCTCCGGTGCGAGCGACCGCGCCACCGCCGCGCGGCTGATCACCGAGGCCGGTTACACGCCGGCCTGAGCGGGCCTGTCCCGATCATGTGAGTCCGGGACGGAAACGACGATCTGAAGGTGGCGCGCCGATGCGCCGCCGTGTAGAGCCCAGGAGTATTTGTTATAACGTAACATTCAAACGGAGCCTGCCGTCCTCGCAGCCCAAAAGTCCGTCAGAGACGGGGTGATGGGGCGGGAGGCCTTCAGAGGAGGGGTTTGAACCATGACCAAGACGCTCATCCTGGCTTTCGCCTGCGCTGCGGCCTGGCCTGCGGCTGCTCTTGCCCAGAGCGGTAGCAAGATCACCATCGCCGAGAATTTTCCGCCGCGTGCCGGCTTCGCGCTCGAAACCGACGACGCCAACGTCCTGTCCAAGGCCGGCTGTCTCGAGCCGCTGACCCGGATCGATTTCGACGGCAAGCTGCAGCCCTCGCTTGCCGAGAGCTGGACGCAAGTCTCGCCCGACGTCTGGGACTTCAAGCTCCGCAAGGGCGTGACCTTCCAGGACGGCAAGCCGCTGACCGCGGCCGCCGCTGCAGCCTCGCTCAACGCCGTACTCAGGGTTCCGACCCCGGCCCGCGCCTTCTCGCCGCGCGTGATCAAGTCGGTCGAGGCGGTCGGCGAGGACACGGTGCGCGTCACGACACCGTCGCCCTCGGTGCTGACGCCGCTCCGCCTCGCCGCCGCCAATGCCGGCATCCTCTCGCCGGCCGCCTACAAGGAAGGCAAGATCGATCCGGTCGGCACCTGCACCGGCCCCTTCGTCATCACCCGCGTCAACGGCCAGCAGAGCCTGAGCCTGAAGCGGAACGACAGCTATTGGGGCGGAAAGGTCGCGCTCGCCGAAGCCGAGATCAAATTCATCCCGGATGCCAACGTCCGCGCCACGCAACTGCGCACCGGCGAGGCGGATGTCGCCGGCGCCGTGCCGGCTTCGACGCTGGCCGCATTGAAGAAGACGTCGGGCGTCAAGGTCGTGACGCTCGCGACCCCGCGCACCACGACGCTGCTGATCAATACCAAGAAGCCCCCCTTCGACAATGAGAAGGTCCGACAGGCCCTGCAGCTGGCGCTCGATCTCGAAGGCATCGCCGGCAGCGTCTACGAAGGTTCGGTCCAGCCGGCGATCGGCCCCTTCGCGCCGCACGAACCCTGGGTGCAGAAAGCGGCCAAGCCTGCCTCCTACGACGTCAAGAAGGCGCAGGCCCTGCTCGCCGAGGCCGGCGTCAAGCCTGGCAGCCTCGAGCTCGAGATCATGGCCTATAGCGAGAAGATCGAGTTCAAGGATCTCGCCGCCATCCTGCAGGATCAGTTCAAGGCCGTCGGCATCAACGCCCGCATCCGCCTCGCCGAGTACAAGGCGCTGGAACCGGACATGATCGCCGGGCGCTACGACGTGGCGCTGCTCTCGCGCAGCCATCTGGTCGACGTCGCCGACCCCGCCGGCTTCCTCCAGTCCGACTATGGCTGCGGCGGTGGTTTCAACCTGTCGCAGCATTGCGACAAGGATTTCGACGCGAAGCTGGCGATGGCGACGGCGGAGGCCGATTCCGGCAAGCGCTACGCCGTGTATGCCGATCTGGCGCAGCATTTGCAGTCGAAGGCCGTCAATGTCTTCGTCATCCATGAGGCCGGCAATGACGGCTACAAGACCCGTGTCAGGAACTACCGCATCCACCCGCTCTATCAGTACACCCTGACCAGGGACCTCGCGGTCGACTGAAGGCGACGGACACCAACAACACAGCCGGGCGCCGTTCTCGCGGCGGTGCCCGGCGGACGCAACGCAAGGGAGCCCAGCCGATGTGGCACTTCGCTCTCCGCCGTGGCACCGTCCTGCTGCTGACGCTGCTCCTGGTTTCCATCGTCGCCTTCCTGATTCCCTATATCGGCGAAGGTGATCCCGCGCTCCTGGTCTTGCGCGCCCGCATCGCCGACCCGAATGTCGACCTCACCACGCTCGAGGCGATGCGCCACCAGCTCGGCCTCGATCGGCCGCTGGCGATCCAGTACCTCGCCTGGCTCGGCGACGCGCTGCGCGGCGATTTCGGTCTGTCCTTCGTCCGCCGCGCGCCGGTCGCGGACATGCTCGGCGGCGCCCTCCTCGTCTCGATCACACTGGCGCTCACGGCCCTGCTGGTCGCTCTCCTGGTCTCGGCCCCTCTCGGCACGATGGCGGCGATGCGTCCCGGCGGGCGCGCCGATACCGTTGCGACTCTGCTGACCCAGACGCTCATCGCGATCCCCGAGTACTGGATGGCGCCGATGGGCATCCTGGTCTTCGCGCTCTGGCTGGGATGGTTGCCCTCGGCGGGGTGGGACAGTCCGGCCTCGCTCGTCCTGCCGGCGCTGGTCCTGGCGCTGCGGCCGATGGCCTATTTCACCCGCATCATCCGGGCCGCGATGATCGATGTGCTCGACGCGCCCTACATCACCGCCGCCCGCAGCCGCGGCCTCGGTCTGCGCCAGACGGTGCTGCGCCACGGGCTGCGCAACGGCGCCATGCCGGTGATCACCCTGTTCGCTCTCTGGCTCGCCGGCCTGCTCGGCGGTTCCGTCGTCGTCGAGGTCATCTTCGCCATCCCGGGCATGGGCCGGCTGATCTACGAGGCGGTCATCAACAAGGACATCCCCGTCCTCCAGGCCGGCTTCGTCGCCATCGTGGCGCTCGCCGTGGTGATCAATACGCTGGTCGATCTCGCCTATCTCGCCATCAACCCCGCCCTGAGGCACAGCCATGGCGCTTGAAGCAGCCCTGCCGGACGCCGCGGCGCCCTCCCGCTCGCCGGACACGCTGCGCCGCCCGCGCTTCGCCCGTCCGCACTGGACGCTCGTCGCCGGCACGCTGCTGCTCGTCCTGGTGGCCATGATGCTCTGCCTCGGCCCCACGCTCGCGCCTTACGACCCGACGGCGCAGGCGCTGATCCGCCGCCTGAAGCCGCCGAGCGAGGCACACTGGCTCGGCACCGACCATCTCGGCCGCGACGTGCTCAGCCGCCTTCTCGTCGGTGGTAGCTTCGCCGTCGTCATCGCTGCGGTGACGCTGACCTTGTCGGTCATCCTCGGCACGCTGATCGGCGTGATCAGCGCTCGCAAGGGCGGGCTCGTCGACGAGATCGCGATGCGCTCGGTCGACCTGCTGATCTCCTTTCCCGAGGTGGTGGTGGCGATCTTCCTGGTCGCACTCCTCGGCCCCGGCTACGGCACGCTGATCCTGGCGCTGACCATCGTCGGCTGGACGCCCTTCGCCCGCCTCGCCCGCGGGCTCGCCATCGAGATCAACGCCAAGCCCTATATCCGCGCCGCGGAGATCCTCGGCTGCTCGCGCCGCTTCATCATCCTGCGCCATATCATCCCGAACGCCATCGGCCCGATCTCGGCGATGGCCTTCCTGCGCTTCGGCCACAAGATGATCACCGTAGGCGGGCTCTCCTATATCGGCCTCGGCATCCAGCCGCCCCATGCCGACTGGGCGGCGATGATGGCGGAGGCGCAGCCCTATATCGAGCGCGCCCCGCTGCTGGTGGTCTGCCCCGGCCTGGCGATCTTCCTGACCGCGCTCTCGGTGACCTGGATCGGGCAAGGACTCTCGCAGACGGGAGACAAGCCATGAGTGTAGTCGTCTCGCTGGCCGAGCACCGGGCCGCCGCCTCGCCGGCCGAACCCCTGCTCGCGATCGAGGACCTGCACGTCGCGATCGGGCCGCCCGGCCGTGCCGCGCCGGTGATCGAGGGCATGAACCTCGAGATCCGCCGCAGCGAGATCGTCGCGCTGGTGGGTGAATCCGGTTCCGGCAAGAGCCTGACCGCCTTGTCTGCCACGCGGCTGCTGCCGCGTGCGGCTGAGATCACCGGCGGCCGCATCCGCTTCGACGGCGAGAACGTGCTGGCGATGGGGCCGCGCGCACTCGACGGCCTGCGCGGCAACCGCATCGGCATGATCTTCCAGCAGCCGCAGGCCATGCTCGATCCGACCTGCCGCGTCGGTGACCAGGTCGCCGAAAGCCTGCGCCGGCACCGCGGTCTGTCGCGTGGAGCAGCCGGTGCGAGGGTGGTCGAACTCTTCCGCGAGGTCGGCATACCGGCGCCCGAGGCGAGGGCCCGCGACTTCCCCTATGCCTTCTCGGGCGGCATGGCGCAGCGTGTGATGATCGCCGCGGCGCTCAGCGCCGATCCGGACCTGCTGATCGCCGACGAGCCGACCACGGCGCTCGACGTCACCGTCCAGGCCCAAATCCTGCGCCTGCTCCACGAGCAGTGCAGGCGCAGGCGGATGTCGCTGCTGCTGATCTCGCACGATCTCGGCATCGTCGCCGCCTTGGCCGACCGCGTCGCGGTGATGTATGCCGGCCGCGTCATCGAGGAGGGGCCGGCGCGCGCGATCCTCTCGGCTCCGCGCCATCCTTACACCCGCGCCCTCGTCGAGTGCTCCCTGCTGAAGCGCGATGCCGGCGGCCGGCTGGTGGCGCTTCCGGGCAGTGCGATCTCGGCGCGCGAGCTCTCGCATGGCTGCCGCTTCCAGCCGCGCTGCGCCATCGCGGCCCAGAGCCCGCACAATCACGATTGCTGCAGCAACGAGCCGGCGCTCGCCTGCTGCCACGGCTCGCACAAGGCGCGCTGCTGGGCGGTGAAGCCGGAGCCCGAGGAGGCGCAGCAATGAACGCCCAATCCACCGCTGCCTTCCTCGACGCCCGCGACATGGTGAAGACCTACCCGGCTCCCGGCTGGCTCACGCGCGGCCGGCGGGTGAACTCTGTCGATCATGTCTCGCTCTCGATCGGCAAGGGTGAGGTGCTCGGCCTCGTCGGCGAATCCGGTTGCGGCAAGAGCACGGTGGCGCGGCTGCTGGTGCGGATGGACCGGGCCGATAGCGGCCTGATCCGGATCGGCGGAACCGAGATCGGCGGGCTTGCCGGCGCCGATCTGCAGGCGCTGCGCCGCAAGGTCCAGCTCGTCTTCCAGGACCCGTTCGGCGCGCTCGACCCGCGCATGCGGCTCGGCGAGAGCCTGGAAGCGCCGCTGCGCGCCCACGGCATCGGCGATCGCGGTCAGCGCCGCGCCATCGCCCTCGATATGCTGCGCGAGGTCGGGCTGGACCCGAGCTTCTACGACCGCCTGCCGCGCGAATGCTCGGGCGGCCAGCTCCAGCGCGTCGTGATCGCGCGCGCCCTGATCCTGAAGCCCGAGCTGCTCGTCTGCGACGAGCCGACCTCGGCGCTCGACGCCTCCTTGCGCTCGCAGGTTCTCAACCTGCTGATCGACCTGAAGCACCGCTTCGGGCTGACCCTGCTGATGATCTCCCATGACCTGCGCGTGGTGCGCGAGCTCTGCGACCGCATCGCCGTGATGTATCTCGGCGAGATCGTTGAACTCGCCCCGGCGGCCGAACTCTTCGCCAATCCGCGCCATCCTTATACGCGCGCGCTGATCGCCGCCTCGATGCTGGATAATCCGGATCTGGCGGCGGCTGGCGCAGGGCTCCGGGGCGAGCCACCGAGCCCGCTCAACCCGCCGGCGGGCTGCCGCTTCCATGGCCGCTGCCCGCAAGCCGAGGCCCTCTGCGCCGAACGCCATCCCGCATTCGACCCGGCAGCGGCGCACGCGGCCCGCTGCCATTTCGCCTGAAAAGTCGGCACCCGGAGCTCCGAAGCGCTCCGGGCCGCACGCTCAGCCAGCGCTCGGCGCAGTAGTTATGACGGCAGCCGCCGGCTTGCCGTGCTGCTGCGCCTGCAGGCCGCTCCAGCCATGCCAGCCGGTGTAGAGACCGACCAGGATGATCAGCGCGCTGGAGAAATAGGGCGCCTTCGCCGCCGCGGTCGAGAGCCAGCCGACGCGCTTCGTCGCCTGGCGCACGCCGATCGCTGCGACCGCTCCGACGGTCACCAACGTGATCGCGAGGCCGATCGAGAAGCAGAGCACCAGCACGGCCCCCAGCGAGAACTCGCGCAGCTGGATGCAGAGCAGCAGCACGGTGATCGCCGCCGGACAGGGGATCAGCCCGCCGGTGAGGCCGAACAGGACGATCTGCCAGGTGGTGACGTTGCGGCCGACGAAGCGCTTGCGGATGTCGTTGGCATGCGACAGCGCATGGGCGTCCATATAGCCGTCATTGGCGAGCTCGAGGCCCTTCTGCTGCCGGTGCAGCGGATCGCCGCCCTCGCTGCCCTGCAGAAAGGAGACGTCATAGCCGTGCTCATGGTCGCCATGATCGAGGCTGAGCCGCACCATGAAGTCATAGGGCTCGGCCACCTTCTCGGCCGACTCCATGTAGCCGTCGCGGTCGACGAAGGTGAAGCGCTGGGTGCTGCCGTCGGGCCTCTCGGTGGTCAGCGTCACATATTCGCCCTGCCACTGATCGCCGCTGATCACGGTCAGGCGGAAGTTCGCGGGTTTCTCCGGCGGGATCTCGAGCGCCATGAAGCCGTGGCCGGTGTCGACGCGGTGGCTGAGCGTCGTCTTCCCCCGGTTATTCTCGTAGTCCTCGACCTCACGGGCATGGCGCTTGGCCGCCTTTTGGTCCTGCCAGGTCTGGCGGAACATCCAGGCGGCGATGGCGATGATGATGATGGCGGAGACGAGCTGGAAATAGGGCTCGGTCGTCTCGGGATCGAGTCCCTTGAACAGGTACATGCCGCCGAGAGCGATGCCCCAGACGATGGCCGTGTGAGAGACGGTCGCGGCGAGGCCAAGCAGCACGGCCTGGAAGACGGTGCCGCGCACTGCGACGATGAAGGCCGCCATCATCGTCTTGGAATGGCCTGGCTCGAGCCCGTGCAGCGCCCCGAGCAGGATGGCGGTGGGGATGAAGAACCAGGCGTTGGCGACGCCCTGCTGGAGCAGCTCCGTGAACGAGGTCATGTTGGTCCCGTCAGTTCGGCCGGGCACCCGCATCGCCGCGCCCGCCCGCAACGGGGCCGTCGGCCGAGGATGGCGGTGCCCGATCCTCGCTTGTCCTGACCGAAGGCGGCGCGCGGACTCCTGCCGGCGCAGGCCCGGTCAGGGGGAGTTCGACAAGGACTTGTCGAAATGGATGTAGGCCTCGCGCTCGGCGATCTCGGCATAGCCGCGTCCGCGCCAGAAGCCGAGCGTCGCCGGCGCGTCGGCGCTGGCGTGCAGATAGAGCGTGCCGTAGCCGAGGCGCTGCGCCTCGTCCTCGGCGATCTCGTTGAGCCAGCGGCCGATCTGCCGGCCACGCTGGTCGGCGCGGACATAGACCCGCACGAGTTGCGGCACCTGATCGGGCTGCGGATAGCGTGCCGCAAGGTATGCGGCGAGATTGGGCTTCCAGCCGAGATGATAGAGGCCGGCGGTCGCGACAATGGCGCCGCCCGCATTCCGGGCAGTCCAGAACGCGCCGCGGTTATGAACGCTGTACCAGGAGCGGGCCGGCTCTGCGGTCAACGAATCGAGGTCGGCATGCCAGTCGGGCCGATAGTCGGTGCTGTAGTATTCCTTGATCACCGCGAGGCAGAAGGCGCGGGCCTCGGCGTGCCGGGCATCCGGCTGGTCGGGCAGCCGCTCGAGCGCGAGCATGGGGCGGGTCTCGGACATCTGTCTCATTTCCGCAGCTGGCCACGTCCATCTTGCCGGCTGATGATAAATACTGTATCCCCTCCCCCAGGATAGGATCAAGCCCCAAAATGGAACCGCACGAGCATATCCATCACCAGCGCCACCCCGAGATCATCACCCGGCTGAAGCGGGCCGAGGGGCATCTGCGCTCGACCATCGAGATGGTGATCAATGTCCGCTCCTGCCTGGAGATCGCCCAGCAGCTCCAGGCGGTCGAGAGCGCCATCGCCAACGCCCGCAAGATCCTGATCCAGGAGCATATCGACCACTGCCTCGAGGAAGCGGCCGGCCACGTCCCGGCCGACGCCCGCGAGTTGCTCAAGGAATTCAAGGCCGTCACCAAGTTCCTCTGACGGCGCGCCAGCCCCCGGTTCGGCGGGCTCCCGCCGGCCTCAAGACTGCAGCGGAGAGCACCCATGACGCAGCCTGCCTCGATCCATATGGGCCATGGCCAGATGGTCGACATCGTCACCGTCGGCCCAGACGCCTGGGAGCTCGTCTTCAGCGAGGCGGGCGTCACCGACTATAGGGCGCCGCCGCTCGCCGAGGTCGAGGTCGACGCCATCGACGCCTCGGGTCGCATCCACCCGCTGGCCGTCTCGGCCGGCAGCGACGGCTCCCGCGTCAAGGCGAGCGGCCACGTCGCCGGCGCCTATCGGACGCGGGTGCGTGTCCTCCACGGCGACCATTTCCACACGCGTGAATCGCTGCTGCCCGGAGCCGTTGCGCTCGCCCCGACGCCAGGGCCGAACGGGGGCGCGCTCGCGCGCTTCGACGACGGTCTCGACGTCGAACTGAGCTGGATCGATCCGACACGCTGGCAGCTCACCTTCCTGCGGAACGGCAAGCCGGCGAGCGCCCCCGCTTCCGCGACCGTCGTCGCACAGGCGGTGGGACCGCGAGCCGAGGACTACCAGATCCGCAACCTGGCGACCGAGTCCGGCCCCAGCGGCGAAACGCTGGTCGTCGGCGGCAAGATCAAGGATGCCGTCTTTGCCCGGCTCACGGTGAAGGGAGCCACGGGAGAGCAGGTCCGCAGCATCCCGATCGTCCCGGCTTGAGCCCAAGGACGCGTGTATCGGCCCGGTGACGCTCGCCCTCCGGCGTTGCGACGTGCCGGCGAAAGGACTGAGGTGCGACAAGGCTCGAGCCTTGCCGCGATCGTGGGAGGTCGTCATGGATGAACTGCCGATCGGCGAACTGTCCCAAGGGACCGGCGTCAAGGTTCCGACGATCCGCTTCTACGAGCAGATCGGCCTGCTGAAGGAGCCGAGGCGCACCAGCAGCAACCGGCGCTACTACAATGGCGACGACGTCAAGCGGTTGCGCTTCATTCGCCACTCCCGCGAGCTGGGCTTCGAGATCGACGACATCCGCGCACTGCTCGCGATGTATGACGAGCCGCAATCCTCGTGCGAGAGCGTCCACCGGATCGCCAAGCGCCATCTCGACCAGATCGAGCTGCGCATCGGCCAGCTCCAGGCCCTGCGCGGCGAATTGCAGCGCATGGTCCATGAAGGCCAGCACGGCCGCATCTGCGATTGCCGAGTCATCGAGGTGCTCGCCGACCACGACCAGTGTCAGCACGATCACGCCCGCGCCGGCAGCATCGCGGAAAGATGAACTCCTACCGACCGCCGACACTCAATCGACGGGTCGAGATAAATGCGCATCAGGCGCATATTGGAATGGTGCTCTATCACGCAAAGGCCAGCGGCCTGCCGCTTTTGGGATGTGGCATCACGCCGATATCGCAGCCGTAGATCGCGCGCAGGACATCCGGCCTGATCACCTGGTCGGGTGTCCCGCGGGCGACGAGCCGTCCGGAATGGAGCGCGATGATCTCGTCGCAGAAGCACGCAGCCATGTTGACGTCGTGCACGACGATGACGACGCCGATGCTCCGCTCGTCGCAGAGCCGCTTGACCAGCGCCAGCACCTCGAGCTGATGGGCGATGTCGAGGGCCGATATCGGCTCGTCGAGCAACAGGCATTGGGCGTCCTGCGCTATCAGCATGGCGAGCCAGACCCGTTGGCGCTCGCCGCCTGAGAGTGTTTCGACGAGCCTGTCAGCGAAGGTGATGGTGTCGGTCAGAACCATCGCCTCTTCGACCTTCTGCTGGTCGCGCGGGCCGAAGCGGCCGAGCGCGCCGTGCCAGGGATAGCGGCCGAAGGCAACGAGCTCCCGGGCGAGGAGACCGGCTGCTGGAGCCGGCTGTTGCGGGAGATAGGCGACATGGCGAGCGAATTCGCGCTCGGGGTAGAGGGCCACGCCCTGTCCCTGAAGCTGGATCGACCCGACCGTCGGCTGGTGCTGGCGAGCCAGCAGCTTGACGAGCGTTGATTTGCCGGAACCGTTATGGCCGATCAGCCCGATCACGCGACCGGCCGGCAGCACCAGTGACAGGGGCTGGAGCAATACGCGACCGCCGATCGCGAGTGACGCGGCCTCGAGCTCGAAAAGTGGCGGACCGTCCCGCATCGGGCGCGACCGGGCGATCATGGCTCGCCTCCGACATCGACGCCGTCCTGCGGGCCGAAGGCGAAGCGCACTGCGCGGTTGATGGCGACGGGAAGCACGGACATGTGCGTCTCACCTTCGAAGACGGCGAAGGTCGCATCGCAGCCAGCCTCCGTCAGGTGTCCGGCCATGGCGCGGGTCTCGTCGATGGTCTTGGCTTCCTGCAGACGTCGGCTACGCTGCTCCGCATCGGCCGCGCCGCGCTGGAACGGCGCCAGGTCCTGCTCGTATTCGCCGACGCCGAGCAGCACGCGCGCCGAGCGCGCTACGGCCAGCCGCCCGTCGGGGGCAAACCGCAGCAGGTTGTGCTCCTCCCACCAGATCGCCGGGCTGATGGCGATCCAGTCGCGAAAGGCGCCCGGCCGCGTGAACAGCGCGTAGAGCACGAACAGGCCACCGAAGGAGTGACCGAAGATCGCCTGCCTGGCGGCATCGAGCCGGACCCGTGAGGCGATCGCGGGCTTGAGCTCATCTTCGATGAAGTTCAGGAAGGTCTCCGCTCCGCCAGTCCGGACCTCGGGGCCGCCTTCGCTGTGCGGCGGATAGCTCCGGCCGGGGGGAGGGCCATAGTCCCAGGAGCGGCGCACGCTGTCATAGGCGCCCTCGGCAGGATAGCCGATCCCGACCACGACGGCATCACCGATGCCGGTGCCGAGCGGATAGGCCGCCTGGACGCGCAGCACCTCGACCGTGGTGGCGATGACGGCATTGGCGTCGAGCAGATGGATCGCAGGCCAGCCATCCGCCGGCGGCTCGCCCGGCGGAATGCGCAGGAAGATGCGGTAGGGTGCGCCGCCGGCACGCGGCACGAGATCGAACCATATCGTCTCCGGAATCGCTGCGAGTGTGCCCACGCATCATCTCCGTGCAAGAAGGGCGATCAGTACCGGCCCGCCGATCAGCGTCGCGACCAGCCCGGCCGGCATCTGCCAGGGGAAGGCGACGACCCGGCCGAGCCAGTCGGCCATGACCATCACCAGCGCGCCGCTGAGCCCCGCGGCAACGAGTTGCGGGCCCGCGCGCTGCAGGCCGAGCAGGCGGGAGAGATGCGGCGTCATCAGCCCCACGAACGTCAGCGGCCCGACGACGAGCGTCGCCGCGGCCGTCAGGGCCGCGGCCAGCAGCAGCAGGAGCAGGCGCACGAGCGGCAGCCTGAGCCCGAGCGAGGCGCCGGCGGCATCGCCGAGCACTATCAGGTCGAGCCAGCGCAGGCTCGGTGCCGTCAGCGCGACGAGCAGGATCGCGCTTGCCGCCGCCCAGGCCAGTTGTGTCTCGTCGACGGCATAGGTCGAACCCGTCATCCAGCCGAGCAGCAGCATGGCGCGTGGATCGCCGCTGGCCGTAAGAGCGCCGACGAGTGCATCGAGCAGGGCCCCTATCGCGATGCCGGCGAGCAGCAGGCGTTCCGGCGTGAAGCCGGAGCGGCGCCCGAGCGCCAGCATGATGGCGAGCACGAGCGCCGCGCCGGCCGTGGCGGCGGCGATCTGCTGGTCGCGGCTCGCCGCCGGCAGCGCAAACAGCGCCGCGATCATACCGAGAGCGGCGCCGGCGCTGACGCCGAGGACTTCGGGGCTCGCCATCGGATTGCGCAGCAGGCGCTGCAGGATGGTTCCGGCGACGCCGAGCATCGTACCGGCGCAGAAGGCGGCGAGGCTGCGCGGCACACGCCAGGGCGATAGGGCCGCAAAGGTCTCGCCCCAGGCGAAGGACCAGCCACCACCGGCGTCGCGCCCGAGCGTCAGTGCCAGGGCTGTCGTCGCCGCCAGCAAGAAGCCGAGCAGCGCCAGGGTCAGGACCGGCCGGTCGCTGCGCCCCGCCACGCCGGCCTGGCTCGCTTGAGGTTCTGCATTGCGCAGGCGTGGCAGCAGCCAGAGCAGCATCGGCGCCCCGAACAAGGCCGTCACGGCGCCGGTCGGCACCTGGCTGCCGGCCGGTCCGCCGGACAGCAGCAGGCTCTGGTCTGTCAGCCACAGGAGTCCGGCGCCGATGACGGGCGCCCAGAGCATCTGGTCGACGAGCCGGCGCGCGCCACCGAGCCTCGCGATCGCCGGCGCGATCAGACCGATGAAGCCGATGACGCCGACGAGGCTGACGACGGTGCTGCTGAGCCCGACCGCAAGGGCGAGCGCCGTAAGCCGCACGAACTGAAGCGAGAGGCCGAGGCTGCGCACGCCCTCGTCGTCGAGCGCGAGCAGCGTCATGGGGCGAAGCAGCAGCAGCGCCAGGCCGGCCAAGCCGGCCAGCCGCCAGGAGAGCCCGATCGCGACATCCCAGCCCTGCTGGGCGAGCGAGCCGTTGCCCCACAGGAACAGCCCGGTCAACGCGTGCTCCTCGAACAGCAGCAGCAAGGCCGAGAGCGAGCCGCAATAGAGGCCGAGCACCAAGCCGCCGAGCACGAGCGCGAGTGGCGAGAGGCCGCGTCGCCAGGCGAGCGCGATCGTCGCCGCTATTGCGGCGGCACCACCCAGGAAAGCGACACCCTCGCGCCCGATGCCGAGCAGAAGCGGCGCGCCCCAGAGCGTCGCGATGCTGAGCGCGAGCTTGGCGCCGGCGGCGACACCGAGCGTCGTCGGGCTCGCGAGCGGGTTGCGCAGCACCTGCTGGAAGATCATGCCGGCGAGGCCGAGCGCGGCGCCGCACAGAATGCTGACCGCCATGCGCGGCAACAGCGACTGTCGCAGGACGAGGATATCCATATCACCCGAACCCGCGTCGAGCAGCGCCGGCCATTGCGATGCCGGCAGGCGGATGGCGAGCGTCCAGAGCGACAGCGCCAGAGCCGAAGCCAGCAGCGGCAGAGCCAACCGCCAGGGATGGGGCGCCACCTGGCTTGTGAACTGGGACATGGTTCAGGCCTGCGCGAGCCGCTGGCCGATCAGGCGCGCGAACCGCATCGCCGAAGGTACGCAGCCGAACATCAGGACGGGCGGCAGGCCGTTGACCCGGCCGGCCCTCACGAAAGAAAGAGCCTGCCAGATCGGGTTGCGCGCCAGCGCCTGCAGCACACCCGCAGGGACGGGATCGAAATAGACCAGTTGCGCCTCGCGGCCGGTCTGCAGCGCCTCGATGCCGACGGTGGCGAAGCCCCAGTAGTTGGTCTGGCCCGTCCAGGCGTTTTCAACGCCGATCCGGTCGAGCACATCCTGATAGAGGCTCTTCGCGCCGTAGATCCGGACATGGCGCTGATCCATGAAATTCACGAGATGGACGGGAGGTTGCGGCCGCCCCTGCAAGCTCTCACGGACTCCTGCGAAGGTCGCATCCGCATCCGCCGCCAGCCTGTCGGCGGCCTGCGGTTCGCCGATCAGCACGGCGAGCCGGCGCGCCGCCTCACCCGCCAGCGCCAGCGGACGGCCCTCGGGTGCGTAGATCGGCAGCGAGACGACCGGCGCGATCCGCTCCAGCCGGTGATGGATGCCGGCGAGATAGGGGGTGCTGAGGATCGCGTCCGGCCTCAGAGCCTGGAGCACTTCGAGATTGGGTTCCCGGCTGGTGCCGAGATTGACGATGCCCGGCGGCAGCGGCTCCCCGACCCAGCGCTCGAAGTCCTGCGAGGCGACCAGCGCCTGCGGCGGGCAGCCGAGCCGGACCAGGGTCTCGGCGAGGCCGTAATCCATCACCGCCAGCCGCCGCTGCGCCGCGGATGCGGCTGAGGACCGCGCGAGCGCGCAACCCGCCAGAGCATTCACGAAGGCGCGGCGGTCGAGCATCATGATCCGCCTGTCACCACCGGTAGGTCATGGTGCCGATCACGGTGCGGCCCTGGCTGAGATAGCAGAAGCCGGCATTGCAGACGCTGACCTGTTTGTCGGCAATGTTGTTGGCGGCGACCGAGGCGGTCAGTCCCGCCAGCTTCGGATTCATCTTGCCGAAATCATAGCGCAGCACGGCGTCGAACAGCGTGTAGGCGTCGTTCTTGCCGGTGTTGTCGTTCGTCGTCCAGGTCTCGCCGACATAGCGTGCGCCGACGCCCGCGCCGAGCCCGGCGAACACTCCACTCTGGATGTTGTAGTTCATCCAGAGCGAGGCGACATGGCGCGGCGTCACTGCCGGCACGCGGCCGAGCTCGCTCGCGACCGTCGTCTTGGTGATCTCCGCATCCGAGAAGGTGTAGGCGGCGGTGAGGTCGAGCCCGTCCACCAGCCTGGCGCGCGCTTCCAGCTCGATGCCGCGTACCGTGACTTCGCCGACCGAGACGTAATAGGGCAGGCCGGCGACATAGCCGCCGAGCTTGGGCGCGTTCTTCTCCTTGAGCTGATAGGCCGAGGCGGTGAGCAGGATGCGGCCATCGCCCGGCTGGTATTTCAGGCCGGCCTCGATCTGCTCGCCTTTCGATGGCTCAAGCACGGTGCCGCCAAGCCCCTGGCTGGTGACCGGCTGGAACGAGGTCGCATAGCTGACATAGGGCGCAAGCCCGTTGTCGAAGAGGTAGAGCAGGCCGGCGCTGTAGGTGAAGGCGTCGTCCTTTCGGTCGACCGTGACCGCGCGCGTGATCAGGTTGGACTGCTTGCGCTCAGTCCAGTCCTGGCGGGCACTGAGCGCCAGACGCCAGTTGCCGAAGCTGATCTGGTCCTGCGCATAGAGCCCGAGCTGCGCCAGTTGCTCCCGGGAGCGATAGGCATAGGGCGGTGTCGGGCCGCGAATGCCGGAAATGGGGTTGGCAATGTCGAGCGCATAGGCGGGGACGACGCCGCTCTGCCCGAGGCCGAAGCGCCAGATGTTGTGGTCGTAGTTCAGCCCGACGAGCAGCTTGTGCGCGATCGGGCCGGTGCGGAAGTTTGCCTCGACATTGTTGTCGGTCTGGAAGCTCGCCAGGCGATCACCGACGGAGACCGCGCCTCGCTGGTAGATCGTCGATGCCGGGCTGGCGAAGCTGCCGCTGAGATAGCGCGATTCGGCATCGATCGCGCTGTAGCGAACCTTCTGGCGGAAGGTGAAGACGTCGTCGAACTTGTGCTCGAAGGCATAGCCGATCTGGGCCTGCTTCTGCTTCAGATAGTCGTAGCGCGCATCGCTGCTGCGCAGCTTCAGCACCGCGCCGTTCCGGTTGATGCCGGCGACGTTGGAATCGGTCTCGTCCTGCTGGTAGAGCGCTTGGACAGTGAGCGAGGTCGCCGCGTTCGGCCGCCAGGTGAAGGACGGCGCGATCAGCACGCGCTGGTCGGCGATGTCGAGATTGGTGTCCCCAAGGCGGCCGAGCCCGACAACGCGATAGAGCATGGTCTTGTCGGGATCGAGCGGGCCGCCGACATCGAAGGCTCCCTGCACGCGGCCATAGGTACCGAGTTGGGCGCTCACTTCGCCGAAGCTGTAGTCGGTCGGCAGCTTGGAGCGCCGGTCGACCAGGCCGCCCGGCACGCTCTGGCCATAGAGCACCGCGGCGGGGCCCTTGATCACCTCGATGCGATCGAGCTGGTAGGGCTCGGTCCGGAAGGTGGTGAAGCCGGCCGGGAACTGCTTCAACCCGTCGCGGAAATCGCCCAGCGTCGTCATCGGGAAGCCGCGGACGTAGATCTGGTCGAAGCGCGGATCGTAGCCGAAGGCACCGGTCGTGACGCCGGCGGTATAGCGCAGGGCCTCCGGCACGCTGGTGACACCGCGATCGTCGAGCTCCTGGCGCGTCACCACGCTGATGGAGCGCGGGGTTTCGATCAGCGGCGTCGAGGTCTTGCTGCCGGCGGAGCCGTTGCGCGCGACATAGCCGATGACGCCCTGGTCCTGGACGTCGATCGTGTCGAGCGGAATGGCTCCGGCTGTTGCCCCGGCGGCCGCGGCGGCCGGGGCCCGTGTGATCGTCACGCTGTTCGGCCCGGAGAAGCGGTAGCTCAGCCCCGTGCCGGCGAGCAGGCGAGCGAGGCCTTCCTGCGCCGTGAAGCTGCCGCTGAGCCCAGCGCTCGATAGGCCGCGCGTCGTCACGCCGCTATAGACGAGTTGAAGCTGGGAGATGTCGGCGAAGCGGTTGAGCGCCGGAGCGAGCGGGCCGGGCGGGATCGCAAAGCTGCGCGCCGCGGCCGGGACATTCGCGGTTTGCGCGATCGCCGGGACCGGCGCGCAGGCCATCGCGAGCAAGGCCGCGACGCTCGCAGTCCGCATCAGTGCCGCGAACCGCCCCTTTTCCGACAGGCTCATTCCGATCTCCGCTTCGACGCATGCGCGGGTCTCGTCCTGCCCGCATGGCGCTAAGACGAAGCCGGCCGCGAAAACAGGAGGTCGCCGATCAGGATTTTTTCAGCGGTGGAGCAGGACGAGATAGCTCGTCAGCCGCGTCGAGCGCAGGCTGAGCGAGGATTCGAGCATGGTCACGATCTGCAGCGGGTCTTTCGTCTCGAAGACGCCGCTGACGCGATGATTGCGGATGGCCGGATCGACGATCTGGATGCGCCCGTGGTGATAACGATTGAGCTGTTCGACCACAGCTCCGAGCGGCTGATCGACGAAGATCAGCTTGCCGCGGCGCCAGGCGGTCTCGGCGTCGGCGTCGACGATCTCGATCGCGTTGATCTGCGAGCGGGACAGGCGTGCGGACTGACCCGGCGAGAGGGCGGAGCTGCGCTCGGGCGCCTCGGCCGGCGCGACCGCGACGCGGCTTTCCAGCACGGTGACGACGGCCTCGTCGTCGTCCTGCCGAACCGCGAAGGCCGTTCCCAGCGCCGTAGCCGCGCCGGAGCGCGCTTCGACGATGAAGGGACGGGCGGTATCCTTCGCCACCGTGAACAGCGCTTCGCCGCTCAAGAGCCGGATGCGACGCTCGCCAGCGCCGTAACGGATCGCCACCGCAGTATCGGTATTGAGGCTGATCCGCGAGCCATCGGCCAGGACGAGGTCGCGGGTTTCTCCGACGGCGGTGGCGTAGTCGGAGCGCTGGCGGACCCACCAGTGCTGGACCTGCGGTGCGACGGCGATCGCCAGCATGGCTGCGAGCCCGGCGGCGATCGCATTCCGGCGCCAGATCGGACGCTGTCGCGCGGTCGGCAACGCGGGGCGCGGCACGGCCGCCAGGGATGACCAGGTCCGCGCCACCTCGTCATAGGCCTCCCGATGTGGCGCGTGCGCGAGCCAGCGCTGGAATGCGCGTTCGTCTCTCGGCACCAGCGGCCCGGCGTCGCGCCGGAAATACCAGGCGGCCGCTTCCTCCCTGACCGCTTCGTCTTCGTCAGCCATCTTGGCTCGCCTCACAACAGGCCCGCGCTTTTTCTCGAGTGCCCGTCACTAAGACGAACAGCTCCGCGGAAACAGGAGCTTACATGTCGCAATGAAGGGCGCGGTCAATCCGTCTCGCGCAGCCGGCGCGAGCAATGCAATGTCGCTGTGCGCAGGTGCTTTTCCACCATGTTGCGCGAAATGCCCATGCGGCGCGCGATCTCGTCCTGGGACAGATCGTCGAAGCGGCGCAGCACGAAACATTCCCGGCAACGCGGCGGCAATTCCTCGACGGCGCGCGAGAGGATCGCGAGCCGCTCTCGCCAGATCAAGGCCGTTTCCGCATCGGGCGAGGAATCGGCGGCATCGAGATGGTCGAGGGCGTCGATCGGCTGCCGGATCTGGCGCCGCTGATGGTCGAGGACGAGATTTGCCAGGATGCGATAGAGAAAGGCGCGGGGGCTGGCGATACCGCCATCGTCGACGCGCGTGAAGCGCAGACAGGCTTCCTGCACGAGATCGTCTGCGGCATGCGCGCCGCCCAGCCGCCGCCGCGCGAAGCGCAGAAGCTCACCATAGCAGGCTTCGATCACGCGGGAACTCAAGGCTGACGCTGGACCATTCATCCGGGAACAGGGGGCGCTACTGACGATCACGCTTCACGCAGCGATAGATCAGGAGAATTAACTCTGCAATATCAATATTTTAGAAGAATTCCAGGGTGTGATCGCTGCCAAACCGGGGGCTGAATCTCTGCTCACCCTTGGCCGAACGGCATGGCGTCTCGAAGCCGAGCTGTGCGAATCAGGACGCTCCGCAGTCAACCAAGAGCGGTTTCCGGGTGCGTGAGCGGGAGGCAGTCTCAAAACCGCCCCGGTTCCGTTTCTCTGTTCCGCCATGCTGCGCCTGCCCGCCTTCAGTCTCGTCCTCCTTCTCGCCGTGGAACAATCGGCCGTGGCGTTCGATCTCGCCGACCTGCGGCAGCGTGCCGAGAAGGGCGACGCCTCGGCTCTGTTCGAGCTCGGCAAGGCCTATCAGGGCGGGAGCGGCGTCAAGCCCGACCCGCGCCGGGCCTTGAGTTATTACGAACGCGCCGCGGCTCTCGATCATTGGCCCGCGGTCAACAACTTCGCCGCTGCCCTCGAGCGTGGCGATGGAGCAAAGCCCGATGTCAGGCGGGCGGAAGCGCTCTATGAGCGGGCCGCGGCAGCCGGTCACATGGTGGCGCGCTACAATCTCGCAATCCTGCTGTTGAAGCGTCAGGGTGGCGCGCAGGACGATGCGCGCGCCGCGCAATTGCTGCGCGAAGCTGCCGAGCAGGGTCATATCAACGCCCAGATCGCACTCGCCGGTCTGCTGCAAGCCGGACGTGGCGTGCCCCAGGACCTCTCGCAGGCGCTCGACTGGCTGCGCAGGGCCGCGGCGGCCGGCTGCGTCCCGGCCAAGACCTCGCTCGCGTTCGCCTATCAGCGCGGAACCGGCACGCCGGCCAATCTGCCGGCGGCGATCGCGCTCTATCGAGACGCCGCCGAGGCGGGTGATGCCACCGCCCAGTACAATCTCGGGCTGCGCTATGCCCGAGGCGAAGGTGTCGCCCGCGATGACGGCATCGCCCTGCAATGGTTCCGCAAGGCGGCCGACCGGGATTTTCCGCATGCGCTGAATGCGCTCGGCGTCATCTATGCGCGGGGTACCGCAGTCCCGCAAAACCTGTCGGAGGCGCTGCGGCTTTATCGGCTTGCAGCCGAGCGCGGCAATGTCGACGGGCAGACCAATCTCGGAATGGCCTATCGCAACGGCACGCAAGTTGCCGCCGACCCGGTGCAGGCCGCCATGTGGCTGACGCTGGCAGCCGCGCAGCCGGCCGGCGAGGAGGCGCGCAACGCGCTCGGCGCCGTCAGGGAAGGGCTCGCCCCGGCGCAGTGGCGAAGGGTCCAGGAGATGGCGGGCCGCTGGCGCGCGCGACCGCCGGCTATCGGCAGCGATGCAGCAAGGGAGAACCGGGGATGCGAGAACGGCTGAAGCGGCAGGTCGCGCTGCGGCCGCTCCTGACGTTTGCTACGGCGCTGCTGACCAGTGGTCTGCTGATCGAAGCTGCGGCTGCACAGACCAGCCGCGACGCGCGCTCCTGCTTTTCCGTTTCCGACGAGGCGCGGCTCTGGAAGCATTGCCGCGCGGCTACTGGCAGCGCCAAGGACGTTCCGACCGTACGCGCTCGCGCCCATGGACGCCTCGCCGATCTTTTTCGCCAGCGTGGCGACCATGAGCGTGCAATCCAGGAGCTCAACGCTGCGATCGCGCTCGACCCGGAGAACCTGCGCTATTTCTCCAATCGCGCCGTGGCCTATTCCTACAAGGGCGAGCGCGAACGGGCGGTCGCCGACTATGGGCAGGTGATCGCTCGCGATCCCAAGAACGCGCTGCATTACTTCAACCGCGGCGTCGAATATGCCGATGGCGGCGAACTCGACCTCGCCATCGCCGATTTCGGCGAGGCGATCCGGCTCAAGCCGGATTTCCACGAAGCCTATGACAATCGCGGCGCCGCCTTTTTCCTCAGGAAGGATTTTGGCAAAGCCTCGGCGGATTTCGACAAGGCGATCGCGCTTGCGCCGCGCTTCGCCAATGCGCGCTATAATCGCGGCGTCTTCCTGATCGAGCAGGGCCGTCTCGACGAAGCGCTGAAGGATCTCGACGAAGCTGTCCGCCTCGCGCCGCAGGACCCCAATATCCACGTCAAGCGCGGCAAGGCGCTGTTTCTCAAGGGCGAGCTGCTGAAAGCCGCCGCCGAATTCACCCAGACCCTGCGTGCCGCGCCCGGCTCGGTCGAAGCGCTGCGATTGCGCGCCGCCGCTGCCCTCAAGCTCGGTGAGCCCGCACGCGCCGTCGCGGACTATACCGCGCTGCTGCGACTGCGCCCGGACGACCCTGCCGTCTATCTCGGTCGCGCCGAGGCTTATCGTGCGGCGGGCGACCTGCCACGAGCGCTGCTCGATCTCGACGATGCCGCGAAGCGTTCGCAAGGAGATCCGCTGCCGCTGGCGACCCGTGCTCGCTTCCGCATCGAACGGGGTGATCTCGACGGTGCCTCGACCGATCTCGATGCTGCGCTCGCGCTCGACCCTGCCTTCGCGCCGGCGCTCGCGGCACGCGGCGCGCTTCTCGTCCGCCGCAACCAGCCAGACGACGCCCTCATGGCCCTCGACAGGGCGCTGGAGCACGCGCCCGACAATGCCGAGGCGCGGCGCCAGCGCGCCGAACTGCTCGCCCGGAAGGGTCAGCTTGATCGCGCGCTCGTCGACTACGATGCCCTGATCGCCAGCGCTCCGACAGAGCCGAAGCTCTACTGGTCACGCGCATTGATCCGCGCCCGGCTCGACGATTTCGACCGGGCCGTCGCCGATATCGACAAGGTGATGGAACTGGATACCGGCAATGTGGGCGCCATGCTGTTCGAGCGCGCCAAGCTCAAGCGCCTGAAGGGCGACGCGGAGGGCGCGCTCGCCGATCTCGGCGCAATCATCGACATCGGCCAGGCGCAGGTTGGGCCAGCCTTCTTCGAACGAGCCAACCTGCACGCACGGAGAGGCGATTTCGCTTCGGCGCTCGCCGATATCGACCGGGCGTTCGCACGCGGTGTCGACGATGTCCGGGCGCACAATCTCCGCGGCTGGGCGCTGGTCAAGCTTGGCCGCGCCGCCGATGCGCTGACCAGCGCCGACCTCGCCGTCGCCAGGGATCCGCGCGCGGCCTATGCTCACGACACGCGGGCCCACGCACTGGAAGCACTGGGCCGCCGCGAAGAGGCGATCGCAGCGTACAGGCAGGCGTTGACGCTCGACCCACAAGAAGCGGAAGCGCAGGCCGGGCTAAAGCGCTTGGGCATCACGCCATAGGCTTTGCGACAACGCTTCGGCAGCGCACGCGCAGCCATGATGAATGCCTAGCGAGGCCTCTTGGCAGCCCCTCTTGGGCTCTGCATTCTGAAGCCTGCTGCCGGGCAGATGCTAGCTCTCCGCGTCGCGGCCGCCCCCAAAACGCGGATCATGTTCGATTAGCTCGATCAGCGGTTCGGTGAGGATCCGGATCTTCCTTTCCGGATGCTGGCCAGGCGGACGCAGGACGTAAGCACCTGCCTGGGGCATCCGGCAGCGGTTACCTCTCCGTCCCCTTCGCCGAGGATGTCGAATTGTCGATGCGTATCGGCTGAGCTGCATCCCCTGAGCGACCTGTCCAGCGCCGCCTCATTCAGAGACTGATGATGACTGATCCAGATCGGCCCGACCTGGCCTATCGCCGCATGCTTGCCCTGACGGCCGCGCTGTTCCTGTCCTACCTCACCGTCGCCATGTCGTTGCCGGCCGTGCCCGTCCATGTCGTGCAGGGCAGCGAGGTCCTGCAGGCCTATCGTGAGGCTGGACAATAGTGCGCCGGCATTCGCTGTCTTCGGAAAAGCGTGGACATGCCCTAGTCGCCAAGCCGATAAGGTACGGCTTCGCGGAGATCGGGGTCGATCTGGATCGACGCGCCCGCCGGCGGGAAGGCGCGTTGTGAGCAGTTGTGTCGCTCGCAGAGTCGGCAGCTGGTTCCGATCTTGACGATGGACCTGACATTCTCGGTGTCCAGCTCGTCGGCATGGACGAGCTGATTGGCGTCTGACAATTCGCACCCCAGACCGATGGCATAGCGTCGACGCACGGCGCTGTACCCGATCCCGGCTTTCGTGATGGCCTGCGCCAGTGAGAGATAGCGTGTTCCGTCCGGCATCTCGGCGATCTGCGCGAGCATGCGATCCGGCGTCTCGAAGGCCTGGTGCACGTTCCAGAGCGGGCAGGCTCCGCCATAGCGCGCAAAACGCAAGCGAGTCGCGCTGTGGCGTTTGGTGATGTTTCCCGCGCGATCGATGCGGAGGAAGTAAAACGGCACGCCCCGCGCGCCCGGCCGCTGCAGAGTAGAGAGGCGATGAGCGACCTGTTCGAGGCTCGCTCCGAACAGATGGGTCAGGATGCTGAGATCGTGACGGTGCAGCCGGGCGGCGTCGCGGAATCTCTGGTAGGGCAGGATCAGGGCGCCTGCGAAATAATTGGCGAGGGCGACGGAGCAGACGGCATTGGCGTTCGTGCTCCGGAAGTCGGCCTGCGCCAGGACTGCCATCGCGACATCCTGGGCCTCGAACAAGGCGAGCTGGTGGGCGAGCGCGAAGGTCTGGCTCGATAGCTCGGCACTGCCGTCGATGTGCAGGGTTCGAGACGCACGGTCGAATTGCCTGATAGGTCGGTCGAAGCCGAAGGTGCGGTCGATCTTCACTGCGAGCCGGTGGCGCAACTCGAGCCTGTCGATCAAGGCGCCTGACAACTCGGAGGCATCGGCCCCGAGCTCGGCATGGGTTGCTTCGGCTTGCCGGTCCAGATCGTCGACATAGTTGCCGATCTGGTGAAAGAAGTCGCGCACTTCATCATAAGGAAACGCGAGCGCACCGCCCGCATGGCCTGGCTCAGAATGCGACAAGGTCTGGTCCAGAGCCTGGTACTTGTCTTCGAGCGCCCTGTTGGCCGCCTGCAGCCGGACGAGCGCCCTGGCGACGCTCGGCGCGTGCTGGATCACCGCCTGCAGCTCAGCCGACGGCGGGGCCGGGTGGGCAAGAGCCGGATCCGAGAGAGCATCTTGCAGATCGACGAGCAGCCGATCCTCGTCACTGTTCGAAATTTGCGAGATATCGACGCGAAAGACGCGCGTGAGCTCGACAAGCACAGCGGCGCTCAGCGGCCGCTGTGACCGCTCGATCTGATTCAGGTAGCTCGGCGAAATCCCGATCTTCCGGGCGAGGAGTTGTTGTGGCCAGCCGGCTTCCTCGCGCAGTCTGCGAACCGCCGGGCCAGCAAATACCTTGCGCTTCATTTAGCAAATTCGCCCTCTTCGCAACTTTGCAATTTTGCATGGTTTTTCGAGACACGCAAAGCAGCCCAGCCCTATTGCTCGCGGGGATGCAGATATCGGGGCTCCGGGTTTGCGATGAAAGACATTCTCGAACAGCTTGAAGACCGGCGCGCGGGCGCGCGTCTGGGCGGCGGCGAGCGGCGCATCACGGCGCAGCACAGCAGAGGC
>NZ_JBNNPK010000033.1:0-35542 GCF_050275675.1 Allobosea sp. NPDC003192
TCGGTCCGGGTCGGCAAGCACATCGCCGCGACCGCCGGCTACAAGCGCATCGTGCTCGAGCTCGGCGGCA
Source organism: Allobosea sp. NPDC003192 (assembly GCF_050275675.1). Lineage (NCBI taxonomy): Bacteria > Pseudomonadati > Pseudomonadota > Alphaproteobacteria > Hyphomicrobiales > Alloboseaceae > Allobosea > Allobosea sp. NPDC003192. The sequence continues at coordinate 71 of NZ_JBNNPK010000033.1, forward strand.
ACGACCCGCTGATCGTCATGGAGGACGCCGATCTCGACAAGGCGGCCGAACTCGCGGTCACCGGCGCGACCAAGAACTCGGGCCAGCGCTGCACCGCGGTGAAGCGCATCCTGGTGGTCGAGAGCGTCGCCGACGCCTTCGCCAAGCTGGTGGTCGGGAAGGCCAGGAAGCTGAAATGCGGCGACCCGATGGACCCTGCGACCGATGTCGGCACGGTCATCAACGCCCGCTCGGCCGCGCTCTTCCAGGCCCGCGTCGACGATGCCGTGAGCAAGGGGGCTGAGGTTCTCCACGGCAAGCGCGCCGAGGGCGCCCTCTTCCACCCGACCGTGGTCGACCGCATCCCCTATACCTGCGAGCTCGTCCATGAGGAGACCTTCGGCCCGGTCATCCCGATCATCAGGGTGCCCGACGACATCGCGCAGGTCATCCGCATCTCGAACGCGACTGCCTACGGCCTCTCCTCCGGCATCTGCACCAACCGCTTCGACTACATCCAGCGCTTCGTCGCCGAGCTGGAGGTCGGCACCGTCAATCTCTGGGAGGTCCCCGGCTACCGCATCGAGATGTCCCCCTTCGGCGGCATCAAGGACTCAGGCCTCGGCTACAAGGAAGGCGTCGTCGAAGCCATGAAGTCCTTCACAAACGTCAAGACATGGTCAACGCCATGGAACGCGTGAGCAAGGAATAAGGCGCAGGCGGAGCGATCCGCCTGCGTTTTTTACATGTCAGGGGAAAGAAACGTCGAAAGAGCGTTCAAACCGATCAATAAAGAGGGGATGAGATCATGAAGAACTGGCTTGCTTCCTGCGTCATCGGCGCCGTCGCGCTCGCATTTCCCGGCCTCGCCCAGGCGCAGAAGACCAAGGTCACCATCTACACGGCGCTGGAGAATGACCAGCTCGGGCCGTTCAAGGCCTCGATCGAGAAGGCCGTGCCCGACGCCGACGTGGTCTGGGTCCGCGATTCCACCGGCGTGATCACCGCCCGTTTCCTGGCCGAGAAGGATAATCCGCGCGCCGACATGGTGATGGGCCTCGCCGCATCGAGCCTGCTGATGTTCGAGAAGGCCGGCCTGCTCGAAACCTACAAGCCCACCGGCGCCGACACGCTGAAGCCGGTCTTCCGCGACGGCAACGAGCCCTATACCTGGACCGGCATGGACGCCTATCTCGGTGTCGTCTGCTTCAACACCGCCGAGGCCAAGGGCGTCGCGGTGCCGACCTCCTGGAAGGACCTGCTCAACCCGGCGCTCAAGGGCAAGATCGTGATGCCGCACCCGGCCTCGTCCGGCACCGGCTATCTGATGGTCGCCGGCTGGCTGCAGAGCATGGGCGAGGCCGAGGGCTGGAAGTTCATGGACGGCCTGCACGACAACATCGCCGCCTATCTGCACTCCGGCTCGGCGCCTTGCGTCCAGGCGGCGCGCGGCGAGCGCACCGTCGGCCTGGCGCTCGACATGCGCGGCGCCGCCGAGAAGAGCAAGGGCGCGCCGATCGAGGTGGTGATCCCGAAGGAAGGCGTCGGCTGGGAGATGGAAGCCAGCGCCATCGTCAAGGGCAGCAAGAACCTCGCCGTCGCCAAGAAGGTCGCCGACTGGTCGACGAGCAAGGAGGCCAACGAGCTCTACTCGAAGACCTATGCCATCGTCGCGGCGCGCGGCATCGAGAACAAGCCCGCCAACTACCCAGCCAATGCCGAGGCCGGCATGATCCGGAACGATTTGTCCTGGATGGCCGATAATCGCGACCGTGTCCTCGCCGAATGGTCGAAGCGCTACGAGTCCAAGGCAGCACCGAAGAACTGACGCCATCGCGCCGGACGCCTCGCCGCGGCGGGCCGTCCGGCGCGTTTCATGCAGGGCGCGACGGCAGTCGCCCGTCCAACGCCATCGCTGCGCGTTCAAAAGAAGGTCGGTACGATGACCACGAACACGGCTCCGTTTATCTCGGTCCGCAAGCTCGCCAAGAGCTTCGGCAGCTTCCAGGCCCTGCGCAGCATCGATCTCGATATTCGCCGCGGCGAGTTCGTCTGCTTCCTCGGCCCGTCGGGCTGCGGCAAGACCACCCTGCTGCGCGCCATCGCCGGCCTCGACCCGCAGGACAGCGGCAGCATCCAGATGGGCGGGCGCGACGTCTCGCGGGCCAGCCCGTCTGAGCGCGATTTCGGCATCGTCTTCCAGTCCTATGCGCTGTTCCCCAACCTGACCGTCGCCGACAATGTCGGCTACGGTCTGGTCAACCGCCGCCGCCCCGCCGCCGAGATCAGCCGGCGCGTCGACGAACTGCTCACGCTGGTCGGCCTGCCCGATCAGGGCAAGAAGTACCCGATCCAGCTCTCGGGCGGCCAGCAGCAGCGCGTCGCCCTTGCCCGCGCGCTCGCGACCTCGCCGGAGCTGCTGCTGCTCGACGAGCCGCTTTCGGCGCTCGACGCCAAGGTCAGGCTTCGGCTGCGCGACGAGATGCGCTCGCTGCAGCAGCGCCTGGGCGTGACCACGATCATGGTGACGCATGATCAGGAAGAAGCGCTCGCCATGGCCGACCGCATCGTCGTGATGAGCGACGGCGCCGTCGAGCAGGTCGGCACGCCCGAGGAGATCTATCGCCGCCCGGGCACGCCCTTCGTCGCCGATTTCGTCGGCCACATGACCTTCCTCGACGCCGTCGTCACCGGGCCCGGCCAGGTCCGGGTCGGCGAGCTCGACCTGCTCGTCGCCAATGCCGCCCCTTTTGCTGTCGGCACGCCGGTGCGGCTCGCCATGCGCCCCGAGGAGGTCCGCACCCGCTCGATCACCGCCGACACCCCCAACCGCTTCGACGCGACGATCGGCGATCTCTCCTTCCTCGGCTCCTATTGCCGGGCCCATCTGGAGCCGACGAATTCGCGCTCGACGCGGATCGCCGCCGACTTCTCGACCAATGCGATGCGTGATCTCGCCATCCTGCCGGGGCAGGTCCGCACGGTCGCCTTTCCGCCGGAGGCGCTGCACGTCTTTGCCGGGGGTGGTCGATGAGCCACGCCGCGACACCGCTGACGATGACCAACGCCACCGTGAAGATCGCGACGCCGCGGCTCAGCGAACGCCACGTCGCCGGCGTGCTGATCCTGGCGCTGTGCGCGGTCCTCGTCCTGATCATCGCCCTGCCGCTCTGGGCGCTGCTCTCGAAGAGCCTGGAGGATGTCAACGGGCGCTTCGTCGGCCTGGCGAACTTCGTCACCTACGCAACCACGCCGACGCTGCTGGCGTCCCTGACCAACAGCCTGGTCGTGGCCGGACTGACCACCGCCATCGTGGTGCCGCTCGCCTTCGTCTATGCCTACGCCCTGTGCCGCAGCCGGATCCCCGGCAAGGGCCTGTTCTACGCCGCCGCCATGGTGCCGGTCTTCGCGCCCTCGCTGCTGTCCGGGCTCGCGCTGATCTACCTGTTCGGCAATCAGGGCCTGCTGAAATCCTGGATGATGGGCGCCTCGCTCTACGGGCCGGTCGGCATCATCGCGGCCGAGACCCTGTACAGCTTTCCGCATGCGGTGCTGATCCTCGTCACCGCACTCGCGCTGTCGGACGGACGGCTGCGCGAAGCGGCCGAGGCCATGGGCACGAGCCGCTGGCGCATCTTCCGCACCATCACCCTGCCCGGGGCGCGCTATGGCGTGATCAGCGCCACCTTCGTGGTGTTCACGCTCGTGGTCACCGATTTCGGCATCCCGAAGGTCATCGGCGGCCAGTTCAGCGTGCTCGCCACCGATGCCTACCGGCAGGTCGTCGGCCAGCAGAACTTCCCGATGGGCGCCGTCGTCGGCCTGATCCTGCTGGTGCCGGCCGTCCTCGCCTTCTTCGCCGACCGGATCGTCCAGAAGCGCCAGAGCGCGATGCTGTCGGCGCGGGCCGTCCCCTATGCGCCGAAGCCGGAGCGCCGGCGCGACCTTGCCTTGCTGGCCTTTGCCAGCCTGGTCGCGCTCGCGGTCGTCGGCCCCTATGCCGTCGCGGTCTGGGGCTCCTTCGTCCGCTACTGGCCGTACAATCTGTCGCTGACGCTCGCGAACTACGATTTCGCCACGGTCGAGCCGAGCGGCTGGGAGCCCTACCGCAATTCGCTGCTGCTGGCCTCGCTGACGGCGGTGATCGGGACGGCGCTGATCTTCAGCGGCGCCTATCTGATCGAGAAGCTCAAGGTCGCCCCGCGCCTGCGCGGCTTCGCCCAGTTTCTGGCGATGCTGCCGATGGCGGTGCCTGGCCTCGTCCTCGGCCTCGGCTATGTCTTCTTCTTCAATGCGGCCTGGAACCCGCTCGGCTTCCTCTATGGGACGCTCGCCATTCTCGTCATCAACACGATCGCGCATTTCTACACGGTCGGCCACATCACCTCGGTGACGAGCCTCAAGCAGATCGATTCCGAATTCGAAGCCGTCTCCGCCTCGCTCAAGGTGCCGTTCTGGTCGACCTTCCGGCGCGTGACGGCTCCGATCTGCATGCCGGCGATTCTCGACATCGCGGTCTATGTCTTCGTCAACGCGCTCACCACCGTCTCGGCCGTGATCTTCCTCTATGGCGCCGACACCAAGCTGGCCTCGATCGCGATCGTCCACATGGACGAGGCCGGCGCCGTCGCACCGGCCGCCGGCATGGCAGCCGTGATCATGGCGACCGCCATCGCGGTGAAGCTGGCGCATCTCGCCCTCGACCGGATGGTGTTCGGGCGCCTGCAGCGCTGGCGGCAGCGCTGAGCAAAGCTTGGGCGGCCAGATCATGCCGACGCAGACCCCCACCCAAACCCTGCTCGCGCTGGCCGGCGAGGTCGCGCTGCTGCTCTGGAGCGTCCAGCTCGTCACCGCCGGGGTGTTGGCGGCGCTCGGCAGCCGCTTGCGAGCGCTCGCGGCCTCGGGATTGTCGAGCCGCTGGCGTTCCTTCCTGGCGGGGCTCGGCGTGACGGCGGTGCTGCAATCCAGCACGGCGACGGCGTTGATGGTCAGCTCCTTTGCGGGGGCGGGCCTCGTCGCTTTGCCGGCCGCCCTCGCCATGATGCTCGGCGCCAATGTCGGCACCACCCTGCTGGTGCAGGTCGTGAGCTTCGACATCAGCCCCGCCGTCCCTATCCTCCTCCTCGCCGGCTATGTCGGCATGCGCCGCCTGCAGCGGGTCGCGGCGCATGAGGGTGCCAGGGTGGCGTTCGGCCTCGGCCTGATGCTGCTCGCGCTCAAATTGATGCATGCGACCATGCAGCCGGTGGAGCACTCCGACGTGCTGCGCACGCTGCTGTCCGCCCTGTCGGGCGACCCTGCGATCGCGCTTCTGCTTGCCGCCGTGCTGAGCTTCGCCGCCCATTCCTCGCTGGCGGCCATTCTCGTCGTGATGAGTCTTGCGACTGCCGGCGCCATCGGCCCGGAGGCGATGGTTGCGATGGTCCTCGGCTGCAATCTCGGCACCGCCATCAACCCGCTGGTGCAGGCCCGCAGCGCCGGGAATGCGGCGATGCGCGTACCGGTCGGCAATCTCGCCAACCGGCTCGTGGGCTGCGCCCTTGGCCTCCTCGCGCTGCCCTTGATCGTCAAGCTTCTGGCCGGGCTGCCATTGGCCCCGGCGCCGACAGCCGCGGCCTTCCATCTCGCCTTCAATCTCGTGATGGCGGCTCTGTTCCTGCCACCCTTGCCCGCAATCGCGCGGCTCCTGAGCCGGCTGCTGCCGGAGCCCGCGCCGGAACTCGACCCGGCAAGGTCGCGCTATCTCGACGAGTCGGCGCTGACGACGCCGTCGATCGCGCTGTCGAATGCGACCCGCGAGGTGCTGCGCATGGCCGATGTCGTCGACGACATGCTGAAGACATCGGCAAGCGCAATGGCAAGCGACGACGCCGGCTGCGTCGCCGCCATCCGGCGCGCCGACGACGTGCTCGACAGCCTCTACGACCAGATCCAGCTTTATGTCGGCGCGATCGCGCATGAAGCGCTGTCCGAGCATGACGAGCGACGCCTGTCCGCTTTGCTCGCGCTGGCGATCAATCTCGAGCATATCGGCGACATCATCGAGAAGAACCTGATGCAGATGGCCGGGAAGCGCATCCGCGACCAGCGCCGTCTACCAAACGCGGCGCTCACCTCGCTCAGCGACATGCATGAGCGTCTGCGCAACCATCTGCGCCTGGCCGTCACCGTCTTCATCTCTCAGGACGAGGCGACCGCCCGGCGGCTCGTGCGCGAGAAGGAGACCTTCCGTGAGCTGGAGCGCGAGGCGATCGAGGACCATCTCGCCGAGATGCGCAAGGGCGATCGCGAGGCGCTGGTCCTCAGCGCCCTGCGTCTCGACATCACCCGTGACCTGAAACGCATCGAGGCGCATATCGCAGCGACCGTGCACGGCCTGCTGGAGCATCGCGGGCTGCTGCAGACGACGCGCTTGCTGAACGCGGCCGAGTGAGCACGCCCATGACCGAGCCATCCTCCAACCTGCCCTATCGCCCGAATATCGGCATCGCGCTGTTCAACACCGAGGGCCTCGTCTTCGCCGGACGCGGCCGCAGCGCGGGGCCGGAGATCGTCGAGCCCGGCTTCGACTGGCAATTGCCGCAGGGCGGAATCGATCCCGACGAGGACATCGTCGCTGCGGCGCATCGCGAGCTCGCGGAGGAGACCGGCGCCACCTCGGTCTCGCTTCTGTCGGTGACGCAGGACTGGTGGGCTTACGACTTCCCGCCCTATGCCGGACCACCGCACAAGCTCGCGGCCTTCAGGGGGCAGCGCCAGCGCTGGGTCGCGTTTCGCTTCGAGGGGAGCGCGGCGGAGTTCGACATTTCCAAGCCGAATGGCGACGAGCCGGCGGAGTTCTCCGAATGGGCATGGCTGCCGCTCGCCGGGATGCCGGCTCGCGTCGTCTCCTTCAAGCGCGAGACCTATCGCAAGGTCGCCCTCGCCTTCTCGCCATTCGCCGTTCCCACGGCCTGTCCTCCCACCGAGCCCCTGGCATGACCCTCGGAACCTTCTTTGCCGTCCTCGCGGCGGCGGCCATGCATGCCGGCTGGAATGCCTTCGTCAAGGTCCGGCTGGAACCCATCCTGGCGATGACGATGATCTCGCTGACCGCCGGGCTATTCGCCCTGCCGGCGCTCGCGGTCACCGGGCTGCCGCGCGTCGAGGCCTGGCCCTGGCTCGTCGCCTCGCTGCTGCTCCATCTCGGCTACTATATCGGGCTCGCAGAAGCCTATCGGCGCGCCGAGATGAGCCAGATCTACCCGCTGGCGCGCGGCGGCGCGCCGCTGCTGACGACCGCGATCGGCGTCGCCTTCCTCGGCGAGCGGCTCGCTCCGCTCCAGCTCTTCGCAGTCCTCGTGCTGGGCCTCGGGATCATGTTGATCTCGATCCTCGGACGTCGGCGCGGCAGCCGCTTCGACTTCACGGCGCTCGGTTTCGCCGCCCTGGCTGCCGTGATGATCTGCGGCTACACGCTCGCCGATGGGCTGGGCGCACGCGCCGCCGGCGATCCCCATGCCTATTCGGCGGCGCTCTTCGCGATCGACGCGCTGCCGCTGACGCTCTTCGTCATGCTGCGCCGCGGCCGTTCCGCCTGGTCCGAGATGAAGCCGTTCTGGCTGCAGGGCGCCGCCGGCGGGGCGCTGGCGCTCGGCGCCTACTGGATCGCGATCTGGGCCATGACGGTGGCGCCCATTCCGCTGGTCGCGGCGCTGCGCGAGAGCTCGGTGCTGTTTGGCGCGTTCATCGCCTTCCTGTGGCTGAAGGAGCCACTGCAGCCCTCGCGCCTGCTGGCCTGCGGCCTGATCGTCGCCTCGCTGGTGCTGATGCGCATGGCGTGAGCGTCAGTCCTCCGCCGCCAATTCCTGGACCGTCTCGAAGAAGCTACGCACCAGCGGGATGCGTCGCCGCTCGGCCCGGCAGGCCGCGTATTCGCCCACTGAAAAATCCGTACCGGTGATCTCCAGGCACTTCACCTGCGCGTCGGCCCGGAACTCCGCGCTGAAGATCACGCCGATGCCGAACCCCGCCGCGACCGCCTCGCGCACCGCCTCGCGCGACTGCACCTCGAGCAGATTGGCCGGCCGCACCGAGGCCTCGAAGAGCCGTCCCTCGAAGACCTCCCTGGTGATCGAGCCGCGTTCGCGCAGCACGATGTCCTGCCCGGCGAAGGCTTCGATCGGGATCGCGTCATGGACCGCCAGCGGATGATCGCTCGACACGAAGGCGACCAGGCGATCCGAGCGGAGCTTGACGATGTGCAGCCGTGGGTCCGAGCTCTGCCGCGCCGTGATCGCGACATCGGCGGCGAAGTCCATGATCTGATCGACCACCTGCGATGAATTGCCGATCGTCATCGAGAAGGTCAGGCCCGGATATTTCTCGCGCATGCGGGCCAGCGCCGTCATCACATGGGTCGCGCTGTCGGCGGCGATGCGAAGATGCCCGCGCTGCAAGGTGCGCGTTCCCGCCAGCAGCGATTGCGCCTCGTCCTGAGCGGCGAACAGCCGCGCTGTGATGACGAAGAGGCTCTGGCCGAGCGGAGTCAGCTTGACCTGCCGCCCCATGCGATCGAACAGCCGGACGCCATAGGCCTCCTCCAGCCCTCGCACCTGCGACGACAAGGTCGGCTGGCTGACGTTCCGCGCCTTGGCGGCACCCGTGAAGCTGCTCGCCTCGGCAACGGCATGGAACGCGGCAAGCCCGGAATAGCTGATCGTCATCGCATAGACCCCTTCTATGGCAGCGAAGGAAGCTATCGCCTCGGCTGAAGTCAACATGGAGCGGCAGATCGGCCGCGCCCGGCATCCCAACCGCAGGCAGCTTGACAGGCAGCATGGCTCGCTCGTAGCGTATCAAATAATAAAATGATGTTTCATTATTTGAAACGAAACATGAGGAACGCCTTTGTCGACGCAGTCGCCAGAAGCCAAGGGTAAGTCCGCGCCGGCCGGCACCAGCACGCTGGATCTGGCGCTGCAGGCGGTCGAGTATCTGGTGCAGCAGAGCCGCCCGGCTTCGCTCGCGCAGATCGCCGAGGCGCTCTCGGCCTCGAAGGCGACGATCTATCGGCATCTGGTGACACTGCAGCGCCATGGCTTCGTCCGGCAGGAGGCCGAGACCGGCCGTTACGAGGCCGGGATCAAGCTGATGGTACTGGGCGAGCAGCTGCGGCAGCGCTTCGACATCGTCAGCGCCGCCCGCGAGGAGCTGATGACCCTGCGCGACCGAACCGGCCAGGCGGTCACGGTCTGCGCCGCCGTCGACGACGAATTGATCGTCCTCGAACTGATCCAGGGCCGCACGCTGATCGAATTCTCGACGCGGCCCGGCACGCGCCTTGCCTTCCACGCCAGCGCCCATGGCAAGATCTGGCTCGCCTTCGGCTCGCAGGAGCGCACGGCCGCGATTGCCGACGGCCCGCTAGAGGCCTGGACCCCGGCGACGATCGTCTCGCGGGAGAAGCTTCTCGCCGATCTCGACGTCGTGCGGGAGCGCGGCTGGGCGACGGCGCCCGACGAGGTCATCACCGGCGTCAACACGGTGGCCGCCCCGGTCTTCGACCATCGCAAGGTCCTGGTCGGCTCGATCGCCATCGTCGGCGCGACCCAGTTCATCCCGCCAGTTCCCGACCACGAACAGATCCGTGAAGTCGTCAGCAGCGCCGCACGCATCTCGCGTGGCTTGACCTGGAAAGACTAAAGACCATGACCTATTCGCTGGCCGTCGACATCGGCGGCACCTTCACCGACATCGTCCTGCGCGACTCCGACGGCAGCCTCAGCGTCGACAAGACCCTGACCACGCATCACGACCTGCTGGAAGGCTTCTTCCGCGGCGTCGATTCAGTGCTCGGCAAGGCCGGCATCGCCGCGGACGCGGTCAACGGCGTCGTGGTCCATGCCACGACGGTGGTGACCAACGCGCTGATCGAGCGCAAGGGCCTGCCGACGGCGCTCGTCGTCACCGAAGGCTTCAGCGACGTGCTCTCGATCCGCAACGAGCACCGCTACGACATGTACGACCCGCAGATCGAGTTCCCCGAGCCGCTGGTCACGCGCGAGCTGACCTTCGGCCTGAAGGAACGTGTCCTCGCCGACGGCACGCTGGCGCTGGCTCCGAGCCCGCAGGACATCGCGAAGCTTGCAGCCGAGATCCGCGCCAGCGGCGCTCGCGCCGTCGCGATCTGCTTCCTCAACAGCTTCGCCAACCCGGACAACGAGGCGCTGGTCGCAGCCGCCCTGTCGCGCGAGCTCAACGACGTCTTCATCTGCACCTCCGCGGAGGTCGCGCCGCAGATCCGCGAATACCAGCGTGCCTCGACGGCGACCGTGAACGCCTATGCGATGCCGATCTCGCAGCCCTATCTCAAGCGGCTCAGCGACCGTTTGCGCGGCGAGGGCTTCGCCAACACCCCGCTGATCATGCTGTCTTCCGGCGGCGTGGTCGGGGCCGAGACGGCGGGCAAGAACCCGGTGCGGATGATCGAGAGCGGCCCCGCGGCGGGCGCGCTCGCCGCCTGCCACTATGCCGAACTGCTCGGCATCGACCGGCTGATGTCCTTCGACATGGGCGGCACCACCGCCAAGGCCTGCCTGATCGAGAACCGCACGCCGCTGATCACCGGGCTGTTCGAGGTGGACCGGCGCTACCGCTTCCGCGAGGGCAGCGGCCTGCCGGTCACCGTGCCATCGATCGACCTGATCGAGATCGGCGCCGGCGGCGGCAGCATCGCCCATGTCGACGATCTCGGCCTGCTCAAGGTCGGCCCCGAAAGCGCCGGCTCCGATCCCGGCCCGGCCTGCTATGGCCGCGGCGGCCAGAGCGCCACCGTCACCGACGCCGATCTCGTGCTCGGCCTGATCGATGCCGAGAACTTCCTCGGCGGCGACATGTCGCTCGACAAGGCGGCCTGCGACGGCGCCATGACCAGGCTCGGCGAGGCGCTCGGCCTCAGCCCGGTGCAGGCTGCGCGCGGCATCTACCGCGTCGTCACCGAGGCGATGGCCTCGGCGGCGCGGACCCATGCCACCGATCGCGGCGTCGATTATCGCGGCCTGCCGCTCTTCGCCTTCGGCGGCGCCGGGCCGCTGCATGCCTGCGGCGTCGCCGAATTGCTGCAGAGCACCAGCGTGATCGTGCCGCCGCAATCGAGCGTGCTCTCGGCCTTCGGCACGCTCGTCACCCCCGTGCGGCTCGATCTCGTGCGCAGCGACCTGACCCGGATCGACCAGCTCGACTGGGCCCGCGTCGATCGCGTCCTCGGCGATCTCGAGAAGGAAGGGCTGTCGGCGCTGGGCGAATCCGGCTGCGCGCCTGCCGACGTCACGATTCTGGTCGGCGCCGACATGCGCTATGTCGGCCAGCAGCACGAGGTCACGGTCATCTTCGAGACCGATCCGCGGCTCGTCCGCGATGCTGGCGCGCTGACCGCCCAGTTCGAAGAGGCCTATCGCACGCTCTACGGCGTCAACCCCTCGCATGTCCCGATCGAGCTCGTGACCTGGCGTGTCGTCGCGCGCGGTCCCCTGCCCCATTCCGCCGGCCAAGCCGTGCCGAAGATCGCTGCCGGGGCGCCCAAGCGCCACCGGCCGGTCCATGCCTGGGAGGACGGCCAGTCGGTGCCCGTCTACGAGCGTTCGGCACTCGCCACCGGCCAGACCATCTCCGGCCCCGCCATCATCGAGGAGCGCGAAACCACGACCGCGCTGCCGCCCGGCTGGAGCGCGACGATCGACGCGCTCGGCTGCATCGTCGCCACGAAAGGGTAAGCCCGATGGCAAGGTCACATCCGATGGACGGAGTCGAACTCGAAATCCTCTGGTCGAACCTGATCGGCATCGTCACCGAGCGGGCCAAGGCGCTGCAGCGCATCGCCTTCAGCCCGATCGTGCGCGAGGCCGGCGACCTCGCCTGCGCGCTGTTCGACCAGCGCGGCCGCATGGTGGTGCAGGCCAATACCGGCACGCCCGGCCACATCAACTCGCTCGCCTTCGCCGGGGCCCATCTGGTGCGCCTGTTCAAGGACCGCTGCGAGCCCGGCGACGTGCTGATCACCAACGATCCCTGGCTCTCGGCCGGGCATTTCTTCGACATCACCATCCTGACGCCGATCTTCGATGGGCAGAAGCTGCTCGCCTATATCGGATCGACCATCCACCACACCGATATCGGCGGCTACGGCATCGGCGCCGGCGCCCGCGACGTGCATGAGGAAGGCCTCTGGATCCCGCCACTGAAGCTTTATGAGCGGGGCAAGCCGAGCGCGATGCTGCACGACATCATCCGCCACAATGTCCGAACCCCGGATGCGGTGTTCGGCGATCTCTCGGCGCAGGTCTCCTCCGGCGAGGCGGCGGCCGAGCATCTCGTCACCCTGTGCGAGCGCTATGGCATCGCCGATATCGAGACCCTGTCCGACGAAATCATCAGCCGCTCCGAGGATGCGACGCGCAACGCCATCCGCAAGCTGAAGCCGGGCACCTATCATGGCGAGGCGGCCTTCGACGTGCCCGGCGGCGAGGTCATTACGCTGAAGACAGCCGTCACGGTCGATACCGAGAGCGGTTCGATCATCGTCGACTTCGACGGCTCCTCGCCGCAGACGACGACCGGCATCAACGTCGTCCTCAACTACACGCACGCCTATTCGACCTTCGCGATCCGCTCTTGCCTCAATCCGGAGCTGCCGAACAACACCGGCTCGCTGGCGCCGATCGAGATCCGGGCGCCGGTCGGCTCGATCGTCAACTGCGCCTATCCGGCCCCGGTCAATGCGCGCCACGTCGTCGGTATGTACGTGCCGATGCCGATCCTGAAAGCGCTGCACCAGGTGATGCCGGAACGCGTGCTGGCCGAAGGATCCGGCGCGGTCTGGACCATCCAGATCCAGGGCCGGCGCGCCAATGGCGAGGCCTTCACCTCGTCGATGTTCAATTATTCCGGCGGCATGGGGGCCCGCGCCGGCAAGCCCGGCCCGAGCGCCACCTGCTATCCGACCGGCGTCGCGGCCGTGCCGATCGAGATCCTGGAAGCGGCGATGCCGATCGTCTTCGACCGCAAGGAATTGCGGCCGGGTTCTGGCGGCAAGGGCCGGATGCCGGGCGGCGACGGCCAGATCATCCAGTTCCACATGCTGACCGAGCATCCCTGGCTGCTGAACGCCGTGCCGAGCCGGCTCGACCGCGGCCCCGACGGCATCGATGGCGGCCTTTCCGGCGCGCCCGGCCGCTTCCTCGTCAACGGCAAGTCCGTCAGCGAGGCCAGGAAGCTGACCATGCAGGCCGGCGACGTCGTGCTGCTGGAGACGCCGGGTGGCGGCGGCTACGGCAAGCCGAGCTGACACTGACCGCCGCCAGACTGAAAGCCAAGAAGAAGGCGGGGCCTCGCAGCGGGGCCACCAGCCGGGAACGAGCGAAACGGGGAGGACGGATGATGAAGCAGACCTTTTTGGCGGCAGGTCTTGCCGCGAGCCTCGCACTGGCCGGCGCGCTGCCTGCCGGTGCCCAGGAACCCTACAAGATCGGCGTCTCCGCCGGCCTGACCGGCTATGCCGCAACCGTCGACCGCGCCTGGCGCGACGGCGTCGAGCTCGCCGCCGCCGCGCTCAACGCCAAGGGCGGCGTGATGGGCCGCAAGATCCAGGTCGTCGTCGAGGACAACCGCTCGGAGCCCCAGGAGGCGGTGACCGTCTACCGGAAGATGCTGAGCTCGGACAAGGTCGACGTCTTCGTCAGCGGCTGCGTCTCGGCCGGCAATTTCGCGGCGGCGGGCCTGCTGCTGCGCGCCAAGGTGCCGATGATGCTGTGCTCGATCCTGCCGACGCAGGCCGAGCATCTGGTCTGGGCCTTCAGCACGCTGCCGCCGGCCGGCTTCGAGGTCGACAAGCGCCTGGAATATCTCAAGGAGAAGACGCAAATCCGCAAGATCGCGGTGCTGCACGACCCGACACCCTACGCCAACCTCCAGAAGAGCGTGGCCGAGCGCAACGCCGCCAAATTCGGCCTCGAGGTTGTCTCGGTCGACCAGTACAAGCAGGACGACGCCGATCTCAGCGTCCAGATCAGCAAGGCGCGCTCGGCCGGCGCCGGCGCCATCCTGAAGATCGGGCTCGGCGGAACGACCCTCACCGCCGCCAAGAACATCAAGCAGCTCGGCGCCGACATGCTGCTGCTGACCAGCCTCGAGGATCTCGCGGTATTCGGCCCGGTCGCCGAGGTGTTGGGCGACAAGTTCTTCTTCGTCGCCTCGCCCTCGCAGGTCTACGAGGCGCTGCCCGAAGGCGCGCTCAAGGCCGGCATCAAGAGCTTCCTCGATCCCTGGCGCGAGAAGTTTAGGGATCGCGACCCGAACTGGGCCTCGCGCGGCTGGGACGGCGTCATGCTGACAGCCGCCGCGATCGAGAAGGCGAAGTCGTTCGAGGGCGAGAAGGTCCGCGCCGCCTATGAGGAGCTCAGCGGCTTCCAGGGCACGACCGGCATCTACAATTTCCGGCCGGACCTGCATCAGGGCATCACCGAGAACCCGTTCGTGCTCGCCACGATCGAAGGCGGCAAGGTCAAGGTGGTGCAATGAGCCTCGCCGCCGCGGCCAAGACCCAGGCGGGCACTGCGCCACCGATCCTGGCCGCGACCGCCCTCTCGTCGCGCTACGGCCACATCCATGCACTGCACGGGGTCGACCTGCGCATCGGCGAGGGCGAGCTCGTCGCCGTGCTCGGCCCCAACGGGGCCGGCAAGTCGACGCTGCTGCGCGCGATCATGGGGCTCTCGGCCAATGGTGGCGAGGTCCGCTTCCGTGGCGAAATACTGCCGCGGAACGATGCGGTCGCAGTCGCGGCGCGCGGCATCGTGCTGGTGCCGGAGGGGCGCGGCCTGTTCGCCCCGATGAGCGTCGCCGACAATCTCGAACTCGGCGCCTATCGCCTGCGCGACAAGGCCGAATTCGCCCGCCGCCGCGAGCGCGTCCTGACGCTGTTCCCACGCCTGAAGGAACGGCTCGGCCAGGCCGCCGGCTCGATGTCGGGCGGCGAGCAGCAGATGCTCGCGCTTGGCCGCGCGCTGATGGCCGGGCCGAAGCTCCTGCTGCTGGACGAGCCCTCGCTCGGCCTCGCGCCGCGCGTCACCGGGGAGATCCTGGAGACGCTCGGCCTCCTGAACCGCGAAGGCCTGTCGATCGTGCTGGTCGAGCAGAAGGCGCCACTGGCGCTCGAGCTCGCCGCCCGCGTCTACCTGCTTTCGCTCGGGCGCATCGTCGCCGAACTCGATCCTGGTGACATCACCTCCCATGACGATCTCGCCCAGCATTACTTCGCCTGAACGGCGCCCGATCAGGCTGGTCGGCCTGCTGCCCTGGCTCTTCGCCGCGGTCGTGATCGGCTATGCCATGGTCGTCGGCGGCTACCCGGCAACCGTCGTCTCCTTCGCGCTGATCTATGCGGTCTTCGTCACCGGCCTGAACCTGTTCATGGGCTTCGCCGCCCAGGTCTCCTTCGGCCAGAACGCCTTCGCCGCGATCGGCGGCTATCTCTCGGCCGTGCTGACCGCCAGCCATGGCTGGGCTCCCGTGCCCGCGATGCTGCTGGGCATCGCCGCCGCCGTGCTGGTCGCCGCGATCGTCGGTTTCCCGACGCTCAGGCTGAAAGGCCACTACCTCGCCATGGGCACGCTCGCCATCGGCCTGATCACCTATGAGATCACGGTCGAATGGCAGTCGGTCACTCAGGGCTATATGGGCATCTCCGGTATCCCGCCCTTCGGCATCGGCCCCTATGAGGTCACCTCCGATCGCGGCCAGCTGATCCTGCTGTCGCTGGTGGTCGCGGCCTGCGCCTTCGCCGCCGCCCGTATCCGCCGCTCGCGCTTCGGGCGGGCGCTCTCGGCGGTCGCGGGCAGCGAGGAAGCGGCAACGGCGCTCGGCATCGAGGTCGCCCGCTACAAGCTCCTCGCCTTCCTGCTCTCGGCGGGCTTCGCGGCACTCGCCGGCTCGCTCTTCGTCCATGTCGTCGGCTTCGTCAGCCCCGAGGTCTTCGGGCTGCATATGGTCATCGTCACCTTCACCATGCTCTATGTCGGCGGCATCGGCACGGTGGCCGGCCCGCTGGTCGGCGCGCTCATCGTCAGCTTGCTGCCCGAGACCTTCCGCGCCTTCAAGGACTATCAGGACCTGGCCTATGGCGCGGTGCTGATCGTGCTGCTGATCTATGCCCCGCGCGGGCTCGCCAGCCTGTTTTCCCCGCGAGGCCGCTCATGACCCGGCTCAGGCTGGAAGGCGTGACGCGCCGCTTCGGCGGGCTCGTCGCGGTCGACGACGTCTCCTTCGACGTGCCCTCCGAGGGCGTCACCGCCGTGATCGGCCCCAACGGCGCCGGCAAGACCACGCTGTTCAACCTGATCTCCGGCTTCCTGCCGCCAAGCGCCGGACGGATCACCTTCGAGGGCAAGGACATCACCGGCCGTCCACCGGCCGAGATCGCCGCCGGCGGGCTGGTCAGGACCTTCCAGCTCGTCAAGCTGTTCGAGGATCTGAGCGTGCTCGACAACGTCAAGGTAGGCTGTCACCTGCGCGGCAAGGCCGGGCTGTTCGCCGCGCTGCTGCGGCCGGCGTCCGCGCGCCGCGAGGAACAGGCGGTAGAGGTACGCTCGCGCGAGCTCCTCGCCTTCGCCGGGCTGGCGGCGATGGCGGACGAGCCCGCCTCGGCGCTTCCCTATGGCCGCCAGCGCATGCTGGAGCTGGCGCGCGCCATGGCCGCCGGCCCGCGGCTGATCCTGCTCGACGAGCCGGCCGCCGGCCTGAACACCGAGGAATCGGCGGCATTGTCGCGGATCATTCGCCGCATCGCCGAGGACGGCACCAGCGTGCTGCTGATCGAGCACGACATGACGCTGGTGATGAACACTGCCGACCGCGTCGTCGTGGTCGATTTCGGCCGCAAGATCGCGCAAGGCACCCCGGCGCAGGTCCGCGCCGACCCGGCCGTGATCGCGGCCTATCTGGGTACCGGCAAATCGCCCGCGAAAGAGCCAGCCGCGCAGGAGATGCCGCATGGCTGACTTGTCCTATATCCCCCAAGTCCTGGTCAGCGGGCTCGGCATCGGCTGCGTCTACGGGCTGATCGGCATCGGCTTCTGCGTGATCTACAACGCCAGCGGCATCGTGAACTTCGCCCAAGGCGCCTTCGTGATGCTGGGTGGCATGATCACCCATGTGCTGTTCGCACGGCACGGCGTGCCCTTGCCTTTGGCGGCGCTGGTCGCAATCGCTGCGGTGGCAATACTCGGCGTCGCGATCGAGCGCGTCGTCGTCAGGCCGCTCTGGAATCGCAAGGCGACGATGTTCGTCATGATCCTGGCGACGCTCGCCGCCCAGATCGTCGTCGAGCGGCTGACCCTGATCGCCGTCGGCGACCAGCCCAAGACCCTGCCCGTCTTCACCGACCGGCCGCCGCTGATGATCGGCCCGGTCGCGATCGGCTACCAGCTGATCTGGATCATCGGCGGCTCGCTCGCGATCGTCGCCGCGCTCGCCGCCTTCTTCGGGCTGACCCGGACCGGCAAGGCGATGCGCGCCTGCTCGATCAACCGCGAGGCGGCGGCGCTGCAGGGCATCCCGGTTTCGCGCATGCTGGCGCTGGCCTTCGCGCTGAGTGCCGCGCTGGGCGCGATCGCCGGCATCCTGATCACCCCGACGCAGTACACCGCCTTCAATGTCGGCGTTCCCTTCGCGATCAGCGGCTTCATCGCCGCGATCGTCGGCGGCTTCGGGCGACCCTTCGGCGCCTTCCTCGGCGGCCTGCTGCTCGGCCTGCTGCAGGCGCTCGCCATCGTCGGCTTCGGCGCCGGGCTGAAGAACGTCGCGGCGCTGTCGGTGCTGCTGCTGTTCCTGTTCATCCGGCCGTCGGGAATCCTCGGCGCCGCCAAATGACCACCGAAGCGACAACCGGAGCCGCCGCCATGGATATTCACAAGATCGACTGGAGTGGGATCCCGTGGACGCCGGTTCGCCCCGGCGTGGATCGCAAGGCGTTCTCCGGCTCGGCCGCGACGCTGGCGCTGCACCGGCTGATGCCGGGGCACGAGCCCAAGCCGCACAGCCACCCCCATGAGCAGATCGCCTATATCGTCAGCGGCACGATCCGCTTCTTCATCGGAGGCGAGGAACATCTGATCGGCCCCGGAGGCCTCGTCGTGATCCCCTCCAATGTCGAGCATTGGGGCGAGGTGGTCGGCGACGAGCCGGTGATCAATCTCGATGTCTTCACCCCGCGCCGGCCCGAATACGCCTGACGGAGACGGCGGCCCCTGGAAATGGAAGCTCTGACCGCTATCGTGATGGTGAGTCCGGAGCATGCGTCGGATCGCGCTGCCGCGGAGAAGCCGGTGATCGTCGCGGCGCGATATCCCAGGCCGGAGCCTTGCGAGCGCCGGAACGCCGACGAAAACGTTCGTCACTCGCCAGGCTTGCCTCCGACGCTGTTTCGCGGCCGGGATCGCGAACATCTCAGGTATCGTTCCACCTGATGAAGGTGGATTCGCCGACCGAGCTCTTTCCCCTCGAGCTGGAGGACCTGTGAGATGATTGCCCGTCCGCTCCGCGAGATCGCCGACATCGTCCGCAGCAAGAACGCCGGTCCCTACCGCATCACTTTCGATATCCTGTGCAGGGAAAAGGCGAATTACGAGCTCATCCGGGATTCGGGCGCAATCACGCCCGCGACCATCGCCAGGGCCTACGGCCTCTCGGTTACGGATATTTCGTCATTCTTCGAGGTCGACCTGGCGAATGCGATCAAGGTCACCATCAAGCGTCCGCGCGCGCAAGGCGCCTCGGGCGAAGGCGACATGTATGGCTGCCAGCAGCACGTACCGCTGATGAACATGCTCGTCCCGGTGCCGCAAGGGCGGTGATCGCTGGATCATGAACTTGAAGCGGCTCGGCGCTGCCGACGGGCGAGGATGCAGCCGCCGCCACCTGCCGCAGCACGTATTCTCCCTTGGCTCGCATCGAGCCGGCCCGCGGCCCGGCTGCCGTCAGCGACGAATGCCGCGCAGTGCCAGCACGCCACCCTCAGGCCTGAAGCCATACGATCGCGCCGGCGACCGCTTCGGCTTGCGGCGCGATGACGACATCGCAGCCCTAAGCGCCTGAAGCGTTCAGTCGCTGCTGATCTCCATAGCAAAGGGTTGCGCAGCGCATTGCGTCGAGCCGCTGCTCAAGATCGTGCGCCTGCGCCATGAGCAAGGACCACTTGACGCGGCAAGCGGCGCCCCCTATCCCTATCAGAAATAGATACCAGTATATGAAATAAATTTCAAGCTGGTTATTGCGGCGCCGGAGATCGGTCCGGCATCGAGCTCTGGAGGGGAAACATGCGCATCAAGGAATTGGCTCGTAATCTGACGTTGACGGTTGCCACGGGCCTCGGCCTGTCGCTGGCTCTAGGGCATGGCGCAGCAGCGCAGACCCCGGCGCAGTTCCGCTGCAAGGAGGGCGAGACCTACTACATGAACGTGATGGTCTCGGGCGTGGAATACTGGTTCCCGGTCTACGAGATGTTCAAGCAGGCGGCGCAGTCGCTCGGCTGCAAGACCGCCTATACCGGCACGCCGGAATACGACGTCACCAAGCAGATCGCGAGCTTCGACCAGATCCTGGCGAAGAAGCCGGCCGGCATCCTGGTCCATCCGATGAACTCGGACCCGTTCATCGAGCCGATCAACCGGGCGACCGCCTCGGGTGTTCCGGTCGTGACCTTCGCGGCGGACTCGCCCAACAGCAAGCGCGTCTCCTACGTCACCTCCGACAACGACCGCGAAGGCTCCTATGCCGCCGATGTGATCGCCAAGGCGATGGGCGGCAAGGGCGAGTACGGCATTCTGGAGAACCCCGGCCAGGACAATCACGACCGGCGCGTCGCCGCCTTCATCAAGCGGATGGGCGAGAAGCATCCGGGCATCAAGCTGGTCGCCCGCGCGCCGTCCAACCAGGACCCGACCAAGGCCTACAACGCCGCGCTGAGCATGGCGCAGGCCAACCCCAATCTCGGCGCGCTGTTCATGCCGGAGGCCAACTCCGCCCTCGGCGCGGCACAGGCGGCGCAGGAGCTCGGCGGCAAGATCAAGGTCATGAACGCCGACGTGAACGGCAAGATCCTCGACATGATCAAGAGCGGCCAGGTCTTCGGCGCGATCAACCCGAACCAGGGCATGCAGGGCTATATGGGCTTCATGCTGCTGTTCATGGCGGCTCATCCCGAGCTGATCGACCCGATGAACGACTACAAGCGCTCGGGCTTCAACCCGATGGGCGTTCCCTTCGTCGACAACGGCTTTGCCGTCGTCACCAAGGACAATGCCGACGATTTCTATTGGGACGCCTATCTGAAGCGTCGTGGCACCAAGGGCATCAAGGAATAAGCTCGAGCCCCTCCCGGCGGAGCGTGGTTTCGCTCCGCCGACCCTCTCTCGCGACAAGCCGTGCCATGACGTCCCTCGCTCTCGAAGTCCGCAATGTCAGCAAGAGCTTCGGCCCTGTGTGTGCGCTCGATGGCGTCAGCTTCAGCCTGCGCAAGGGCGAGGTGCACGCGCTGATGGGCGAGAACGGCGCCGGCAAATCGACGCTGATGAACATCATCGACGGCATCTTGAGGCCCGATGGTGGCGAGATCCTGGTCGATGGCCGCCCCGTCGAGATCGCCTCGCCGCAGAAGGCGCATGAGCTCGGCATCGGGCTGGTGCATCAGGAGATCGCGCTCTGCCCGGACATCTCCGTCGCCGAGAACATCTCGATGGCGGCGACCAACAGCCGGCGCGCCTGGCTGATGGATTATCGCGAATTGCGCGACCGCGCCGGCCGGATACTGGCTTCGCTCGCCGAGATCGATCCGCAGGCGCTGGTCGGGGAGTTGTCGATCTCCGAGCAGCAGATCGTCGAGATCGCCAAGGCGCTGGCCCTCGACTGCTCGATCCTGATCCTGGACGAGCCCACCGCCGCGCTGACCGAGCGCGAGGCCGGCAAGCTCTTCGGGATCATCGCGCAGCTCAAGGCGCGCGGCATCAGCATCATCTATATCAGCCACCGCATGGCCGAGGTCTTCGCGCATTGCGACCGGATCAGCGTGCTGCGCGACGGTCGCTATATCTGCACCGAGGAGGTCGCGACCACCACGCAGGAGGAGATCGTCCGGCGTATGGTCGGCCGGCATCTCGGCGACATCTATCCGGCGAAAAATCCGGCCAGCGTCACGGCGCCCGTGCTGATGTCGGTCAGCGAGCTGCAGGATGGCGATCGCGTCCGTGATGTCTCCTTCGATCTGCGCCGCGGCGAGGTTCTCGGCATCGCCGGGTTGATCGGCGCCGGCCGCACCGAGATCGCGCTCGGCCTCTGCGGACTGAACCGCCTCACCGCCGGCAGGGTCGAGTTCGAGGGCCGCGAGGTGACGCCACGCAGTTATGCCGAGAGCATCGCCAACGGCATCGTCTACCTCTCCGAGGACCGCAAGGGCGCTGGCGTCTTCGTCGATCTGCCGATCGCGGTGAACGTCTCGGCACTGGCCATCGACCGCGTCGCAAGCGCCGGCTTCGTCAGCCGCGCCAAGGAACAGGCGCAAGCGAAAAACCTCGCCGACCAGCTGCGCCTGAAGCGCGGTTCGCTCGATGATGCCGCCTCGACCCTGTCCGGCGGCAACCAGCAGAAGGTCGCGCTCGCCAAGCTGCTCTCGGTCTGTCCGAAGGCGATCATCCTGGACGAACCGACGCGCGGCGTCGACATCGGCGCCAAGGCCGAGATCCATCGCATCCTGCGCGAGCTCGCGAGCGGTGGAACCGGCATCGTCACGATCTCGTCGGAGCTGCCGGAGCTGATCGGCCTGTGCGACCGCGTCCTCGTCGTGCACGAGGGCCGCATCGCCGGCGAGGTTTCCGGCGACGATCTCAACGAAGAAGCGATCATGCGGCTCGCCTCCGGGCTTGCGATCGAAGGGCAAGAAGCGAGATGAGCGTGGCCAGCGGATTGGACGAAGAGCTACGCCCGGCCGTGGCGCGGGAAGCAGCCAGCAGCGGCTGGCGCAGCATCGCCAGCATGCGCGAATTCGGCCTGGTGCTGATCATCCTGGCGCTCTGCGTCGCAATGAGCTTCGCCTCGCCCTATTTCCTGAGCTGGGGCAATTTCCGGGCGATGCTGATGTCCTTCTCGATCGAGGGCATCGTCGTGGTCGGCATGACCGTGCTCTTGATCGTCGGCGCGATCGACCTTTCGGTCGGCTCGGTCGTCTGCTTTGCCATGGTCGTCGCCGGCACGGCCTTCCTCGCCGGCATCGATCCCTGGACGGCGAGCCTCGCCGGCATCGTCGCCAGCGCCCTCATCGGCGTCGCGATGGCCTCGTTCGTCACGGCCATCGGCCTGCATTCCTTCATCGTTTCGCTCGCCTTCATGGTGATCGTGCGCGGCCTCTGCCTCGCGATCACCGACGGCAGGCCGCTGTCGCTGTTCTCCCTGCCGCCGAGCTTCAAGTTCATCGGCCAGGGCACGGTGCCGCTCGACCTGCGCTTCCTCGGCTTCCCCCAGGTCTACGATGTCCCGGTCGTGATCCTGATCTTCCTCGCCGTGGTCGTGGTCTTCGACCTGCTGCTGCGCAAGGCGACGGTGTTCCGCAAGGTGTTCTACACCGGCAGCAACGAGAAGGCGGCGCAGTATTCCGGCATTCGCACCAACCGGGTGAAGTTCTTCTGCATCGTGCTGTGCTCGGGCCTCTCCGGCGTCGCCGGCGTGCTCTACATGGCGCGCTTCGGCGCGGCGCCGCCAACCTTCGGCGTCGGTATGGAGCTCAACATCATCGCCGCGGCGGTGATCGGCGGCGCCAGCCTCAAGGGCGGCTCCGGCACGATCCTCGGCGCGATCCTCGGCATCGCCCTGCTCTCGGTGGTCTCGAGCTCGCTGACCCTGCTCGATGTCCCGCCGGTCTGGCAGGACGTGATCCGCGGCGTGATTCTGCTCGCCGCCGTCACGATCGACCACCTCCTCCACACCCGCAAGCGCGCCCGCGGCGCGGCGCGCACCGGTTGAACGGCTTCGTCATGGCGTCCCATTCCAACGACGATTTCGAGCGGCTGCGGAAGATTCACCGCGTGCTGGTGATGCATTACGTCGAAGGCCTGAGCCAGGCCGAGATCGCCAAGCGCACCGGCCTCTCGCACCCGACGGTCAACCGGCTGGTCAAGGAAGGCCACGAGCGCGGCTATGTGCAGATCTCGGTGCGCTCGCCCCTGCAATCGCTGTTCGCGCTCGAGGAACAGCTTGCGGCGGCTGGGGCGCTGACGGAAGCGATCGTCACGCCGACCGTCTCGGACCAGGAAGAGGTCAACCTGACCACAGTGGGCCGGGCCGCGGCCGAATTCCTGCTGTCGAACCTTCGGGATGGCGACACGATCTGCGTTTCCGGCGGGCGCGGCGTCGATGCGGTGATCCAGGCGCTGGCGCCGAACCGGGCCTATGACGTCACCGTCGTGCCGGCGACCGGCGGTATCCAGGGCGAATACTTCACCGATGTGAACCATCTGGCGGCGCAGCTCGCCCACAAGCTCCAGGGCAAGGCCTTCCAGATCCATGCGCCGGTCTTCGCCGCCTCGCGCGAAGAGCGCGACGTGCTGCTCTCGCTGCAGTCGGTGCGCGAGGTTCTGGCCCGTGCCCGCGACGCGGCGATCGCGGTCACCGGCATCGGCTCGGTCCTGGCTGACCGCTCGACCTATCTCAGCCTGCGCACGATGGTGCCCGGCACCGAGAGCGAGCTGGCGCGGCTGGGTGCCGCCGGCGAGCTCGTCGCGCATCTGCTCGATCGCCGCGGCCGGCTCTGCGACTACCCGCTGAACGAGCGCGTGATCGGTCTTACGCTCGACGAGCTCAAGGCGATCCCGCTGGCGATCGGCGTCTGCGCTGGGGCTCGCAAGGCGGCGCCTGCCGCCAGCGCCCTGCGCGGCGACTTCCTCGACGTGCTGGCGACCGATGAGGCCACCGGCAACGCGATCATCGATGTCCTGAAGGATGATACCCATGGCAACTGACCAGCAACTGCGCCCGATGGGCAAAAGCGCGGTGAGCGCGAGCGCCATCGGCCTCGGCACCTGGGCGATGGGCGGCTGGATGTGGGGCGGCACCGACGAGTCCAAGGCGGTCGAGGCGATCCGCGCCTCGCTCGATGCCGGCGTCAGCCTGATCGACACCGCGCCGGCCTATGGCCTCGGCAAATCGGAGGAGATCGTCGGCGAGGCGATCGCCGGTCGCCGCTCGGAGGTGGTGCTGGCGACGAAATGCGGCCTCGTCTGGCATACCGACAAGGGCAACCACTTCTTCGACGAGCACGGGCAGCGCGTCCATCGCCATCTCGGCCGCGACTCGATCCTGCACGAGGTCGAGCAGAGCCTGCGCCGGCTGCGCACCGACTATATCGACCTCTACATCACCCATTGGCAGGACCCGACGACGCCGGTCGCCGAGACCATGGCCACGCTGCTGGAGCTGAAGCGGCAGGGCACGATCCGGGCGATCGGGGTGAGCAATGTCAGCCCCGAGGAGCTGAAGGCCTATCTCGCCATCGGTCCGGTCGACGCCATCCAGGAGCGCTACAACATGCTCGATCGCGAGATCGAGACGACGCTGCTGCCGATTTGCCGGACGCATGATGTCGCGACGCTGAGCTATTCCTCGCTGGCGCTCGGCCTGCTCTCCGGCAAGATCGGGCCGGACCGCGTCTTCTCCGGCGACGACCTGCGCAAGGACGACCCGCGCTTTGCGCCCGAGAGCCTGAAGCGCATCGCTGCCTTCCTTGCCGAGGTCGCCCCGATCGCGGCAGCTCATGATGCGGCGCCCGCCCAGCTGGTAATCGCCTGGACCATCGCCCAGCCCGGCATCACCTACGCACTCTGCGGCGCCCGCGACCGGGCGCAGGCCGTCGAGAATGCCGGCGCCGGCAGGATCGCGTTGTCCGCCGCCGAGCTGCGGCGCATCGACGAAGCGATCGCGCGGCACCTTGCCAAGGCAGCCTGAGAAGCATCCAGAGACGATCATGGCCCAGGATCGTGCAGAGCGGATCGACGCCTTGCGTCGCAAGGGGCGTGCCCAGGTGCTCGTCGTCGGCGGCGGCATCAACGGTATCAGCACCTTCCGCGAGCTTGCGCTCAACGGCGTCGATGTCGTGCTGGTCGAGCGCGGCGACTTCATGAGCGGGGCGAGCTCGGCCCCCTCGCGCATGATCCATGGCGGCCTGCGCTATATGGAGAATGGCGAGTTTGCGCTGGTCAGGGAGTCTCTGCGCGAGCGCAATCTGCTGCTGGCCAACGCGCCGCATCTCGTCAGCCCGCTGCCGACGCTGATCCCGGTGGTCGACCGCTTCTCCGGCGTGGTCAGCGCCGCGCGTCGCTTTCTCGGCGGCAAGGAGACGGCCGGCGCCCGCGGCGCTCTGATCATCAAGCTCGGGCTCTGCCTCTACGATCTCTATGCCGGGCGCGGCAGCTCCGTGCCGCGTCACAGCTTCTTCGGCAGTCGCGAGACGCGGCGGCGCTGGCCGGCGCTGCGTTCCGACATCGTCGGCAGCGCGCTCTACTACGATGCCAGGATCAGTCATCCCGAGCGGCTCGGCATCGAGCTCATCCTCGACAGCGAGCAGGCCTCGCCCCAGGCGCTGGCGCTCAACCATCTCGGCCTCGTCCGGTTGGAGCCAAATGGCGCCGTGCTCGAAGACAGCCTGACCGGCGAGCGCGTCACGCTCGATGCCGAGATCATCGTCAACGCGACCGGCGCCTGGATCGACCAGACCAATCAGGAACTTGCAGGGAAGGCGCCGCGCCTGATCGGCGGCACCAAGGGCTCGCATCTCGTCATCTCCAACCAGCGCCTTTACGAGGCGATCGGCGAGACGATGATCTACTTCGCCAATCGCGAGGGCCGCGTCTGCATCCTGTTCCGGCATCTCGGCCAGGTGCTGGCAGGCTCGACCGACATCAGCGTCGAGACGCCGGACGGAGTTCGCTGCGAGCCGGACGAGGCCGCCTACATCCTGGCCTCGATCGCCGAGGTCTTCCCAGACATTCCCATCGCGCCGGACGAGCTGATCTATCGCTTCTCGGGCGTGCGGCCCCTGCCGCGCAGCGATCGCAGCCTGAACGCCAGCATCTCGCGCGACCATAGCTGCGAATGGCTCGATCAAGAGGCCGGCGCGGCGCGGCCGGTGCTCAATCTGGTCGGCGGCAAATGGACGACCTTCCGCGCCTTCGGCGCCGCTGCCGCGGACATGCTCCTCGCCAGGCTGGGTTTCCCGCGCCGAATGGCGACCGAGCACAGCGCTATCGGTGGTGGCCGCGACTATCCGGCAAACGCGCATCGGCAGGCCTGGGTCGAGCGCATCGCCAAAACGGCGGGCCTCTCTCCGGAGACGGCGGAGCGCCTGCTGGCGCGCTACGGCACGCGAGCAGCTGAGTACGCACGCGCGCTGTCCGGAGGCGGCGACGAGGCCCTCCGGTCGCTGCCGGCCTATGGCCATCGCGAGATCGCCTGGATCATCGACCGGGAGTGCCCGGAGACGCTGGCCGACCTCGTCCTGCGCCGCCTGACCATCGCCTTCACCGGCGAGCTCTCGCACGCCGCGGTGATCGAGCTGTCGAAGGTGATGGCGGCCGCCCGCGATTGGGACGAGCGCCGGCGCGTCGCGGAATGCGCCGCCCTCCTTGCCGAACTCAACAATAACCACGGTGTCGACGAAGCCATGCTTCGCCGGCGCGCTACCGATCAAGGGAACAGTGATGTACGATTCGAAGAAGGTCCGCATGAACAGGCTGTTCCACAACGGCAGGTGTCTTGACGTCGCGATCGATCACGGCGTCTGCAACGAGCCCTCCTTCCTCGACGGTCTGGAGGATATGGGCCGGATCGTCGACGTGCTGGCTGCGGCCGGTCCCGACGCGATCCAGATGAATTACGGCCAGGCCGATCTGCTGCAGGCGCGGCCTGGCAAGGACAAGCCGGCGCTGGTCATGCGCATCGACATGGGCAACCCCTACAACGCGCTGCGTCATCGCGAGATGTGGGCGGTGCTGCAGAACGCGCATGATCCGGTGGTGCCGGCGCTGAAGCTCGACGCCGCCTGCGTGGTGGTCAACCTGTTCATGCTGCCCGACGAGCCGGCGCTGTTCCGGCAATGCGTCGAGAACATCGCCCGCGTCCGCCAGGACTGCGAGCGCTACGGCATGCCGCTGATGATCGAGCCCCTGGTGATGCAGCCGAACAGCGGCCGCGGCGGCTATCTCGTCGATGGCGACGCCCAGAAGATCGTCACGCTGGTGCGCCTCGCCCGCGAGATGGGCGCCGACATCATCAAGGCCGATCCGACCAGCGATCCCGCCGAGTTCGGCCGCGTCGTCGAGGCGGCGCGCTGCCCGGTTCTGGTGCGCGGCGGCGGCAAGGCCGATCTGCGCCAGGTCTTCGCCAATTCCTGCGCGCTGATGCAGCAGGGCGCGCACGGCATGGTCTATGGCCGCAACATCTATCAGCATGCCTCGCCGAGCCGCGTGGTCCGGGCGCTGATGGCGATGATCCATGACGGCGCCGACGACGAGGCCGCCTGGCGGATCTATGAGGAGCGCGGATGAGCGAGCTGCTTCTTGGTCTCGATGCCGGCAACACCGTCGTCAAGGCCGTGCTGTTCGATCGCAGCGGCAAGGTCGTCGGCAAGGCGGCGCAGGGCGGCCATTCGAGCAAGCCGGAGCCCGGCCATGTCGAGCGCGAGATTGGCGAGCTCTGGGGCAATGCCGGCGAAGTGATCGCCGCCTGTCTGCGCGATGCCGGCGCCGAAGGCCGCGACATCGCCGCGGTCGGCACAGCCGGTCATGGCAACGGCCTCTATTTGCTCGACAAGCAGGCGCAACCTCTCCTCGGCATCCAGTCGCTCGATACGCGCGCCGCCGGATTGGCGGCGGAGTGGCGAGCCGACGGTACCGCCGCGACGCTCTATCCGCTCTGCCTGCAGAAGCCGTGGCCGTCGCAGACCGCGACGCTGCTCGCCTGGATCAAGCGCAACCGGCCGGAGATCTATGAGCGGGCCGGGACCGCCTTCCTGTGCAAGGACGCGCTGACCTTCATGCTCACCGGCAGGCGCGTGAGCGACTATTCCGATATGAGCGGCTGCGGGCTGATGCGCCTGCCGCAGCGTGACTGCGGTGCCGAGCTGCTCGCGGCCTATGGCCTCGCCGATGCCCGAACGCTGCTGCCGCCGCTCGTGCAATCCGACGCCGTCGCCGGACACGTGACGGAAGAGGCCGCACGGCGTACGAGCCTCGCTATCGGCACGCCGGTCGCGGCCGGCTTCTTCGACATCATCGCCAGCTCCGTCGGCGCCGGCGCAGCTCAGCCTGGGCAAGCCGCGATCGTGGTGGGGACCTGGGGCATCAACCAGATCATCCTCGACCGGCCCGTTGTCGATGAGCGCATCTTCCATGCCTGCACATGGCGGCCGGACCGCTATGTCGCGGTCGAATCCAGCGCGACCTCGGCGGTCAATCTCGAATGGTTCGTGCACGAGATCCTGGGCGATCACGGCGAGGGCGCTTTCGCGCGCTGCAGCGAGCTCGTCGCCTCGGTGACACCGAGCGCCGACAGCCCGCTCTTCCATCCCTTCCTCTACGGCTCCGGGTCTGAGCCGACGGCGCGCGCCTCCTTCCTCGGCCTCGCCGGTTGGCATGGCCGCGCCGAGATGCTGCATGCGCTCTACGAAGGCGTCGTCTTCGAGCATCGCCGCCATATCGATCGCCTGCGCGTTGCGGGAGTGAGTTTCGACCGGGCCGTGCTGTCAGGGGGCGGGTCGCGCAGCACCGCCTGGTGCCAGATGTTCGCCGACGGTATCGGCGTGCCGGTCACGATCGCCGAGTGCGAGGAGACCGGCGCGCTCGGCGCTGCCATCGCCGCGGGTGTTGCTGCTGGACTGTTCGCCGATATCGAGGCCGGCGTCGCCAAGATGGTCAGGCCCAGGCGCAGCTTCGTGCCGAACCGCCCAGACGGGAGGTTGAGCGATGCGCGCTACCGGCTCTATGACGATCTTGCTACGACCTTGGCAGCGCAATGGCAGCGTTACCGATCGGAGGTCGCGTGAGCGTCCGTCGCCATCTCGGCTCCTGGGATTACGTCATCGTCGGCGCCGGCTCGGCGGGCTGCGTGCTCGCCAACCGCCTCAGCGCCGATCCCGCCAAGCGCGTGCTGCTGCTCGAGGCCGGTGGCTCCGACAACTATCACTGGATCCACATCCCGGTCGGCTACCTCTACTGCATGGGCAATCCGCGGACCGATTGGGGCTACAGCACAGTAGCGGAAAAGGGCCTCAACGGCCGCTCCCTCGCCTATCCGCGCGGCAAGGTGCTTGGCGGCTGCTCCTCGATCAACGGCATGATCTACATGCGCGGCCAGGCCGCCGACTATGATGGCTGGCGCCAGCTCGGCAATCCCGGCTGGGGCTGGGACGAGGTCCTGCCGCTGTTCCGCAAATCCGAGCGGCATCACAGCCTGGCCGGGGCATTCCATGGCCAGGATGGCGAGCTGCATGTCGAGCGCCAGCGCCTGTCCTGGCCGATCCTCGACGCGGTGCGCGAGGCCGCCGAGGAGATCGGCGTCCCGAAGATCGACGACTTCAACGCCGGCGACAATTTCGGCTCGGCCTATTTCGAGGTGAACCAGAAGGCCGGCTTCCGCTTCAACGCGGTGCGCGCCTTCCTCAGCCCGGTGCGCAAGCGCAGCAATCTGACCGTGCTGACGCAGGCGCAGGCCGAGCGCATCCTGTTTTCCGGCAAGCGCGCGACCGGGCTCGAACTGCGCCTTAACGGCGAGCCCGTCCAGGTCGACGCCGCCGGCGAATTGATCCTGTCGGCCGGAGCGATCGGAACGCCGCAATTGCTCCAGCTCTCCGGCGTAGGTCCCGGTGCGCTGCTGTCGCAGCACGGCATCGCCGTCGAGCATGAGCTGCCCGGCGTTGGCGAAAACCTGCAGGACCATCTCCAGATCCGTACCGTCTTCAGAATCACCGGCGCGAGGACGTTGAACGAGCGGCAGGCGAGCCTGCTCGGCAAGGCGGGCATTGCGCTCGAATATGCGCTGCGCCGTTCCGGACCGATGGCGATGGCGCCGAGCCAGCTCGGCATTTTCATGCGCTCGGACGAGCGTTTCGCCACGCCGAACATCGAATTCCATGTCCAGCCGCTCTCGCTGGAGCGCTTCGGCCAGCCACTCGACGCCTTCCCCGCGATCACGGTCTCGGTCTGCAATCTCCGGCCGGATTCGCGCGGCCATGTCCGCATTACCTCGAACGACCCGCTGGCCCATCCCAGCATCGCGCCGAACTATCTCTCGGCCGAGAGCGATCGCGAGGTCGCAGCCGCCTCGATCGCGGCCGCACGCCGCTTGATGGCGACGCAGCGGATGCAGGCATTCCGACCGGAGGAACTCAAGCCCGGTATCGCGATCCAGGAGCCGGCAGAACTGGCGCGGGCGGCGGGCGACATCGCGACGACGATCTTCCACCCCGTCGGAACAGCGAAGATGGGCACCGATTCCATGGCTGTCGTCGATCCGCAACTGCGCGTGCACGGCCTCGAGGCCCTGCGCATCGCCGATGCCTCGATCATGCCGACAATCGTCTCGGGCAACACCCATGCACCCGCCGTGATGATCGCCGAGAAGGCGGCGCAATTCATCGCAGCGGCCGCATAGGCCCCTCTCAGGCGAGGCGAGCCGTCGAGCGTCGCACCACCAGTTCGATCGGCAGCATCGTCGTCGCAGCCGGCCGGCCGGCGACGAGCGCCATCAGCGTCTCCGCCGCCAGCATCCCGATCCGGCCGATCGGCAGATGGACGGTGGTCAGCGAAGGCGAGACATGGGCCGACATGTCGAGGCCGTCGATCCCGACCACAGAGAGGCCGGAAGGGACCGATATCCCGCGCGCATGCGCCTCCTCCATGCAGCCGATGGCGAGGAGATCGATGCCGCCGATCAGCGCCGTCGGCGGATCGTCGAGCTCGAGCAGCGCAGCGCAGCCGGTGCGCCCGCCGGCGAGGGTGACCGCCTGCTCGGAATGGAGCTGGTCGGGAAGGCCGAGGCCGGCTTCGGCTAGGGCCGCTCGCGCCCCGGCCAGTCTCGCCCGCTGGCGGTCGTTGAAGCGTAGCTGGCCGGTGACCATGCCGATCCGGCGATGGCCGAGACTGATCAGATGCTCGGCGGCAAGGCGCCCGGCGAGTACATTGTCGATCGTCACCGCGGTGAAATTGCCGTCATCGCACCAGGTCAGGACGATCGGGACGCGGGCCTCCTTCAGCATTGCGACGGTCTCGGGCGACCGCTCGGCGCCGACCAGCATCAGCCCATCGACACCACGTCCGAGCAGCGAGCGCACGGCCTGGGCTTCGGCTGCGGCATGTCCCTCATGGGAAGCGACGAGGAGCAGGAAGCCCTCCTGCGCCAGCGTCGACTGCATCGCCTGCAGCGCCCGGGCGAAGATGGCGCTGTCGAGCGTCGGAACGATCGCGCCTATCGTCATCGAGCGCCCCGAGGCCAGGGCACGCGCCGCACCATCCGGCAGATAGCCGAGTCGAAGCGCGCTGGCCCGGACTTTCGCGAGGGTCTCCTCCGAGAGCAGGTGCGGCTGGGCGATCGCGCGCGACACCGTCGCCGGAGACACCCCGGCGTCGCGCGCCACATCGCTCAACTTGATGCGACCGCCCTGTCTCATGCCGCGCCCTGAAAATTCTTTCATAAGAGATATCGCTGTCGCCGCGCGATCTCAAACGAAAAAGCGCATGACCAGCGAGATATTAGCGCTTGACAGGCGGGAGTGTCTTTGAAAGCTTGAATGAAAGCGCTTTCAATAGATGCGCGACGGGAAACGCCATGATTGGACGAAAGGGATTGGCCGGCCTGACCTCCGTGGCCGCAGCCCTATTGCTCTGGTTCGTAGTGACGACGCTGACCGGACTGGTCTCGCCGGGCCGCTTTCCATCGCCGGCGGAGTTCTGGCAGTCGCTGGCCCAGATCGTGACGCGCGGCTATGCCGGGGCGCCGCTGCTCGCCCATGCCGTCCAGAGCCTCAAGCTTGTGCTGTTCGGCTTTGCCGTGGCGGTCGCCACCGGCGTGCCGCTCGGTCTCTGGATGGGCTGGAGCCGGCGGGCCGAGGCGGCGATCAACCCCATCTTCCTGCTGATCCGCCCGATCCCGCCTCTGGCCTGGATCCCGCTCGCCATCCTCTGGCTCGGCCTCGGCGATGCCGCCAAGATCATGGTGATCTGGTTTGCCGCCTTCGTGCCCTCTGTGATCAACGCCTTCGCCGGCGTACGGGCGATCGACCGCCCGATGATAGAGGCGGCGCGCATGCTCGGCACGCCGCGCTGGCGATTGGTTCGGGAAGTCATCGCGCCCGCCGCCTCGCCGATGATCTTCACCGGCCTGCGCCTGTCGCTGCAGGCGTCCTGGACGACATTGGTCGCGGCCGAGCTGGTCGGCGCCCTGCTCGGCATCGGCTTCGTGCTCAACGTCGCCCAGCAGGACATCTACCCCGGCATGATCCTCGTCGGCATGGTCACGGTCGGCCTGCTCGGTTGGGCCACAACCTGGCTGCTCGCCATGGCCGAGCAGCGCGCTCTGGCCTGGAACATGGCGGCGCGGGACTGAAGCCGATGCGCGACACACCTCTCTCCCTTGCAGAACGGATCGGCTGGGGCGCCCTCGGCCTGGCGGTGCTGCTCGGCAGCTGGACGCTGCTGACCGCCTCTGGCCTGGTGCCGCGCCCGTTCCTGCCGAGCCCGGGCGACGTGCTCGGCAGGATGATCGAACTGATGAGTGCGCCCTTTGCCGGCGCGACACTGCCGCAGCACCTCGCCTCCAGCTTCCAGCGCTATGCCTATGGCGTGCTGCTCGCAGCCCTGATCGGCGTGCCGCTCGGCCTGCTGATGGGCTGGTTCCGCTGGCTCGACGACATCGTCACCCCGCTGTTCGACGGGCTGCGCTTCATCGCGCCGATCGCCTGGGTTCCGTTCGCGGCGCTGTGGTTCGGCACCGGCATGGGCGGGCCCGTGCTGATCATCTTCGCCGGCGCCTTCCCGCCCTGCCTGATCAACGCCTACCGCGGCGCGCGCTTCGTCGAGCCCAGGCTGATCGAGGCGGCGCGCATGCTCGGCACCGGCAATCTGCGCACCATCCTGGAGATCCTGCTGCCGGCGGCGACGCCGTCGATCGTCGCCGGCCTGCGTGTCGCCGCCGGCCTGGGCTGGCAGTCGCTGGTCGGCGCGGAGCTGATCGTCGCCGCAGCCGGCGTCGGATTCATGATGGTGCAGGCGCAGGCCAACGTGGCGACCCCGACGGTGATGGCCGGCATGGTCGCCATCGGCATCGTCGGCATGCTGATCGATGTCGCCCTGCGCCAGGGCGAGGCATGGCTGCGCCGCCGGCGTGGCCTGGAGGCTTGAGGCAAGATGGGTTCGATCCGCTTCGACAAGGTCGACAAGGTCTTCGGTCCGCGGACCGGCGGCGTGAAGGCGCTCGATTCCATCGATCTGGAGATCGCCGAGAAGGAGTTCGTCGCGATCGTCGGTCCCTCGGGCTGCGGCAAGACCACCTGCCTGCGCATGGTCGCCGGCTTCGAGGCGCCGAGCGCCGGCGTGGTCAGCGTCAACGGCAAGCCGGTTACGGCGCCGGGGCCGGATCGCGCCGTCGTCTTCCAGCAGTTCGCGCTGTTCCCGTGGAAGACGGTGCGCGAGAACATCGACCTCGGCCTGCGCAACAAGGGCCTGGCGAAACCCGAACGCGACGAGCGCATCGCCGGAGCGCTCAAGCTGATGAACCTCGAAAGCCATGCCGATGCCTTCCCGCATCAGCTCTCGGGCGGGATGCAGCAGCGCGTCGCCATCGCCCGCGCCTATGTGCTCGATCCCGAGGTCCTGCTGATGGACGAGCCCTTCGGCGCGCTCGACGCTCAGACCCGCGTCGTCATGCAGGAGGAATTGGTGCGCCTCGCACGGGTCAATCCGCGCACGGTGCTGTTCATCACCCATGCCGTCGAGGAAGCGGTCTATCTCGCCGACAGGGTGGCGGTGATGACTCGCCGGCCCGGCCGCATCAAGGAGATCCTCGATATCCGCTCGGTGCGCGAGGCGGAGAACTGGGATCGCCACCAGAAGATCGAGGACGTGATGGACCTCGAATCCTTCGTCCACCTGCGCACCCAGATCTGGAAGTCGCTGCGCGAGGAGAAGGGGCCGCTCGGCGTCTGATCTCGCAGGCCAACGCGGCACGGTCGAGGGCCGGCCGAACAAAAGGGAGAGGAACCATGAAACGGATCATCGCGGGAGTTGGCCTGGCGCTCACATTGGGCCTCGCCGCCCCCAGCGGCGCGCAGGCGCAGACCAAGATCGGCGTCAGCTACCAGCCGTCTCTCTACTGGGCGCTGCCCTGGCACTATGCCACGGTCAAGGGTTGGTGGAAGGAGGTCGGCCTTACGCCTGAATTCTCGACCTTCCCGGCCGGCGCGCCGCAGATCGCCGCCTCTGCGGCGAAGTCCTGGGATGTTGGCGGCACCGGCTCGGTGCCGGCCGTGCTCGGCGCAGTGCGGTTCAACATCCTGACCATCGGCATCACCAACGACGAGTCGAAGGCGAACGCGATGATGGTGCGCGGCGACAAGTTCGACGCGATCAAGGCCGATCCCAAGAGCCTGAAGGGCCAGCGCCTGCTGCTGACCACCAATTCGACCGCCGATTTCGCCGCTCGCAAATGCCTCACGAAATTCGGCCTCGCCTCGAACGACATGCAGTTCGTCAATCTCGGTCAGGCCCAGATCGTCACGGCGATCACCTCCAACAACGGCGATGTCGCCGGCGTCTGGGCTCCGAACACCTATACGCTCGAGGATCGCGCCAACGCGAAGTATCTCTGCTCCGGCGCCGATGCCGGCGCGATCGTCCCCGGCGCGCTGATCGTGCGGGCCGACTTCGCCAAGGAGCGCCCGGAGGACGTCGCCAAATTCCTCGCCGTCTATCTGCGCGGCTGGTCCTGGGCCAAGGCGAACATGGCCGAGGCGCAAAAGCTCGCGCTCGACTTCTACAAGCAGGGCGGGCTCGAGGCGACGGCGAAGGCGATGGAACAGGAATTCGCCCTGCGCCCGACCTTTGCCCTCGACGAGCAGCTGAAGCTGATGGCCCGAGGCAGCGGCGCCTCGACCGTCGATGGCTGGTTCTCCGAGATCGGCAAGTTCATGACCGAGGTCGGAACCATCCCGACCAGTCCCGAGGCGAAATCCTATCTGACCGACGACTTCCTCAAGCGGGTCGCCGCCGATCCGAAGCTCAAGGCCTTCGCCACCGAATTCGACAAGAAGTGACATCGCCGCGGGGGGGGGGGGGGGGGGCCCCCCCCCCCCCCCCCCCCCCCCCCCCCCCCCCCCCCCCCCACCCCAAAAAAAAAAAACGCCCAAAACACCCCCTCACAGCCCCAACAGAC
>NZ_JBNNPK010000034.1:0-30769 GCF_050275675.1 Allobosea sp. NPDC003192
GGCGCCGACGTCAACTATGCCTGGCCGACGGCGCAGATCGCGGTGATGGGCGCCAAGGGCGCGGTCGAGATCATCTTCCGCGGCGGCGACGCCGAGACGATCGCGCGCCAGACAAAAGAATACGAGGACCGCTTCATGTCCCCCTTCGTCGCGGCCGAGCGCGGCTATATCGACGAGGTGATCATGCCGCATTCGACCCGCCGCCGGATCGCCCGCGCGCTCGCCATGCTCCGCACCAAGAGCGTCGAGCGCCCCTGGCGCAAGCACGACAACATCCCGCTTTGAGCGCAAACCAACGCCGGGGCCGCCTCACATCAGCCCCGGCAGCTCCGCCGCCAGCGCGTCGATGGCGACGCGCACCTTCGGCGGCAGATGCGGCGTCTGCAGCCAGAGCGCGTGGACGTCATAGGGCAGCCGGCCCTCATCCGGCAGCAATTCGACCAGCTCTCCGGCATTGAGACGCTCGCGCACCAGCCAGGATGGCAGCCAGGCCAAGCCCATGCCGAGCAAGGTCGCGTCGGCAATGGCCTCGAGATTGTCGAGCCGCAAACGGTGTCGCGGTGTGACCTCCGTCGGCGGCCCGTCCTCACGCGGGAACAGCCAGGGGCGCACGCCGCCGGAGCGGCGATAGATCAGCGCATCATGATCGCTGAGATCGGCGAGCTGCGCCGGGCTGCCGTGCGCGTCGAGATAGGATGGCGCGGCACAGACGATCATGCGCTGGCGGGCGACGCGGCGCGTCACGAGATTGGCCGCATCGTGCAGCTCACCGGTGCGGATGGCGAGGTCATGTCCGCCCTCGGCGAGATCGACGAAGCCATCGCCAAAGGCGAGGTCGAGTTCGAGCTGCGGGTGGCGGCGCGCCAGACCGAGCAGGATCGGCATGACGCAGCAGCGGCCGAACAGCACCGGCAGCGCCACTCGCAGCTTACCGCGCGGCTCGCCCAACTGGTCGGCGGCGAGCGCATCGGCCGCCTCCGCTTCGGCGAGGACGGTTCGGCAGCGTTCGTAGTAGGCGCGCCCGAACTCGGTCAGGCTCTGCCGGCGCGTCGTGCGGTTGAGCAGGCGAACGCCGAGCCGCTCCTCCAGGAAGCGGACATGCTTGCCGACCATCGGCGCCGACAGGCCGAGCGCCGAGGCTGCCGCGGCGAAGGAGCCGTGGTCGACCGCCCTGACGAAGACTGCCATGCTGGTGAGGCGATCCATCATCCGAAATCAATGGTTCCGATTATCGATCATAGCGCGCAATTTATCGCAGGATAGCGCGCTGCCATAACTCATTCCTTCGCTCTGTTTTGGAGTCATGAGCATGGCCCGTACGATTCGCTTTCACAGACAAGGCGGCCCCGAAGTCCTCACCATCGAGGACGTCGATATTCCGCCGCCCGGCCCCGGCGAGGTCAGCATCCGGACCAGGGCGCTCGGCCTCAACCGTGCCGAAGCCCTGTTTCGCTCAGGCACCTACATCGAACAGGCGCGCTTTCCCTCCGGCATCGGCCTCGAAGCCGCCGGTCTTATCGAGAGCGTCGGCGCAGGCGTCGATGGCCTCTCGCCCGGCGATGCCGTCAGCCTAGTACCGCCGCGCTCGATGCTCAGCTGGCCGGTGCATGGCGAGTTCGTCACAGTCCCGGCGGAGCTGGCGATCAAGCACCCGCCGACGCTGAACTGGAAAGCTGCCGCGGCGAGCTGGATGCAATACCTCACCGCCTATGGCGCGCTGATCGACATCGCCCGGCTCGGTAAGGGTGAGCACGTAGCCATCACCGCGGCATCGAGCAGCGTCGGCCTCGCTGCGATCCAGATCGCCAACCGGGTCGGCGCGATCCCGATCGCGGTGACACGGACCTCGCGCAAGGTGCAAGCGCTGCGGGAAACCGGCGCCGCCCATGTCGTCGCTTCGGCCGAGGAGGATATCGAAGCCCGGCTAAGAGAGATCGCCGGCGAAGATGGCGTCAGGGTGGTGTTCGACGCCGTCGGCGGCCCGGCCTTCCTGCCGTTGACCGCGGCGATGTCACGTGGCGGCATCCTGATCGAGTACGGCGGCCTCAGCCCCGAGGCGACGCCCTTCCCGCTCTTCAACGTTCTCAGCAAGAGCCTGACGCTGCGCGGCTATCTCGTTCACGAAATCACCGGCGATCCCGCGCGCCTCGCGGCCGCCAAGGCGTTCGTCCTCGACGGGCTGAGCGATGGCTCACTGAAACCGATCATCGCCCGGACCTTCGCCTTCGAGCAGATCATGGAGGCGCATCGCTACCTCGAATCGAACGAGCAGTTCGGCAAGATCGTGGTGACGCTTTGAAGGCGCTCAGCGCCAGCGCTTGAACACGACGCTGGCATTGACGCCGCCGAAGCCAAAACCGTTCGAGATGGCGTGTTCCATCGCAAGTGGCCGCGCCGTCTTCGCCACCAGGTCGAGCCCGGCCGCGTCCTCGTCCTGGTTCTCGAGGTTGAGCGTCGGCGGCGCGATCTGGTCGCGCAGAGCGAGGATGGTGAAGACCGCCTCCAGCCCGCCGGCCGCGCCGAGCAGATGGCCGGTCGCCGCCTTGGTCGCGCTGATCGCGATGCCGCCCTGATCGCCGAACACCGCCTTGATCGCGGCGAGCTCGCCGCGGTCGCCAACCGGCGTCGAGGTCGAATGCGCATTGAGATGGCCGACTTCGCCGGGCTTCAGGCCGGCCTGCTTCAGCGCCGTCTCCATCGCCCGGCGCGCGCCGGAGCCGTCCTCGGGGCCGGAGGTGATGTGGTAGGCGTCGGCGCTGGTGCCGTAGCCGGTGAGTTCGGCGAGGATCGTCGCGCCGCGCGCCTGCGCATGCTCCAGCGCCTCGATCACCAGGATGCCGGCGCCCTCACCCATGACGAAGCCGTCGCGGTCGCGGTCGAACGGGCGCGAGGCTTTCTGCGGCTCGTCGTTGAAGCCAGTCGAGAGGGCACGCGCCGCGGCGAAGCCGCCGAGCGCGACGAGATCGACGCAAGCCTCGCTGCCGCCGCAGAGCGCGATATCGACTTCGCCGGCCCGGATCATCCGTGCGGCATCGCCGATCGCCTGCACGCCAGCGGCGCAGGCCGTCACCGGCGCGCCGATCGGCCCCTTGAAGCCATGGTCGATCGAGACATGGCCGGCGGCGAGATTGACCAGGAAGGACGGCACGGTGAAGGGCGAGAGCCGGCGCACGCCGCGCTCGTCGGTGGTGCGCACCGCCTCGGCGATTGCCGGGAAGCCACCGATGCCCGAGGCGATCACCGTCGCGGTGCGCTCGCGCTCGGCCTCGTCCTGCGGCTGCCAGCCGGCCTGAGCCAGCGCCTCCTTGGCGGCGACCAGCGCGAACTGGATGAAGCGATCCATCTTGCGCTGGTCTTTCGGCGCGATCGCTACATCGGGATCGAAGCCGCCCTCATTGTCCTCGGCCTTGCCGGGCACGATGCCGGCGACCTTGGCCGGCAGGGTCTCGGCGATCGCATAGGGCAGGCGCCGCAAGCCGGAGCGGCCGGCGAGCAGGCGCCGCCAGGCGAGTTCGGCCCCGCAGCCCAAGGGCGAGACGACGCCCAGTCCGGTGACGACGATGCGGCGCATGACAGGCTCCTAATTCGATCTGGCTTGGGTGGCTGCCTGGCGCGCGGCGAGGCGTTCGCGCAGGTCGTTGCTGGCGCGCGGCCCGGCGATGACGGTGGCGCTTTCCGCGGTGACCGGCTGCAAGGTCGTGGCGTCGACGACGATCGGCGTGATCGGCCGCCCGGTCCCGCGTTCGGCCAGCAGCAGCGAGGCGCCGTCGGGCGCGAGATGCCGGTTGGCGAAGCCGATCAGCGCCACGACGACCGGGAAGACGTCGCGGCCCTTCTCGGTCAGGACATATTCGTAGCGCTTCGGCCGCTCGCTATAGAGCCGCCGCTCGAACAGCCCGCTCTCGGTGAGATGCTTCAGCCGTCGCGTCAGCATGTTCGGGGCGATGCCGAGGCTGCGCTCGAATTCGTCGAAGCGGGTCAGCCCCTGCAGCGCATCGCGCAGGATCAGGATGCTCCACCACTCGCCGACGGTCTCGACCGCAAGAGCGCAGGGGCATTCGGTGAGCGGAGCGAGCTTGGGCGGCATGGCCCGGGCTCGCTAGCGCAGTCACTATCATTTTGCAAGCCACTTTACGGACATGTCATACCCCTGTGGCCGCAGGCTCCGGTCGGGCTTCGAGGCACTGTGTATTGACGTTGCAGATACGAGCGCTCATCTTTCGGGGCATGTCGAGGACGCGAACATCACAATCTGCAAGGCTGGCGGCAGCTTCGGTAACGAAAGCTCCGGTTGCCCCCGGCACCAGGGGCAACATCAATCTGCGGATCGAAACGAACACGCGCCAGTTGATCGATGAAGCAGCGGCCGTCCTTGGCAAGACACGCACCGAGTTCATGATCGAAAGCGCTCGCCGCGAGGCGATCGACGTCCTGCTGGATCAACGCCTCTTCTCGCTCGATTCCGATCGTTATGACGCCTTCTTGAAGGCGCTCGACGATCCGCCGATACCGGGCCCGAAATTGCGTGCGCTGCTGCGCCGGGCTCCGGCATGGTAGAACTAGGTTAGGAGCAGGAACAGGTGGCGTCTCGGCTATCTCCACCTGTGCCTCTGTCCGCCGAGCACGGTCTCTCTGATTTCGATTGCGGCGAGCACGCACTGAACGATTGGTTGCGCAATCGCGCCGTGAAAAACGAGAGCCGCTTCTCGCGGACCTATGTGGTCTGCGAAGGCAATACCGTGGTCGCCTATTTTTGCATCTCGGCCGGAGCGATCGAACGCGCCGCGGCGCCCGGCAAGGTTCGGCGCAACGCGCCGGACACAATCCCGGTCTCGGTGATCGGCCGGCTTGCGGTGGACCGACGATATGCCGGCAAGGGGCTCGGTGCCGACATCCTGGCCGACGCGCTTCGTCGCATCGCAATCGCGTCCCAGAGCATCGGCATCGGAGCAGTGCTGGTCCACGCCAAGGATGAAGCGGCGAAACGCTTCTATATGCGCTGCGCCGAATTCATCGAGTATCCCGAGGACAGCCGCATCCTGTTCCTCCCGATCGAGACCGTTATCGCCGCGTTCGACTAGTCCAGCGTGCTC
This sequence comes from Allobosea sp. NPDC003192, assembly GCF_050275675.1. Taxonomy (NCBI): domain Bacteria; kingdom Pseudomonadati; phylum Pseudomonadota; class Alphaproteobacteria; order Hyphomicrobiales; family Alloboseaceae; genus Allobosea; species Allobosea sp. NPDC003192. The sequence continues at coordinate 5,094 of NZ_JBNNPK010000034.1, forward strand.
CTGAACCGCATCAGCGCGATGCCGGCATAGATCGGCACGAAGATGGTGAGATAGAACACCTCGAGGCCGATATCGCCGAGATCGGCGCCCTTCAGCATGATCGCGCGGACGACCCGCAGGAAATGCGTCAGCGGAAAGATCTCGCCGAGCCACTGTGCCCAGAGCGGCATGCCGGCATAGGGAAACATGAAGCCGGACAGCAGCAGCGAGGGCAGAAAGAAGAAGAAGGTCAATTGCATCGCCTGGAGCTGCGTGCGCGCCATGGTCGAGATCGTGTAGCCGAGCAGCACCAGCGCCAGCACGAAGACGGTGACGCAGGTCAGCAGCAGCGCGAGGCTGCCGAGGAAGGGCACGCCGAAGAGCAGCTTCGCAGCACTCAGCACAACCGCGACTTGGACGCTGCCGACGGCGAGATAGGGCAGGACCTTGCCGAGCATGATCTCGCCCGGCGTCGCCGGCATCGCCAGCAGGTTCTCCATGGTGCCGCGCTCGATCTCACGGGTCAGCGCCATCGCCGTCATCATCACCATGGTCATCTGCAGGATGACGCCGAGCAGGCCGGGCACGATGTTGTATTGGGTGATGCCCTCGGGATTGTAGCGCCGGTGTATAACGAAGGAGAGCGCGCTCTCGTTCTGCTCGCGCTTCACCTCCTCGGTGCCGAGCGCCCGCGTCAGCGCCCGGCTGGCGATGGTCTGCAGCGCGCCGACCGCATTGCTCGACGCCGCCGGATCGGTCGCATCGGCCTCGACCAGGATGCGCGGCTCGTCGCCGCGCTCGACCCGCATGCCGAAATCGCTGGGAATGGTGACGAGGAAGGAGATCGCGCCGCGCGCCATCAGGCTCTCGGCCTCGGCCGCGCTCTCCGGCCGCTTGGCGAAGCGGTAATAGCCGGAGACCTCGAGCGCCGCGACGACCGAGCGGGTGTAGCGATCCTGGCCCAGCGCCAGAACCGCCGCCGGCAAGCCCTTGGGATCGTTGTTGATCGCATAACCGAACAGCAGGAGCTGGACGATCGGTACCACCAGCATCATCGCGAAGGTGATGCGGTCGCGCCGCATCTGCACGAACTCCTTGGCGAGCACCGCGCCAAGCCGGCCGGGCGAGAACAGGGCAAGCGCGCTCATGCCGCCCTCCCTTCGGCCTGCGCCTTCGCCATGAACTGGATGAAGACGTCCTCCAGGCTGGTCGCGTCCGGCTCGATACGGATGCCGGGGCGATCCTTCAGATGCGCCAGCGCCGCTTCGAGCTTGGCCTTGTCGGTGCCGACGACATGCAAGGTCGTTCCGAACGGCGCGACCTGCTCGACGCCATCGGTCTTCGCCAGTTCGGCGATCTCGGCCGGCTTCAAGGCGCCATGGACGACATAGGTCGAGAGACCCGAGCCCTTTACCACCTCGTCGACCGTGCCGGTCGCGAGCATCCTGCCATAGGCGATATAGCCGATGCGGTGGCAGCGCTCGGCCTCGTCCATGTAGTGGGTCGAGACCAGCACGGTCAGCCCATCGCCGGCGAGCCGGTGGATCTCGTCCCAGAATTCGCGTCGCGCCTTCGGATCGACACCGGCGGTCGGCTCGTCGAGCAGCAGCAGTTTCGGCTGGTGCATGATGCAGGCGGCAAGCGCGAGGCGCTGCTTCCAGCCGCCCGAGAGCGTGCCGGCGAGCTGGTCCTTGCGCGAGGTCAGGCCGAGATTGTCGAGCGTGCGCGCGACCGCCTCATCCACCGGTTTCAGCGCATAGAGCCGCGCGACGAAGGTCAGGTTCTCCTCGATCGTCAGATCCTCGTAGAAGGAGAACTTCTGCGTCATGTAGCCGACCTGGAGCTTGATCTCGGCGCTCTGGGTGCGGACATCGAGCCCCAGCACCGTCCCCTCTCCGGCATCAGGCGTGAGCAGGCCGCAAATCAAACGAATCGTCGTGGTCTTGCCCGAGCCGTTCGGCCCGAGAAAGCCGACGATCTCACCTTCCCTGACGGCGAGATCGACATTGTCGACGACGGTGCGCTTGCCGAAGCGCTTGGTCAGGCCGCGCACATCGATGACATTGGCGGCGCTCACTTGCGGCCCCGCAGCATTACGTCGACGATCTGGCCGGGCTGGAGCCGCGTCGCCGGCCCGCTTTCGGGCCGCGCCTCGACAAGATAGACCAGTTTCTGGCGGGTCTCGGCCGAATAGATCACCGGCGGGGTGAACTCCGGCTCCTGCGAGACATAGGAGACGGTGGCGGAAAGCCCCTGCGGGCAGCCGGAGCAGCGCACATCGAGCCGCGTGCCGACCGTGGTGCCGAAGAGCAGCGCCTCCGGCACATAGAGCATCAGCTTGACCGCGCCATCGGGCAGGATGGTCAGCGCCGGAGCGGACGGACCGGCGAGTTCGCCGGGATGACGCACCAGGTCGGTCACGATCCCGGCCGCCGGCGCCATCAGCTTGCGCTGGCCGAGCCGCCATTTCGCCTGGTCGAGCGCCGCCTGCGCCTGTGCCACCTGATTGCGCGCCGCCTTGATCTCCTCCTCGCGCGCCGCCAGCCGGGCGACATTCAGGTTGGCGACGGTCTCGCGCACACGTGCGGTCGCAACATCGCGCGCCGTCTGCGCCTGGTCGAGATCGGCCTGGGTCGAGACTCCCCGGCGGAACAGGTCCTGGCGGCGTTCCAGCGCCCGCTCCGACTCGCGCTCCTGAGCCTTGGCCGAGGCCGCGACCGCCTCGATCACCGCGATCTCCTCCGGCCGCTTGCCGCTGAGCAGGTTGGCGAGCTGCGCCTGCGCCTGGACCAGCCGCGCCTCGCTCTCGGCGACGCTGTTGCGAGCGTCGTCGGCCTGCAATTCGGCGAGCAGCGCGCCGGGAGCGACGCGCTCGCCGCGCCGGACCGTGACACTCTCGATCCGGGCCGTGTCGATCGGGCCGAGCCGGACATACTCGCCCTCGACATAGCCGACGACGCGGGTCGTCGGCGGCGCACAGATCCCGAGCGAGGCGGCGAGGGCGAAGGAGCAGATGAAGTCGAGGATCATGACGCCTCTCCCCTGCAGGCGAGAATGCTGGCGCGGACCGAGCGCCTGACGGTTTCGGCAATAGCGCGCGCCTCATCCGGGCCGATGCCATCCCAGCCCATGCGCCGGGTCACCGCCGGGCGCGCGATGCGGAAATAGACGACCTGGCCGATCGCGGCGAAGACAGCGAGCCGCGTCGCCGGCGCCTCCGGCTCCATGCCGGTCGCCGCCGCCCAGACCTGGCAGACCCGGCGATGCACAGGCTCGAACAGCCCGCCATAGATCGTCTCGAAGGCCGGGCCCGGCGTCAGCATCTCGCGCACCACGAAGCGGGCGATCAGCTCGCTCTCCGGCGCCGTCGTCAGGAAGACGACAACCCGGTCGATCAGGGCGAGCAATTGCTCGGTGGCACCGTCACGATCGGCCGCATCGACCATGATCGCGACTGCCGGCGCCCCGCCGGCAAGCACCGCCTGCATCCGGGCGATGATCGCCTCGGCGCAGGCCTGCCTCAGCCCGTCCTTGCCACCGAAATGATAGGCGATGCCGGCGCTGTTGACCTTCGCCGCCTGGGCGATCTCGCGTGTCGAGGTCGCATCGAAGCCGTTGCGGCCGAAGAGGTCGAGGCCGGCGCGGATCAGCGCCTGCCTCGTGCCTTCGGCGTCCTTGAGGATGGATGTACGTGCCATGGCCGGAGCATAGCATCGACTTATATTTCAATCAATCGATTGATTGAAATATTCTCTCCGTTGCCTGCGCTGGGCACAGAGTCTCAAGATGCAGGAAGTTTGTCACCAACACGCATATTCTGTCACCGCGGCGCGTCCAATTTGTCACTTGCGCGCATGTCGTTAGTTCACTTGGATGCCGGCTTCCTTGATCAGCTTCGACCAGCGCTGGGTGTCAGCGGCGATCACAGCTGCGAGCTCGGCCGGCGAGCCGCCAATCGGCTGCGCACCTTGCGCGCTCATCGCAGCAACCACGTCGGGAGATTTGAGCACCTCCGCCACTGCCCCGTTGAGTTTGTCGATGATCGCTTTCGGAGTGTGCGCAACCGCCATCAGCGCATACCAGGAGACAGCTGCGAACTCCGTGATGCCGCTGGCTTCCGCGATCGTCGGCAGATCAGGCATGACCTTGCTGCGCTCGCGGCTTGCGATGCCGAGGGCGCGAAGCTGCCCGTTGTCGATCAGTGGCTTAGCGGTCGAGAGCTGCGCAATGATCAACCCAACATCGCCGCGCAATACGTCCGTCAGCGCCGGTGCTACACCGCGATAGGGCACATGCGTCATTTCGAACCCGGCTGAGCGCGCCAGCAATTCGGCCGCGAGATGCGCCAAGCTGCCGGCGCCGGGTGAGGCATAAGTCAAGTTGGCCGTTTTCGAGCGGCCGAGTGCGATCAGGTCCTGCACCGTCTTGATCGGTGATTGCGCTCCGACGACGAGCACGTTCTCGACGGTGGCAAGTTGGGTGATCGGAGCGAAATCCTTGACTGGATCGTAGGGCAGGTTCGCAAATAGGCTGGGGTTCACCGCTGCGTTGCCAACTGGCATGAGCGCCAGCGTATAGCCATCGGGCTCCGATTTCGCGACGGCGGCAAGGGCCGTGTTGCCCTGCGCGCCGACGCGGTTCTCGACTATCGTAGGCTGGCCCCAACGCTGGGTCAGCTTATCCGCGACGATCCGCGCAAGCGCGTCCGGCGCACCGCCGGCAGCAAACCCGACAACGATGCGGATCGATCGCGTCGGATAATCTGTTGATTGAGCAACTAGCCGTGTGGGGTTCAAGCTCGCGGCGCCCAAAAGCAATGACAGTGCGGTCCGGCGATCGAGGCGCATTGTGGTTTCCTTGCCAGGGTTACTGGGATCAACGTGAGTTTATCATGCCGGCATCGTCAGATTCTTTTCTGCAGGCAGCGATCTGGTCGCGAACTGGCACGATACGCTGGATCAGGCGCGATGAATTGAACCGGCCCGGAATCTTCACACTCGTCGTATCCTCAGACGACAACTCGATAGCGCCGTCGGGAGGATCAAGAGACTTCGAGAGCGGCGGCGATCATCGGCTGTGACGAATTGCCTTTCAGCTCCACAACGGCAGAACGGCGCGATCATCGAGGCATGCCATACTTGGCTGCAACGGCCTCCGCATCCCAGGCGCGGAGCAGATCGTAGGCCGGCTCGACGACGGTATGGAAGCCTCTCAGGAGCAAGCGATCCCGCAGATCTGCAAGTTCAGGTTCGTTACCAGCAGCCAGAAATCCTTCCCGCAATGCTACGACCACATCCTGCGGGCAGGACGGCGATGCGACGAAAAACGGGATCGGAGCAGGAACCGTAGTCGCGACGACGCGTAAGCGGTGGGCGGGATCGTCCGGTGCGGTGCGCATAAGGTCGAAGGCATAGGAATCGAGCGGACCGACATCGACCGCGCCAGACAGAAGCGCTGCGACCACGCCGCGCGGCGTATGCAGCGGACCGACACTTTCCGCATAGAGCGCGGGCCGGCTCGCAGAGCGATAGCGCAGCAGATGGTGGCGCAGGGCATTGAAGCCGGACTGCGATTCCTCCAGCGTGTAGCCGATGCGATGACCGAACGTATCCTCCAGCGTCCGGAAGGGGCTGTCGGCCCGCACGACGATATCGGTCATGTAGCGCGGAGCGCCTTCGTAGCGCGACGGCGCCGGCACGGGACAGGCGATCGGCACGGGCTTCGGCTCGGCTCGCGTCCAGGGCCGGCCGCACATGAACGCCGCACCCAGATCGGCTCGCGTCCAGAGCGCCGTCATCGGCTGGCTCGTGTGATGCTCTATCGTCTCCAGAGCGACGCCGCTCTTGCGGGCGACCCAGGCAAAAAGCTCAGCCCAGGCAGCCGAGGCATCGGCGGTCACCGCATACATGCGGGCATTGGCGACCCAGCTCATGCCGCGGCATCCGCCCCGTCGAGAATGGCGTCGCGCGTGACATGGCCCAGGATGGTTCCGTCAGAGCCACGAACGTTCACGCTGCGAATGCCGGAGCCTATCAGGCGCGCCAGCGCTTCTCGGACCGATGCGCCGCTGGCGACCACGGGCGCATCCGCGATTGTCCCCGGCCGCATCAGCGCATCGACCGTGCGCAGGCTGAGGCGCTTGAGCGCGCGGTCGGGGCCGACGAAGGTCTCGACGAAGGAATCCGCTGGCGCTGCCAGGATCTCGTCCGGTGTCGCATATTGGATGAGCCGGCCGTCGCGCATGATGGCAACGCGGTCGCCCATCTTCATCGCCTCGTCGAGATCATGCGTGACCATGACGATGGTCTTGCGCACGCGCTTGAGGATGTCCTTGAACTCGTCCTGGAGCCGTTCGCGCGCGATCGGATCGATGGCGCCGAAGGGCTCGTCCATCAGCATGACCGGCGGATCGGCGGCGAGCGCGCGCGCCACGCCGACGCGCTGGCGCTGCCCGCCGGACAGGCGATGCGGCATCATGCTGCGGAAACGCTCCGGCTCGAGCCCGACCAGCGTCAGGAGCTCGTCGATGCGCTCTTCGGTCCTGCCCTTCGTCCAGCCCAGCAGGCGCGGCACCGTGGCGATGTTCTCCGCCACAGTCATATGCGGGAAGAGGCCGATCTGCTGGATGACGTAGCCGATGCGCCGCCGCAGCGTCACGGGGTCGAGCCCGGTGACGTCTTGCCCCTCGATGAAGATACGGCCTGCGCTCGGCTCGATCATGCGGTTGATCATCCGCATCGTCGTGGTCTTGCCACAGCCGGAAGGGCCGATGAGCGCGGTCGTCGTCCCTTCCGGCATCTCGATGGTCACATCGTCCACCGAGGGCTTGGCGGCGCCGAAGCGCTTGGTGATGCCTTCCAGCCTGATCATCGCGCATTGCCTCCCTCGCGCACGTCCCTGAACAGGCGCCGCTCCGCAAAACCCAGCAGTATTTCGACGCCCATCGCGAGGAGCGCGATCGGGATCGCTCCGGCGAGCAGCCGCTGCTGGTCCATGACCGCGATCCCCGCCGTGATGAAATCTCCGAGGCCGCCCCCGCCAATGAAGGAGGCGAGCGTCGCTCCCGAAATCACCTGGATGGCAGCCGTCCGCATGCCCGCGAAGATCGCCGGGGCGGCTAGCGGAATCTGGACCTTGCGCAGGATCTGGCCGCGCGTCATGCCCATCCCTGCTGCCGCGTCGACGAGATCGGCATCCACTTCCCGCAGGCCGATATAGGTGTTGAGCAGGATCGGCGGCAGCGCCAGCACCACCAGCGCGACGACGGACGGCACGAGGCCGATTCCGAGCAGCGGCAACGCCGCGGCGAGGATCGCGAGACTTGGGATGGTGCGGAGCGTGTTGACGACGTTGATGGCGAGCGCGGCCAGCCGCTCGCGCCCCAGAACGGAGATGGCGAGCGGAATGCCGATAGCGAGGGCCAGACCGAGCGACCAGAGGCTCATTTCCGCGTGCTGGATCAAGGCGGTCCGCATCAGGTCCCAGTGATCGGCGACCCAGGCGAAGGTTCCGGTAATCAGCGACATGTCAGCCCACCCGTCCGAGGCGCAGACGCCGTTCGAGGCGCGTCAGGGCGAAGTCGGCCGCCACTGCCATTGCGGACGCCAGCAGGCCGCCGGTCAGGATCTTCTCGGGATAGCGCTGGTCGATGCCGGCGAAGATGATCGTGCCCAGCCCGCCCGCATTGATATAAGCGGCAACGGTCGCGATCCCGATGACGGTGATGGTGGCGATGCGGACACCGGACACGATAAGCGGCATCGCCAGCGGCAACTCGATCCTCAGCAGGCGCCGCCAGGAATCGTAACCCATGCCCGTCGCTGCATCGAGCACCTCCGGTGGCACCGACCTGATGCCGAGCGCCACATTGCGGACCAGGGCGAGCAGGCAATAAGAGACGAGCCCGACGACCGCCGGCTTGAAGCCGAGCCCAAGGAAGGGGATGAGCAGCGCGAACAGCGCCAGGCTCGGAATCACGAAGATGGCGCCGGTCAGAAAGACCACAACCGCGTAAACCGCAGGTCGGCGCGCACTGTAGACGCCGAGAACCAGCGATATGGCCAGGGCGATCGCCACCGAGACCACGACGAGCACGACATGCTCCCACAGCGCCTGAACGATCTCGGGCAGATGTGTCGGAACCCAGCGCAGCATCACTTCGCCCCCTCGCCGATCCCGCCGAAGACATCGAAGGCGCCTGCCGCGATCATCGCATCCAGCGCCTCGATGTCGGGCGTCGCGGGCCTGTCTTCGGTCAGCATGGCAACGGCGCCGCGCACCGCCGCCTGGACGCCGGCCACACCTCGCCCGAGAGCGATGCCCTCGCGCAGATCGACGGCCTGGGCCGCGACCATCAACTCCACGGCGATCAGCAGCCGCAGCCGCGTGACGATGTCGGCGGTCTTCTCGACCACAGCCGTCGCCATGGTGGCGTAATCCTCGACCCGGTCGGCGACCGGCAGGACGAAGACAGGCATCGGATTGGCCCGGTACTGGATCTCCGCAACCAGCGCCGCGACCGTCTTCTGCACGGTGGCATAGCCGTTGCGACCGCTCTGGATAGGGCTCAGAAAGCGCGGCAGATCACTGGAGGCCGGCGACATCAGCTTCATGATCCGCTCGCCGACCATCGCCGCGACCCGGGCCAGAGCGAGCCCCAGCCCTTCGAAGGCGAGCGTCAGATGGGTTGTGTCGAAATTGGCATTCGGCAGGGAGTGCCCTTCCGGCAGGATCGCCGGATTGTCGTCGCTGCTATTGAGTTCGGCCTCGACGATATCGCGCGCGGCGTCGAGCGCCGCAGCCGCCGCTCCCATGACGGGGGCAATGCATCGGAAGCTCAACGGGTCCTGCAGGCGGCGGGCTGCGCCCGGCTGGACAAGAGTCCCGCCCTCAAGCAACACGCGCATCGCGCCTGCGACCGCTTCCTGGCCCGGCAGGGGCCGCAGTGCCAGCGCGACCTCCGATATGGGATTCAGCGAGCAGCGGTAGGCTTCGAAAGAAAGCGCTCCGGCCGCGACGGCGGCCGAGAGCATGTGCCGGGCATCGGCGACGCAGAGCACCGCGAGACCGACCGAAGCGGCATTGGACGACACCAGCGCGAGGCCGTCCTTGCCGACGAGACGGAGGGGAACCAGACCGGCGCGTTCCAACGCCACGGCCCCGGGGATGATCTCGCCGTCCAGAGTCGCAGCGCCCTGCGCGGTGAGAACGGAGGCGATCGCGGCAAGCGGTGCGAGATCTCCCTCCCCGATCGAGCCGGTCATCGGGACGACCGGCTGCACGTCGCGTTCCACCAGCGCGGCCAAGCCGCGCGCTGTCGCGAGACTCGCGCCGGAACAGCCCCGGGCGAGCCGCGCGGCCCGCGTGGTCATGATGGCGCGCAACTCCCGGCGCGAACCGGCCCGGCCGACGCCGACGCAACGCGCCAGCGGCACGCGCATCTGCACGTCGTCATCCGCCCGCAACGTGGTATCGACGGCGGCCCCCAGACCGGTGGTAACGCCGTAGATGCGCTCGCCCGCAGCGCTGAGCGAAGCGAGCGTACGCGCCGAGGTTTCGATACGGGCCTCGGCCACTTCGGAGAAGATGATGGAACGCCGACCATCGGCGACGTCCACGATATCGCCGATGGTCAAGCGGGTTGCCCCGAGCGTGACGGCTGGCTTCATGGCGACGGCCTGGACGGCGCGATGTTTCACTTGATCACGCCCTTTTCCTTCAGAAACGCCTTGGCGACGTCCTTCGGCTCCTCGCGATCCTTCTCGACGCGCGCGTTGAGCTTGCGCATCGTGTCGTTGTCCAGCAGCGGGGAGAGAGCGTCGAGCGTTGCGGCGATCTTCGGATTGGCCGCGAGCGTGTCCTGCCTGATGACGGGCGCGACGTAGTAGGGCGGGAACAGCTGCTTGTCGTCGTCGAGCGCGACCAGCTTGCCGTCGGCGATCTGCCAGTCGGTTGCGAAGCCGTTCGCCACCTCGATCTGCTTGGCGGCCAGCGCGTCGTAGCGCAGGCCGAGCTTGGCGAACTGCTTGAACTCCTTGAACACCGCGCCATAGGTGGCCTTGAGGCCGGGCAACCCGTCTGCCCGCTCGCTGAACTCAGGGCCGGCACCCAAGATCAGCGTGGAGGCAACCTTGCCGAGATCGCTCAGCGTCTTGAGGTTATGGGCTGCCGCCGTTTCCGGCCGGACCAGCAGGGCATAGCCATTGTTGATCGCATCGGGCTTCAGCCATGTGACCTTGAAGTTGCTCTCGTAGAAGTCCTTGACCTCCTTGTAGACGGCATCCGGGTCGCTCTGGACCTTGCCTTTGACGACGGAGATCAGAGCGGTGCCGGTGTATTCGGGATAAAGGTCGATCTCGCCGGTCGTCAGGGCCTGATGCGCGATCAGCGTTCCGCCGAGATTGATCTTCCTGACAACTTTGATACCGGCATTCTCAAGTGCCGCCGCGTAGATCTCGGCGAGCACATATTGCTCGGTAAAGTTCTTGCTGCCGACCTTGACCGTCTGCGCAACAACAGGGCTGGCGAGCCCGGCGAGAACAACGGCGCCGGCCAGCGCCTTGAAGACCTTGAACATGATCGCACCCCTCTTGTTTTTAGATGTGTACGGTTGACGGTATTCGCTCAGGCGTATCTCAGGCGTTGTCCGATTTTCAGCGCCCTTGCCTTTTCAAGCATGGCGTGTCCCAGCGCGATGTCCGACGACGACAGGCCGCGATGCCAGAACAGGTTTGTTTCGCTGTCGTCGGTGCGTCCGGGTTTCAGCCCTGCAACGATCTGGCCAAGCTCGCCATGGAGCGTCTCCAGCGTCACCTTGCCTTCGTCGACATGCCGGCGAAGCGCGCCGAAAGGACGGCCCGGCTGGCACTGCCCCCAGTCGTCGACGACGACCTTGTCCATGATATCCGTGAGATCGAACTCCAACGCGCTCATCGTCCCGTAAGGAACCACGAAGGCGCCCTTCTTCACCCAACTCGTCTTGAACAGCGGCGTCGGTTCGGGGAGGCGGCTCGCCTCCACCATGATGTCGGCGCCCTTCAGGCAATCCTCCCAGCTGTCCGTCACGATGATCTTCTTGCCGAGATCCTTTTCCAGGCGTGCGGCAAAGGCCTCGCGGCTCTCAGGACGGCGCGAATGGACACGGATCTCGTCGAAATCGAACAGATGGTCGAGGAGCCGCACGTTCCAGTAGGACGTGCCGCGCGCGCCGACATGGCCAAGGATCTTGCTGTCCTTGCGCGCCAGGTGCTTGGCGCCGAGCGCGGTGATCGCGCCGGTGCGCATGTCGGTGATCGCCGTCGCGTCGATGATGGCCTGCGGCATGCCGGTCCGCGGGTTGAACAGGTTCAGCAACGCCATTTCGGAGGGCAGGCCGACCTTGTAGTTGTCGACGAAGTCACCGACCACTTTCACGCCGGCGCAGTCGAGCGGCTTCACATAGCCGCGCAGGACGTTGAAATGGCCCTTGTCGGAGCTCTCGGGAACCAGGTGAACCCTGGGTTCGATTACTGTTTCGCCTCGCCCTTGCGCTGCCAGCGCCTCCGACACCGCGTCGAGGATTTCATCGTTGGTCAGCTCAAGCGCCTTGGTGTCCAAGGCGTTGATGTAATCGATCCAGATTTCCTGCATTTTTCGTCTTCCCAGATTTCAATGCGAATGAAGGGGCAATCCCTTCTTTTGCCGGGCGGGTCACACGGCAGGCAGAACGGCATGCGCTTCGCGCTGCCCGGCTCCGCTGCCGACAATGGGCGCGGATGCCGCGCTGATATTGGGTATCGAGACAGGTCTACTCTCCGGCTGAGAGACCTGCCCTGCCGGCATCCCGTCGCGCAGCCGAGCGGCCTGCCTAAAGGGCAGTCATGACATGCATTAGTTCCCCTGAAGGTCTTCTTGTAGGAGCAGCCAAGCACAGCTTCTGACCGCTGAGAAGGCCCCTATGACCCTATGTCGAGGTGTATATGTTTTGGGATATCCCAAATTCTTCAGATTGGCATAAGATGCCCAGCATCCCGAACTGCGAATTCATGAATTCTCAAGTGGTATCCGATACTTAAACGACGGCAACAAGCGTCGCCATCTAACCCGGATTGACGTCCGTCCTCGTAAATCGAGTGCGCAGCAGTCTAGCGATTTTCGCTATTCGCCGCTGGGCGAAGAGCTCCTCTGGTTCAGCGGGGCGGAGCCCTTATGCTGAGGCCGAAAGCGTCGCTGGTCAGGCTCTGTCGCACCACGATCTGACCTCAGGCCCGCCGGGCTCGCCGGGCGGTCCTGCGAAGCTGCTCGCGTCGCTAACGATCGGGCGGGACGCGGAGCCATCGAAGGTCACAGCCCGATCGCGTCCCCGTACTCTCAGGCGCTATTTTGCGTTCTCGCCATAGCCCAAACGCGCCAGCACGGTCAGCAGGGCGTCGGCGGTCTGGCGTCCGCTCTCATTCTTCCGGCAGACAAGCCAATATGGCAGGGCCAGTTCTGCAGGTAGCGGGATTTGCCGCAGGTCACCGCTCATCCGGGCGACCGATTCCGACGGCAGCACCGAAACGGCGCCGTGATGCAGGACCAGATTGATGACGATGGGCATCGAATCCAGCTCGATCACCTTCAGCCTGTCCAGTTCAGCCTCGGTAAGCGTATCCGCCAGCAGGCGATTGATGATCTGGCGTAGCCCGCTCCTCGGGCTTGGGACGGCGACAGGAGAGCCAAGCACGATCCTGGCCAGGTCATCCCGGCCCTCTCCCGCTTTGATAACTTGCGACTGACCCACAAGCGACAGCGGCGATCGTGATATCAGATAACTGTCGAAATCCGTTGGAACGGTGACGCTGTTCAGGAGCACCGCATCGTAGGTGCCGCTCTTCAGCCCGGCGATGAGCCCTTCGGTGGTCGTGTTGGCTACCAACAAGGGTTGGCGGGGCTTGTCATTCATCCAGGTCGCGACCAGCGAAGCGAGCAGAGTAGCGACGAAGCTGTCATGTCCCATTGGACTGATCGAGCCGAGCCGGATCGTCGCGGCACTTCGGCGGGAACGCCCGGCGGCCGCATGGGCAAGTTCATTCCAGATCGCCTCGATGGCACGTGTCGACGTGACCAGCCGTTTTCCCGCCTCTGTCATGGTCGAGCCGTCCACGCGGCGGTTGAGCAGGCGACAGCCAAGTGTCGCTTCGACATGTGCGATCTGGCGGGCAAGCTGAGGCTGGCCCAGCCCGAGCGACTTGGCCGCGCGGCGGATGCTGCCGGTTTCGGCGACATGCGCAAAGCGCGCCAAAGCGCTCAGGCTCAGCGAGACGTCCTGCCTGCTGCGATTGCCGATGGCCATTATGTCCTGGACATGCTCGGCGAGCTGCTTGATGGCAGGAGAAAGCCTCTCCGCCTCAAGAGTCAGAACAACGCTCGTCCCCGCCTTTTGCACAAGCGGCACAGAGATCTGGCTCTCCAGGCGATCGATCGCGGCGGCAATGCTTGAAACCGGTTTCCTCATCACCCGGGCAGTGCCCCGGATGCTCCGTTCGCTCATCACCCGATGGACAATTAGGAGGGTCGAGGTATCCATTTCGAGGTCTGTCAGCGCCTATTGTACCAAGAATTGCGCATGCGGGGACAATGACGAAAGAAGGCATACCCCCGTAACGCTGCCCTTCCAGTTTGGCCAATGATCTGAAGGGAGCGCGTCCATGGCCTCCCGGAAGTGCAAGTCCTGAGACTCATAGCTGAGCAGCCGAGAAGCGACCATTCAGGCCCGCTTCTTCTTGTCTGAGTGGTTCAGGGCACCGCAAGCAGGCGGATGAGGCCGAGCGAGATCGTCATCAGCGCGAGGATCGAGAGGACGACCGTGGCTGTAATGCGGGGGCCGGCTTTGGCAACGGAGCGGACGTCGACGCTAAGCCCGAGCGCCGCCATCGAGACGATCGTCAGCGCATGCGCGACAGTCGCGATCGGCGTCAGCAGAGCCGTGGGAATCAACCCGGCCGAGCGAAGCGCCGCCATCACCATGAAGCCAACGATGAACCAGGGTACGAGGTGTTGGACGGCGAATGGGCGCAATTTGGGCCGAGCTTCCGCCGGCTCGTGCGGTGCCGGTTCATTCGCCTCGGGGCGCAGCCGTCCCGACAGCAGCGCGAGGAGCAGGACGACAGGTCCCAGCATGAGCACACGCACCAGTTTGACCAAGGTTCCGATCTGGATCGCGGTCGGTCCCGCCGGAGCCGTGGCCGCGAGGACCTGGGGGACGGCATAGACCGTCAGGCCGGACAGGATTCCGAATTGCTGGGTGCTGAGGCCCAGCATCGGAATCAGGAGTGGCAGGCCAAGCACGACCACGACCCCGAGCACGGCAGTGAAGGCAATCGAGGCGGCGATATCCTCGCCGTCAGCGCCGATGACTGGCGCCGTTGCTGCGATCGCCGAATTTCCGCAGATGGAATTGCCGCAAGCGATGAGGATCGCCATCCTTTGCGACAGTCCCAGCAGGCGGCCGATGCCGTAGCTCAGGCCGATCGCGACGAAAACCACGGCGGCGATACCAAGCAGGAGTGGGGCGCCGGTGACGGCGATCGTCGCGGCGCTCAGGGAGGCACCGAGCAACACGACCGCAACCTCCAGCAGCGCCTTCGCCGAAAACGAGATGCCCGGGCGCCAGCGGTTATCGGGCTTCCAGAGGGACCGGACTAGGGTTCCGATAAGGATCGCCAAGACGAGCGCTTCAAGCCAGGCCCGCTGGAAGAATGCGGCTTCGAGGCGCTCGGCCGCGAGCGCGGCAACCGAAACGGCCAAACACAGCAGCACACCTGGCCCGAAGCGCTTCACGCCTGAGATTGCTCTATCAGTCAGACTCGCCCGATGTGGGATTTGAAGCGTCATCACAGCACCCGGAATTCTATCGGCCGGGTTGTGAGCCATCGGATTCAAACAATCCAACGTGTTGTTTCTCTTGTTTCGATCGATAAGCTCGATCATTTTCGTTGCAGGCTGCCGAAACTCCGCGGAACCGTCGACGCTCATGACCCTCGAACAGCTTCGCATTTTTGTCGCGGTCGCTGAACGTGAGCACGTCACACGCGCCGCCACGGAACTGAACCTCACCCAGTCGGCGACGAGTGCGGCGATTGCGGCGCTTGAACATCGCCATGCCGTGAAACTGTTCGACCGCGTCGGGCGCCGAATTGTCCTGACCGATGCTGGGCGCCAGTTTCTGAACGAGGCGCGTGCGATCCTTGCCCGTGCGGTCGCTGGCGAGCAGGTCCTGTCGGATCTTGCCGGGCTAAAGCGTGGGCGACTGTCCTTCGCTGCGAGTCAAACGGTTGGCAACTACTGGCTGCCACAGAAGCTTGCCCTGTTTCGCAGCCAACACCCGGGTATCGAGACACCGCTGATGATCGGCAACACCGAGACGGTCGCAGCTTCCATTCACAACGGACGCGCCGACATCGGTTTCGTCGAAGGCGAGATTGATGATCCGCTTCTGGTGCAGGAGATCGTCGCGCTAGACGAACTAGCGATTGTCGTCGCGCCCGCTCACCCCTGGGCTAGGCGCACACGCGTGGACCCGTCAGAATTCGGCGAGAGCCTCTGGGTCTTGCGCGAGCCCGGTTCAGGTACCCGGCAGGCCCTTGAAGCGGTTCTCGCCTGCGCCGGCCATTCTACCGCCGACCTCGAGGTCGTGCTGGAACTGCCGGCCAATGAAGCCGTGCGCACCGCAATCGCAGCAGGCTCAGCTGCCGGCCTGATGTCGAAGCTCGTTGTCGCCAGCGACTTAAACTCAGGCCTGCTCACCGAGGTCGCGGCGGATATTCCCCACCGGCACTTCGTCAAGCTCTGGCATAAGGAACGCTATGTCGGGCGCGCAGCGCAGGCCTTCAGCACACTTCTCGACGGCGAGCCCGTCGCAGCCCCCGCTCACAGAATCTTTGATCTAAAGCGATGATGTGATTTTGAATCTTTCCACGACACCGATCAAGTCGCCGACATGTCCGGTTGGCCTGCTGCCGGTTTCGTGGACACCGGGATTAGGTGTTTCATGAACCCGGAGGTGGGGTATGCGGCGAAGACAGTTTGGGCGTGAGTTCAAGATCGAGGCGGTCCGTCTGATCAAGGATCGCGGAGTGAGCGGCGCAGGCGTCTCGGGATCTGGATGTCCACGAGAACCAGTTGCGCAAATGGGTGAAGCTCTTTCGGCCGATCCTACGCAGGCCTTTCCCGGCCACGGTCAGATGAAGCCGGAGCAACTTGAGATCGAGAAGCTGCGGCGAGAGGTAGCCAAGCTCAAGGCGGAGCGCGACATCCTAAAAAAGGCCGCAGCCTACTTCGCGAAGGACGTGACATGAGGTTCACGTTCATTGCGAAGCACCGGGGAATCTGACCGGTGGCGTGGCTTTGCGAAGCGCTGGATGTGTCACGCTCGGGCTTTCATGCCTGGCTCAGCTCAAACTGCCGGGTTTTTCTTTGCCTGGAGCTCAGCTACGGCGAGCTCGCCCAGTGACATTTTCATTGCGCCATAGTGACACGATCAAAAGCACCACCCTATGTAACTCATTGAAATTAAAAGCACCTAAGTGACACCGTCATTGCATTTTGAAAAGTCTCGCGCCCCGCGCGACTTGGTACCGAGAACCTGTCCATTCGCCTCCGAGTTGAAAGAGCCCGGCGGTTTCCTGCCGGGCTGTTACAACTGGTTTGGCAGTTCGCCGGCCACGGCAAAGGAACCAAGCCGATCTCTCAGCCCACTGGAATCGCCGCTGGATCCATCCACACCGCCTCCCAGACATGGCCGTCAGGATCGACCAGGCTGCGGTTGAACAGGAAGCCGAGGTCCTGCTGCGGATTGACGTCGGCGCTGCCGCCATGGCTCGCCGCCGCCTCGTTCATCCGGTCGACGGCTTCGCGGCTGTCGCAGGAGATCGCCAGCATGACCTCGCTCATGCTCGCCGGCGGGATCGGGCGGCTGGTGAAGCTGCTCCATTTGGAGTGGGTCAACAGCATCACATGGATCGCCTCGCTCCAGACCATGCAGGCCGAGCTGTCATCGCTGAACTGGGGATTGTTGATGAACCCGAGCGCTTCGTAGAAGGCCTTGGCGCGCGCCAGATCCGTCACCGGCAGGTTCACGAAAATCATCCTGGTCATCTTGCATCTCCCGCGATCGTGGCGAGGCGCGCCCGCCCTGTCCAACAAGCGCCGCGATGACCACCACCGCGGCTGCTTGATGGCGAGTGTTAGGGGCGATGCGGCATCCGCGAATTGATGTTGGTAAGAAAGCGCTTCAGCCGCGCTCCATCCGGCCATAGGCGATGGCGCGCCTCAGGCGGCTGAGGCTTTCCGGGGTGATGCCGAGCCAGGCGGCGATGTGGTGCTGCTTCAGCCGCTTGTGCAGCTCCGGCTCGCGGCGGATGAAGTCGCGATAGCGCTTCATCGCGTCGTCGTGCCGGAAGGAGATCTCGTCCGGTTCCTTGTCGATGATCCAGTGGCGTTCCATGTAGCGGATGTAGAAGGCGCCGATATCGGGAAACGTCGCAGCGAGCGTCCTGAACGCCGCGAAGTCGTATTCGAGGACGGCGCTGTCCTCGATCGCCGTGATGGTGAACAGGCTCGGCTCAGCCAGCAGCGTCGCGCTGACCGAGGCGGCGATACGGTTCTCAGGAAAGAAATATTTGACGATCAGGTCGCCGTCGGGGCCGGCATAGTGCTGATAGAACAGGCCCTCGACCACGAAGGCATAGCTCGTCGGAACGTCCCCTGCCCTGATGAAGATCTCGTCCCTGCGATAGTGCCTTGGCCGCAGAAGAGCCGCCCAGGCGCGCTCGGCAGCCTCCGAGAGATCGGCGTAGGTCCGGATTTTCGCGAAGAAGGCGTCCGTCGTCATTCAGCGATCCCGCAGACCTGCGGCATCGTTCAGGGCGAATGCCGGCAGCTCAAAGTTGCCGCAGGCCGATATGCTCGATCAAGGGCACGATCTCGTCGCGGGCCGCGACGCGGTGCGCCCGGGCGCTGCGATGCGCCTCTCCCGCATCGCCTGAACGCAAAGCTGCGATGATCGCGCGATGTGCCTGCGCCGAGCCGCTCGGCCTCGCCCGCAGCTTCAATGTCAGCATA
Organism: Allobosea sp. NPDC003192; assembly: GCF_050275675.1. NCBI lineage: Bacteria > Pseudomonadati > Pseudomonadota > Alphaproteobacteria > Hyphomicrobiales > Alloboseaceae > Allobosea > Allobosea sp. NPDC003192. The sequence continues at coordinate 23,154 of NZ_JBNNPK010000034.1, forward strand.
CGGGCGCGATGGGCCTGGTCGGTCACCGTCTGGGCGATGCGGCGCAAGCGGCCATTGCCGCAGCGCTCGACCAACAGGCGATGGAAGAGCTCGTCGGCCTCGGCCCAGCCCGGCAGATCGTCGCGTGCCAGCGCTGCATCCATAGCGGCGGTCGCCGCCTCCAGTTCGTCAGCCGCAGCTGCGCGGGTCGCCTCAGGCAAGCCCGCCAGCAGCTCCGCCGCCATCGATTCCACTGCGATGACGACCTCGTAGATCTCGCGGATATCCTGCGGCGCCAGAGGGCAGATCAGTACGCCGCGCTTTGAGAGGACACGGACCAGCCCGTCCTCCTGCAGCCGGATGATCGCCTCATGCACCGGCGTGCGGCTCATGCCGAGGCGGACGGCGATCTCCTGCTCCGAGCCCTGATAGCCGGGCGGGAAATCGGTATCGCGGATCGCCTGCTTCAGCGCGGCATAGGCCTCGTCGACCAGCGAACCACGCTTTGCTCCAGCATCCGGAATCTCTGCGCGCGTCAGCTCGACCATGGCTCCTCCAGCGGCCGATTGAGCACATTTGATTATTTCCATGCAAGCAAGAATGGAAGCTTGACATCATATGTCCTGGCGGTGACGATAAACCATGCAAACTTCCATGGAAGATAAATGGAAGAGCAGGTCGAAGCGCCGCCGACCGGCGCTCGCACAGGGAGAGAACCGATGAAGCGAATGCTGATCGCGCTGGCGCTCGGGCTGGCGGTGATATCTTCAGTGGCTGCACAGACCTACCCGACCCGCGCGATCACGCTGGTCGTACCCTTCGCCGCCGGCGGCACCACCGATATCGTCGCCAGGTTGATGGCGGACCATATGGGCCGCACGCTCGGCCAGTCGGTCGTGGTCGAGAACGTCGCCGGCGCCGGCGGCACCACGGGAGCGACCCGCGTCGCCAGGGCAACACCGGACGGCTACACGCTGCTGATGGGCAATCTCGGCACGCAGGCAGCAAGCGTCGGGCTCTATCCCAAGCTCGCCTATGATCCGCGTACCGATTTCGAGCCGGTGATGAACTCGGCCTCGACGCCGATGCTGGTGGTCGCCAAGAAGGACCTGCCGGTCAAGGATTTCCGTGAGTTCGTCGCCTATCTCAAGGCCAATGCCGAGAAGCTGAACTACGGTTCGGGCGGTGTCGGCTCGACCTCGCATCTGACCTGCCTCTTCCTGGATTCGCTGCTCGGCACCAAGCCGCAGCACGTCCCCTTCCGCGGTTCCGGCCCGGCCCTGAACGCGCTGCTCGGCGGCCAGGTCGATTATGTCTGCGACCAGACCGTCGCCATCGTCCCGAGCGTGCAGGCAAAGGAAGGCAAGGGCCTCGTCGTCGCTGTCAAGGACCGGCTTCCGGTCATTCCCGATGTCCCGACCTCGGCCGAGCAGGGCCTGCCGCAATTCCAGGCCACGGGCTGGAACGCGATGTTCGCGCCCAAGGGCACGCCGAAGGAGATCGTCGACAAGCTGAACGCCGCCGCCCGCGCCGCCCTCAAGGACGAGCCGACGCGCAAGCGCTTCCTCGAGCTCGGCGCCGAACTGCCTGACGAGGCCGGCCAGACCCCGGCCGCGCTCGGCGAGCTCGTCCGCAGCGAGATCGACAAATGGGTGCCGGTCATCCGCAATGCCGGCGTGACCGCCCAGTAATCACCTCAGCAACAGCAGCACAGCATCGGACAAGAGCATGCGCACGCACAGGATCGCCGCCATCGGCGGGGACGGTATCGGCCCCGAGGTCATCGCCGCCGGGCTCCAGGCCCTGGAGGTCTGTGCCGAGCGCGATGGCGGCTTCCGCCTCGATATCGATGCCTTCGACTGGGGCTCCGACTATTATCGCCGGCACGGCGTGATGATGCCGGCTGACGGCGCCGACCAGCTCCGCGCCTTCGATGCGATCTATTTCGGGGCCGTCGGCGCGCCTGATATCCCCGACCACCTGACGCTCTGGGGCCTCAGGCTCGCGATCTGCCAGCCGCTCGACCAGTACGCCAATGTCCGGCCGACCCGCATCCTGCCCGGCATCGTCAGCCCGCTGCGCCATGTCTCCGGCCCCGAGCTCGACTGGGTGATCGTGCGCGAGAACTCCGAGGGCGAGTATTCCGGCGTCGGCGGGCGCGTCCACAAGGGCCTGCCCGAGGAGGTCGCGACCGATGTCGCCATGTTCACCCGCGCCGGCGTCACCCGGATCATCCGCTACGCCTTCGAGGTCGCCCGCTCACGGCCGCGCAAGCTCCTGACCGTGGTCACCAAGTCGAACGCCCAGCGCCACGGCATGGTGATGTGGGACGAGATCGCCGCCGAGGTGGCGGCAGGCTTCCCGGATGTCGCCTGGGACAAGATGCTGGTCGACGCCATGACCATGCGCATGACGCTGAAGCCGGAGACGCTCGACACCATCGTCGCGACCAATCTCCATGCCGACATCCTCTCGGATCTCGCCGCGGCGCTGGCCGGCTCGCTCGGCATCGCACCGACCGCGAATCTCAACCCCGAGCGCAAGACGCCGTCCATGTTCGAGCCGATCCATGGCTCGGCCTTCGACATCACCGGCAAAGGCATCGCCAATCCCGTCGCGACCTTCTGGACGGGAGCGATGATGCTCGACCATCTCGGCGAGAAGGCCGCGGCCGCCCGGCTGATGCGCGCAGTCGAGCGCGTCACCGCCGACCCAGGCCTGCACACACCCGATCTCGGCGGCAGGGCGACGACAGCGCAGGTGACGGAAGCCGTCTGCGAGGCGCTGCGCGGCGACAACATCTGAGCAAGAGGCCTGCGACGAGGGCGGCGTGCGACGTCCTGACCATGACAGGGCGGCGATAATCGTCTAAGGCGGCCTTTCTCCTGCCGCCCTCGCCCGCCCGATGCTGTTCAACTCCTTCGCCTTCCTGCTCGGTTTCCTGCCGCTCGCGCTCGCTTTGCATTGGCTGGTCGAACGCTTCGCGCCGGCCTGGCGGCTGGCGCTGCTGGCGCTGCTCTCCTTTGCCTTCTACGGCTGGTGGGACTGGCGCTTCGTGCCGCTGCTCGCCTTCTCGATCCTGCTTAACTGGCTGATCGCGGAAGCCTTCCTTAAGACCAAGCGTGGAACATTGATCACGCTCGCCATCGTGATCAATCTCGCAATCCTGGCGCTCTTCAAGTACTTCAACTTCTTCGCCGATCTCGCTGCGATGATTCCGGGATTGCCGACGACGAAGCTCGATCTCGCGCTGCCGCTCGGCATCTCCTTCTTCACCTTCCACCATGTGATGTACCTGACCGATCTGCGCCGAGGCGAGGCCCCGCGATACGATCTCGTCCGCTACGCGCTCTACATCGCCTTCTTCCCGCAGGTGCTCGCAGGGCCGCTGGTGCGCTGGCGCGAGATCATGCACCAGCTCGACGAGCGCCCTTACCTGCGGCCCGACGCCGCCGAGCGCATCGCCCGCGGCATCATGCTGCTGACGATCGGCCTGGCGAAGAAGGTGCTGCTCAGCGACCCGCTCTCCGAATACGCCAACCCGGTCTTCGCCGCCGCGGCCGAAGGCAAGATGCTAAGCCTGACGGAAGCCTGGCAAGGCACCCTCGCCTTCACCTTCCAGATCTATTTCGACTTTTCCGGCTACACCGACATGGCGCTGGGCCTAGCCCTGCTCTTCGGCATCGTGCTGCCGCAGAACTTCGACGTGCCCTACCGCGCCACAAGCCTGCAGGATTTCTGGCGGCGCTGGCATATGACGCTGTCCCGCTTCCTGCGCGACTATCTCTACATCCCGCTCGGCGGCTCGCGGCATGGCCTGCCGCTGCAGCTTTGGGCGCTGTTCGCCACCATGGCGCTCGGCGGCCTCTGGCACGGTGCCGGTCTCAACTTCGTCGCCTGGGGTGTGGCGCACGGCGCCGTGCTCGCCATCGGCGTGCTCTGGCGCCGCGCCGGGCTACCGATGCCCGCGCTGCTCGGCTGGGCGCTGACCTTCCTGTTCGTCGCCTTGTGCTGGGTGCTGTTCCGCGCCACCTCCTTCGAGGCGGCGCTCACCATCTACAAGGGCCTGTTCGGCCTTGGCCCGGTCGGGACCGGCTTCAAATGGCGCGCCTTCGTGCCCGCGATCGCCGTCGCCATGATCGGCCCAACCGCCTGGGCGGCAGTGCACAAGGCGACCCCGGCGCGCTGGCTGGCTCTCCTCACCGCTATTCTCTTCGTACTGATCCTGTTCAAGATCGGCGACGACGCCAATTATGAATTCATCTACTTCCAGTTCTAGGGGGCGCTGGCGCGGCTTCGTCCGGACCTTCCTGCTGGTCGCAGCGGGAATGGTGGTCGCACTGCCGACGCTCGCCCTTCTGGTCGACCCTTACGACAGCGGGCGTTCGCCTTTCGCGCTCAAGACCGGCGTCAGGCCGCAGGGACCACGCACCGCCGCCGCCAGCCGCGGTCGCGATCCGGCCTTTGCCGGCGCCATCTTCGGTAATTCGCATGTCCAGCTGGTTTCGCCGGAGCAGCTGACGCAGCAAACCGGCATCCCCTTCGTCTCGCTGATCGCCCCCGCCACCGGCCCACGCGAGACCCTCGTCCTGCTCGACTGGTTCCTGCGCCACCGCAAGGAGCCGGCGAAGGCGCTGGTGATCGGCGTCGATGCCCGCTGGTGCTTTGCGGACGCCGACCTGCCGGTCAACCGCCCGTTCCCGTTCTGGCTGTACGAACGGTCGCCGTTTGCCTATCTGCGCGGTCTGCTGCGTTTCGATGTGATCGAGGAAAGCCTTCGCCGCCTGAGCTATCTCATGACGCCCTCGCCGGAACGCGCACGTCCTGACGGCTATTGGGACTACGAGGCGGGCTACGAGGCCCAGGGATACGTTGCCGATCCCAAGCTTCGAGAAGCGTTGCGCGAGCAGGTCGACATCAGTGGCTACAACCTGACTGGGCATTTTCCTCCGGCCATTGCACTGCGCGAACTGCTCGAGCGCGCCGCTTCGGACGTTCCGGTCGTGCTCGTACGGCCACCGAACATCGTGACGGCCCTGCCCGTGCCCGGAACAGCCGGAGCGGATGCCGACGCCGGCTGCCTCAACGCCTATACCAAGCTCGCCGCCGAGCGCCCGCGCACCGCTCTCGTCGACTGGCGCGTCGACCGGCCGGAGAATCGCGAGCCGGACAACTATTTCGACCATACCCACTACCGCAGAAAGATCGCCGTGCCTCTCACGGCCGACATTGCCGCGGCCATCGTCAGATTGCGCTGATTTTCCAGCGCTTTGCCAGCTTGTTCACGGCTGCGCAAAAGCGATTGTTCCCGATGTGACCAATCGCTATAAGGGCGCCAAATCGGCGGCCTCGACACGGCAAAGCCGGCGGGGCCTTCGAGCGGATGATCATGTAGAAGGCCCACCATGTCGAAGCAGATCACTCTCGACCCCGACTACAAGCCCAGCGATGGCGAGCCGTTCATGAACGAGCGGCAGCGGGAGTATTTCCGCAGCAAGCTGCTCGCCTGGAAGGAGGAGATCCTCAAGGAGGCCAAGGAGACCCTGGTCACCTTGCAGAGCGAGAGCGAGAACCATCCGGACATCGCCGATCGTGCCTCCTCGGAGACCGACCGCGCCATCGAGCTGCGCGCCCGCGACCGCCAGCGCAAGCTGATCTCCAAGATCGACGCTGCCCTCTCCCGCATCGAGGACGGCTCCTACGGCTATTGCGAGGAGACCGGCGAGCCGATCTCGCTGAAGCGCCTGGAAGCCCGCCCGATCGCGACGCTGTCGCTCGAGGCGCAGGAGCGCCATGAGCGCAATGAGCGGGTGTTCAGGGACGATTGAAAGACGCGCGCATCGCGCGTTCATACGAAAGGCCCCGCAGGCAACTGCGGGGCCTTTCGTGTTGGAAGGGTGGATGACCAACCGTCGGGTTGGCCTACCGGAACGTCTTCGCCAGCGCGTCCGCGTGCTTGGTCAAAAGGCCGAGATCCGAGCCGACGGCGACGAAGCGGTAGCCCCATTCGATATAGCGGCGCGCATCGACCTCTGACGGCGTCAGGATACCGGCCGGCTTGCCGACGGCCGCCAGCCGCTCGACCGCGCCCTTGATCGCAGCCTGCACCTCGGGATGGCCGGGATTGCCGATATGGCCGAGCGAGGCCGAGAGGTCGGCGGGGCCGATGAAGACGCCGTCGACCCCGTCCACCGAAGCGATCGCCTCGATCTGGGCCAGCGCCTCGCCGGTCTCGACCTGCACGAGCACGCAGATCTCGGCATCGGCGCGCTTGAGATAATCCGGCACGCGGCCATAGCGGCTGCCGCGCCCGCTTCCGGTGATGCCGCGGATACCGGCCGGCGGATAACGGCAGGCAGCGACGGCCTTGGCCGCCTCCTGCGCATTCTGGACGAAAGGCACCAGCACGGCTTGGGTGCCAATGTCGAGCAGGCGCTTCAGCAGCACCGGATCGTTCCAGGCCGGGCGCACGATCGGCGTCGCAGTGCCGGCCTGCAGCGCCTGGAGCTGGGCGAGTACGGCCGGCGGCTCGTTCGGCGAATGCTCGGTGTCGACCAGAATCCAGTCGAAGCCGCTCTGGCCGATGATTTCGGCGACGATCGGGCTGCACAGGCTGCTCCACAGCCCGATCTGGAGCTCGCCGCGGGCGAGCGCGGCCTTGAAGGCGTTGCGGGGCAGATCCATTGGCGAGCGATCCTTCAGACGAACTGGACGGAGACGCTGCCGAGCGGCCCGAAATCGGCGTGCAGCGTGTCGCCCTTGTTAGCCCAGACCGGCCGGGTGAAGGAACCCGACAGCATCAGGTCACCCGGCTGCAGGGTGATGTCGAAGGGTGCGAGCTTGTTGGCGAGCCAGGCGATCGCCATCGTGGGGTGGCCGAGCACGCCAGCAGCGAGGCCAGTCTCCTCGATCTCGGAGTTGCGGTAGAAGATCGCGCCGACCCAGCGCAGATCGATGTCCTCAGGCCGCACCGGCCGGCCGCCGAGGACGATGCCGGCGGCAGCGCCATTGTCGGCCACGGTGTCGAAGATCTTGCGCGGCTCGGTGACGCGCGCGTCGATGATCTCGATCGACGGCACGACATATTCGGTCGCCCGCAGCACATCGATCAGCCCGATGCCCGGCCCCTTCAGCGGCTCCTTCAGGATGAAGGTCAGCTCCGGCTCGACGCGTGGCACGCAGAAATTCTCGAACTTCACCTTGGCGCCGTCGTTGAGCAGAAGGTCGTCGAAGAGGTAGCCGTAATCGGGCTCGTCGATCTTCGAAGAGGCCTGCATCGCCTTGGAGGTCAGGCCGATCTTGTGGCCGATGATGCGGGCGCCGGCCTTGACCCGCTCCTGCGCCACCGCCGAGGAGATTGCGTAGGAGTCTTCGATCTTGATCTCAGGGAACATCTGCGAGGGCCGCTCACCCTGCTTCTTGGTGCGGTGGCTTTCGAGCAAGGAGCGCACCACCTGCGCGCGCTGGGCTTCGGTCAGCATAGATTTTCTTCCTTGGAACTTGTTTGCGGCTCGCGCCGCCACAGCGACAGACTGTTCGAGGCATCCCCCAGCCCTCATCCTGAGGAGGAGCCGAAAGCTGCGTCTCGAAGGATGCTCCAGCTGGTTCCGGAGCCTCCTGGAGCATCCTTAGAGACG
>NZ_JBNNPK010000035.1:0-29645 GCF_050275675.1 Allobosea sp. NPDC003192
GGCGAAGCCGCAACCGGTCGGGAGGTCGCCTTCGCAGCTGGTCGGATCGCGTTGACAGCGCGAAAGCGCCATGCCGTACAGAAGACAAAGGAGAGCCGCGATGACGAACGAGGCCGGCATGTCGAACGAGACGCAGGAACTCTATCCGCGCATCACGCGGCGCACCCTGCACGAGGAGGTGCTGGAGCGACTGCGCGACATGATCATCGAAGGCCGGCTCACACCCGGCCAGCGCATCAACGAAGGCGCCGTCGGCGCTCAGCTCGGTGTCTCCCGCACGCCCTTGCGCGAAGCGATCAAGACGCTGGCGAGCGAAGGGCTCGTCGAGATCCAGCCAGCCAAGGGCGCAATCGTCCGCAAACTCTCGGCGCACGACCTGGTGCAGATCCTCGAAGTGCTGAAGACGCTGGAGCAGCTCGGCGGCAGGATGACCTGCGCACAGGCGAGCGACGAGGCGGTCGCCGCGATCAAGGCACTGCACGACGAGATGATGGAGCTCTATCGGGCGCGCAACCGCCTCGACTATTTCAAGCTCAACCAGGCGATCCACAGCGCCATCGTCGCCGCCTCCGGCAACGATGTGCTGGTCGAGATGCACGGCACCTTGCAGGCCAGGATCAAGCGCCTGCGCTTCGTCGGCAATGAAGGCCCGGAGAAATGGGCCGGCGCCGTTGCCGAGCACGAGGAGATGATCGAGGCGCTGCTGAGGCGCGACGGCGAGGCGCTGGCAGCCGTGATCGGCAAGCACATGGATTCGACGCTGATACGCGTGCGCGACGTGCTCTGACGGGCGGAGCCGGTTCGATCCCGCTCAATGCCCGCTGAAGACCAGCGTCTTGATCGGCAGCACCAGCGCCTGGATGCGCAACAGCACGGCGTGGACCACGCCGGTCGCGTCGACCGCATGCAAGGCGATGCGGCGCAATGTGCCGGTATCCTTGGCCGCGATGATGTCGTGGTTGTTGCTGTAGGCGTTGGCGATGCAGCTCGAGCCCGGCGTCACGCCGTCGAGCCCGCCCGGATAGAGCGGCTCCATATAGGTCAGGATCGTTCCCGGCCGCACCACCTGCTGGGCGTCGATCAACTGCTCGCCGCTGCGGACCTGGCCGGCCGCGATGAAGTCCTGCACGCCGGTCACGACCATCGGGATCACCGTCCAGGGCTTCGAAATGCAGGTGACCTCGGCGACCATGCCGACCTTCATCACCTGTGCCTCGATCTGCCCGAAACCGGCCTGCAGCCGGCCACGGCCGGCCTCCTCCGGGATGATCGCGCCGGCCGGGCGCATGAACGGATTGACGATATCGCCCGGCCGCAGCGTGAACTGCTCGACATGGCCGTTGAAGCCGGCCCGCACCACGGTCTTGCTCAACTCGACCTCGGCCTGAGCCAAGGCAGCCTCGGCGCTGGCCCGCTCGGCCGGGAGCAAGGTCGAGATCTTGGTCTGGGCCGCCGCCTGCGACGCCGTCGTGGCGGCCACCGCAGCCTCGCGCCCTGCCGTGATGTTCTCCAGCCGCTCGATCTCGCGGGTCGCAACGATGTCGTCATTGCGCCGCTTCAGCTCGCGCTTGGTCTGCAGTTCGTCGAGCGCCTGCTGCAGCGCGCTCCTCGCCTCCTGGATCTTGCCGTCAAAGGTAAGGATGTCGGCCTTTGCCACCACCAGCGTCGCGTCGACCTCGGCGAGCTTGCGCCGTGCCGTCTCGACCGCCGCCTGCTGGCTGGTACTGTCGAGCGTGAAGATCGGCGCGCCCTGCGCGATCTTGCCGCTGACACCGACATGGACCTGCGCGACCCGGCCATTGATCTCCGGCACGATCGGAACGCTGCGGAAAAACACCGTGGCTGATGTCGTCGAGGGATGGTTGTAGAAGATCACCGTGATCAGCCCGACCGTCAGCATCACGCAGGTGACGATGCCCCAGCGCAATTCGAACCAGACAGAATAGAGCGTGATCTCCCTCCCCAGCCGCTTGCCCTGGCCATAGCGGCGGTAGAGGTAATCCGGGACGATGGTGAAGAGCGCGCAGACGAGAAGTTCGAGCATCGCCGCCTCCGCTCAATGCTGGCCGGTCGGCGCGGCGGCCACGACCGGCACAGATGCCCGATCGCCCTCCGGCGGGACGACGCCGTGCTCCACATCGGAAGCCGCCTCCCCGCCTCGGCCGGGCGCGATGCCGGCGATCTTCTCGAGCGCGCCGGCCATGCGGCTGAACATGCCCGAGAAGTCGGGAACGTCGATCAGGGCGAGCAGCAGGCCGATCACCCAGAAGAGATGCACATGCGTGAACAAAGCGAGCAGCCCGAGCACGGCGACGATCTCGAACTGGAGCTTGTGGGATTTATGGGCGATGCGCTCAGGCAAGGTGTGCAGGCGCAGGAAGAGCAGGCCGACACCGAGCACGGCAGCGAGCAGAATGATCGCCGCGACCACCATCAGGACATCCGTACCGCCCGGATCGGTGATGAACGACGGCAGGTGGGGCGGCGCCGCCGGATGAGCTTGGTCAGCCATGGCATCCCCCCGGAGCAATCGAAGACCCAAGGTCAACTGACAGGCAAAAGCGCGCCAAAGTCAATCAGCCCCAACGGGCAGTGCCTGCCGCCTTGACAGCCCCCGCGACCTCGCCTCCGCTTATCGTCAGACAAGCGGGGCGAGGAAACGCTATCCATGCTGACGCTGCGCCAGATCGAGGTGATCCGGGCGATCATGATCACCGGCACGATCGCCGGTGCGGCGAAGCTCCTCAATGTCTCCGCCCCCGGCATCAGCCGGCTGATGAAGCACACCGAGCGCACGCTCAAGCTCAAGCTGTTCGAGCGCAGGCACGGCCGCTATGTGCCGACGCCGGAAGCCAAGGACATCTTCGAGCAGATCAACGGCGTCTACCGCAAGGTCGACGACCTGCACTCGATGCTGGCCCGGATCGAGCGCGGCGGCGATGTCGAGTTCAAGCTCGGCTCGGTGCCGAGCATCTGCCACGTCATGGTGCCGCGCGCGATCGAGCGCCTCAGGCGCAAGCATCCCGACCTGCGCATCGACATCAACATCCTGAAGATCGAGGAGGCGCTCGACTATCTCCTGCTCGGCAAGGGCGAGATCGTGGCGATGAGCTACAAGCTCGACCATCCGGGGCTGGATTTCATGCCATTGGCCATGGGCGAGCTGCTCTGCATCGTGCCGCAAGGCCATCCGCTCGCCGGCTACAGCAGCATCTCGGCCCGGGAGATCGTCCAACACCAGCTGATCGGCATCGACCCGAACGACCCATACGGCAGGATCATGAGCGAGATCTTCCAACGCCAGAACCTGCGCTACGAGATGGCGATCAGGGCGCGTTTCGGCACCACGGTCTGCTCGCTGGTCCGGGCCGGGCTCGGCATCGCCATCATCGATCAGTTCACCGTCGCGCACGGCTCGATGCAGGGCATCGCCACGATCCCGATCGAGGAGCCGACCCACTTCCAGACCTATGTGGCGATGAAGAACGACAAGGCGCTCTCGCTCTATGCCGAGACCTTCGTGAAGCTGCTGCGCGAAGAGATGAACGCGGTGGTCGGACCACGGCTTGCACGCTCGCCGTAAAAGATAACATCAGGTTAGGCATTCGCGACAAATTGGTTATCGCGTTAGCGGTTCAAATCGGCTTATCTCGAAGCTAGCGACGAAGCCTGCCGAGACGGGCGCCAAAGGGACCGGAATGTCGACCATCCTCACCGCCAGGAAGAGCAAGCGGGTTTTGCTCGGGCTGATCGGCTCGCCGATTGCGCATTCGGCGACGCCAGCGGCGCAGGAGGCGGCCGCGCGGGCAGCCGGCATCGAGGCGCACTACCATCTGATCGAGGTCGCGGGCGCTGGCAGAGACGATCTCGCCGCCATGCTCGACGGCATCAGACGGCTCGGCTTCTCCGGAATCAACGTCACCTTCCCCTACAAGGAAGCGGTCGTGCCGCTGCTCGACGGGCTCTCCGAGCAGGCGGCCGCGATGGGCGCGGTCAACACCATCGTCGTCGACGATGGCAGGCTGATCGGCCACAACACCGACGCATCAGGCTTCGCCACGGCCTATCGCCGTTTGGGTCGGCAGGATGGCGACCAGCCGGTCGCGATCATCGGCGCGGGTGGCGTCGGCAAGGCGATCGCCTTTGCGCTGGCGAGCTGCGGCGTGCACCATCTGAGGCTCTACGATGTCGAACGTGGCAGGGCCGAGGCCTTGGCCGGGCTCCTCGGCGAGCGGGCGAGCGTTACGATCGCGGCCAGCGCCGAGGACGCGGCCGAGGGCACCGCCGGCATCGTCAACGGCACGCCGATCGGCATGCTGCCGGACCGCGGCATCCCGATCGAGGCGGGCGCCATCCGCCCCTCGCAATGGGTGGCGGACGCGGTCTACCACCCGCTCTGGACACCGCTGCTGAAAGCGGCGCAAAAGACCGGCGCGACGGTGATGACCGGGCGGGAGCTCGCGATCCACCAGGGCGTCGACGCCTTCCGTCTCTTCACCGGGCTGGAGGCATCGGAAGCAATCATCGGAGCCGCCTTCGACGCCGTGCTCGCAGCCCGCGAGGGCGCTGAACGGGCGGCCTGAACAAGACGACCCGGAACAGCACCGGGCGGGGACCAAGAAACGTAAGGCCAAGAAAACGTAAGGCTATGTGGAGGAAACGAACATGAAAAAGCACTGGATCATCGGCGCCGCGCTCGGCATGGCCGCGAGCCTGCCGGCTCTGGCGCAGGACAAGGTCAAACTGGTCGACGTCGTCGAATTGTCGGGCGCCGGCGCCACCGCCGGCACCAACTGGAAGAACGGCATCGATCTCGCCGTCGCCGACATCAACGCCAAGGGCGGAATCCTCGGCAAGCAGATCGAGATCGTCCACTACGATACCCAGACCAATCCGGGTAACACCCGCGCCGCCGTGCAGCGCGCCATCGACGAGGGCACCTATGCCGTGCTCGGCCCGGTCTTCTCCGGCCCGATCGGCGCCTCCATGCAGATCGCCCAGCGCGCCGAGATCGCCCAGCTCGTCGGCGGCGAGGCGGCCGGCCTGACCAAGCAGGGCAACCAATACCTGTTCCGGACCTCGCTCAGCCAGACTGCGGCGATGCCGAAGATCGCCAAATACCTGAAGGACACGGTCAAGGCCGGCTCGGTCGCCGTCGTCTGGGTCAATAACGACTTCGGCAAGGGTGGCCGCGACGCGATCATCCCCGAACTGGAGAAGGCAGGCATCAAGCTCGCAGTCGACGTCGCCACCGAGCAGGGCCAGGCCGACTTCGCCGCCGACGCGATCAAGGTCAAGAACTCCAATGCCGACGCGATCTTCGTCTATCTGAACGAGGAGGAGAGCGCCCGCTTCCTGCGCGCCGCCAAGCAGCAGGGCATCACCAAGCCGATGGTGGGCGAGACCACCCTGCTCGGCGCCAAGGTGATCGAGCTCGCGGGCGACGCCGCCAACGGCGTCAAGGGCCATGTCGGCCTCTCGATCGACGCGCCGATCCCGGCCTTCCAGGAGTTCGGCAAGAAGTTCCAGGCCAAGTACAACTACGCCTCCGACCATAACGGCATGAAGGGCTACATGGCCGTCTACATGGTGAAATGGGCGACTGAGAAGCAGAAGAAGTTCGACAAGAAGGGCGTCGCCGACACGCTGCGCGGCGCCACCATCAAGACCTCGGACGAGCCGGGCATCCTGATCGAGACGACGATCGAGAAGAACGGCGACCTCGACCGCGAGAGCTTCCTCGCCGAGGTCAAGGACGGCAAGCAGGTGATCACGGCGACGTTGCCGAAGATCAACCCGTAACAGGCGCGTCATTCCCGGGCGGCGCAGCGCGCCGACCCGAGAATCTCATCATCCCGAGATGGTCGGGCCAAGCCCGACCATGACGCTCAACGCACCGAGCGAGCAAAGCCATGGCCGAATTCCTCGCCTATCTCATCGCCGGCATCGCCACGGGCGCAATCTATGCGCTCGCCGCGATCGGCTTCACCCTGGTCTGGCAGACCTCGCAGACGATCAACTTCGCCCAGGGCGAGTTCGTGATGCTGCCGGCAGTGCTGGTGCTGCTCGCGATCAAGCTGTTCGGCGCGCCGATCTGGCTGGGCGCCCTGATCGGCATCGCCGCCTTCATCCTGATCTTCGGCGTCGGCTTCAAGCTGACGATTGTCGACCCGATGATCCGGCACGGCGTCCTGCCGCTCGCCATCGCCACCATGGCGCTGTCGATCATCATGAAGGAAGGCGCCAAGGACGGCTTCTCGGCCGAGGCGCAGAAATTCCCCTCCTTCGTGCCGACCGAGACGATCTCGGTCTTCGGCGCGGCGATCTCGCTGCAGCATGTCGCGATCATCGCGGTCGCCTTCGGCGTGATCGGCCTGCTGCAATGGTTCGTCGGCGGCACGCGGCTCGGCCGCCAGATGCAGGCGACGGCGCAGAACCCGACGGTGGCGCGCATCCTCGGCATCCCCGTCGAGCGCATGGTGCTGCTCACCTTCGTGATCAATGCGGCGCTCGCCGTCGTCGCCTCGGTGCTGATCTCGCCGATCTATCTGGCGAAGTTCTCGAATGGCGAGGTGATCGGCCTGTTCGCCTTCATCGCGGCGATCGTCGGCGGCTTCAACCAGGTCCGCGGCGCCCTCGTCGGCGGGCTGATCGTCGGCATCGTCGACAGCATGGCCGCGGCCTACATCTCGACCTCCTACCGGCTCGCCGTGCCGCTCGTGCTCCTGGTCATCGTCATTCTCGTCAAGCCGGAAGGCCTGATGGGCCGCAAAGAGGAGCGCCGGGTATGACCGCGCCCGCAACCCACAGCGCCGCCTCACCGGCGCGCCGCCTGCCTTTGCCCGGCTTCGTCGACGGCACGCTGCTGACGCTGGTCACCGCCGCGATCATCCTCTGGTTCGCGCCATCAGGCATGGGCCGCTACGGCACCTATGTGCTCTCGCTCTGGCTGGTGATGAGCGTCGCCGTGATGGGCCTCAACCTGACGCTCGGCTATGCTGGCCTGAAGTCGCTGGCACAGGCGGCCTTCATGGGCATCGGCGCCTATGCGACGGCGCTGCTGACCAGCAAGGTCGGGCTGAACTGGTACGCTTCCTTCGCCATCTCGGGCCTGCTGACCTTCGCAGTCGGGCTCGTGCTCGGCTTCCCGGCGCTGCGGGTCAAGGCGCATTACCTCGCCTTCGTGACGCTCGCCTTCTCGACGCTGATCTGGCTCGTCCTGCGCAATGAGCAATGGCTGACCGGCGGCGTCTTCGGCCTCTCCAACATCCCGCGGCCGAGCTTCTTCGGCCTCAAGCTCGACGGGGCGCTCGCCTTCCATCGCTTCGTCGTCGTCGTCACCTTCCTGCTCGCGGTCGTGCTCTGGTGGATGATCCGCTCGCCCTGGGGCCGGGCCTTCACGGCGCTGCGCGAGAACCCGATCCGTGCCGCGAGCCTCGGCATCGACACCCGCATGTACACGCTGCTCGCCTTTGCGATCGGCTCGGCCTATGCGGGCTTCGCCGGCGCGCTCTATGCGCCGCTGGTCGAGTTCATCGATCCCTCGCCCTTCTCGCTGTCGCAGAGCTTCTTCCTGCTGCTGATGGTGGTCGCGGGCGGCGCCGGCTACCTGCTCGGTCCGTTCATCGGGGCGCTGCTCGGCGTCGTGCTGCCGGAATGGCTGCGCTTTGCCGGCTCGCTCTACCTGATCATCTTCGCGGCGATCGTCATGCTGCTGCTGATCGCCTGCCCGCAGGGCATGAGCGGGCTGCTTGAGCGCGGCTGGGCGAAGCTCACCGGCAAGAAGGAGGGCGCACGATGAACCAGGTCCTCGAAGTCTCGAACCTGCACAAGGCCTTCGGCGGCATCAAGGCGGTGAACGGCGTCTCCTTCAAGGTCAACGAAGGCGAGATCCTCGGCATCATCGGCCCGAACGGTTGCGGCAAGTCGACCCTGTTCAACTGCATCCTCGGCCAGCTCGAGCCGTCCGAGGGCGCGGTGAAGCTCGATGGACGCGACGTCAC
Source organism: Allobosea sp. NPDC003192 (assembly GCF_050275675.1). Lineage (NCBI taxonomy): Bacteria > Pseudomonadati > Pseudomonadota > Alphaproteobacteria > Hyphomicrobiales > Alloboseaceae > Allobosea > Allobosea sp. NPDC003192. The sequence goes on from NZ_JBNNPK010000035.1 coordinate 8,004, forward strand.
CAATATGCGCCCCTCGGAGCTCAACAAGCTCGGCGTCAGCCGTACCTTCCAGCTGCTCCAGGTCTTCCCCGAGCTCTCGGTGCGCGAAAACCTGATCCTTGCCGGCCAGGAGCACGAAGGCACGATGCTCTCGCGCTTCTTCGGGCCGCGCGATGCCGGCCTTTCGGCCAAGGCCGAACAGATGATCGGCTTCTTCAAGCTCGGGCATCTCGCCGACGCCAAGGCCGGCGGGCTCTCCTATGGCCAGCAGAAGCTGCTCGACGCCGCCATGGCCTTCATGGCCGGCCCGCGCCTCGTCCTGCTCGACGAGCCGGCCGGCGGCGTCAACCTGACCATGCTGGGCGACCTCAAGGAGCGGCTGCGCGCCATCAATGCCGAGCAGGGCGCGACCTTCGTGGTGATCGAGCACAACATGGATTTCGTGATGTCGCTGTGCTCGCGTGTCATCGTGCTGGCCGAGGGCAAGGTCCTGGCCGAGGGCACCCCGGCCGAGGTCCGCGCCAATCCGGCGGTCATCGAAGCTTACCTTGGGCACTAGGCGTCATGCTCGGGCTTGACCCGAGCATCTCCTGACAGAGATTCTCGGGTCTGCGCTACGCTCCGCCCGAGAATCACGCGAATGGGAACGGAGACGAGAATGACCCCCATCCTCGAACTCGACGGCGTGGTCGGCGGCTACGGCGCCATGACCATCCTCAATGGCACGACCTTCAAGGTGCCGCGGGCAGCGATCACCACCGTGATCGGCCCGAACGGCGCCGGAAAGTCGACCGTGTTCAAGGCGATCTTCGGCCTGCTCAAGGTGCGCGAGGGCCATATCCGGCTGGAAGGCCAGGAGATCACCAACTGGAACCAGCGCAAGCTGCTCGAAGCCGGCATCTGCTATGTGCCGCAGGGCCGCAACATCTTCCCCGAGCTCTCGGTGCGCCACAATATCGAGCTCGGCGCGGTCGCGGCCGGCAGCCACATCACCGACATGCCCAAGCGGATCGAGGCGGCCCTCGACCGCTTCCCCTCGCTGCGGGCCAAGGCCGACGTCCAGGCCTCGACGCTGTCGGGCGGCCAGCAGAAGCAGCTCGAGATCGTACGCGGCCTGCTGCTCGATCCCAAGCTCGTGCTGATCGACGAACCCTCGATCGGCCTCTCGCCGATGATGGTGCAGGAGACCTTCGACATCCTGAAGGAGCTGCGCGCCAAGGGCGTCACCATCCTGATGATCGAGCAGAACGCCCGCTCGGCCTTGGAAATCTCCGACGAAGGCCTGGTGCTGGAGCTCGGCCAGACCCGCATGCAGGGCCCGGCAGCCACCATTCTCGCCGATCCCCGTGTCGCCCAGCTCTTCCTCGGCGGCGCCATGACGGAAGCGGCGTGACCCCATGAACCCGACCTCGATCGCCACCGTCTCGCTCTCCGGCGACCTCGCCGACAAGCTCCGCGCCATCGCCGCCGCGGGCTTCGACGGGGTCGAGGTCTTCGAGAACGACTTCCTGACCTTCGACGGCAATCCGCGCGATGTCGGCAGGATGATCGCCGACCTCAACCTCGCCATCGTCGCCTTCCAGCCCTTCCGCGATTTCGAGGGCATGCCGGAGCCGTTGCGCGGGCGCACTTTCGAGCGGGCGCGGCGCAAGTTCGAACTGATGAACGAGCTTGGCGCTGAGCTGATGCTGATCTGCTCGAACGTCTCGCCGCAATCGCTGGGGGGTATCGACCGCGCCGCGCATGATCTCAACGAGCTCGGCGATCTCGCTGCCAAACACGGCGTGCGGGTCGGCTTCGAGGCGCTGGCCTGGGGCCGCCACGTCAACGACTATCGCGACGCCTGGGAGATCGTGCGCCGGGCCAACCATGAGCGCATCGGCCTGATCCTCGATTCCTTCCACACCCTCGCACGGCGCTCACCGGTGGGGCCGATCGCCTCGATCCCCGGCGACCGGATCGAGCTGGTCCAGCTCGCCGACGCGCCGCAGCTCGACATGGACGTGCTGAGCTGGAGCCGGCATTTCCGCAATTTCCCCGGCCAGGGCGACCTGCCCGTCGCCGATTTCCTCCGAGCGGTCGAGGCGACCGGCTATTCCGGCCCGCTCTCGCTCGAGATCTTCAACGACCAGTTCCGCGCCGGCTCGGCCAAGCGCGTCGCGGTCGACGGCCTGCGCTCGCTGATCCAGCTCGCCGACCAGACGACCCGGCTCAGCAATCCTGCCAAGGCGGAGATGCCGGACCGGGCGCCGCTGCTCGGCGTCGAGTTCATCGAATTCGCCCTCGACGAAGAGCCGGCGCAGGCGCTGGCCACGCTGTTCTCGGCGCTCGGCTTCCACAGGAGCGGCGAGCATCGCAGCAAGGCCGTGACGCGCTGGAGCCAGGGCGGCATCAACCTGATCATCAACACCGAGAAGGACGGCTTCGCCCAGTCGCATGCGATCATGCACGGGCCCGGCGTCTGCGCACTGGCGCTGCGCGTCGGCGATGTCGCGGCGACGATGGTCCGCGCCCGTGCGCTGAAGGACACGACCTTCGAGCAGTCGGTCGGCACCGGCGAGATGGAAATCCCGGCGATCCGCGGCGTCGGCGGCAGCCTGATCTATTTCACCGAGCCGCGCCCGGACGGCGCCCAGAGCTGGCATGACGACTTCATCGCCACCGACGCAGATGCCAGCGCCCCTGCCCTGCTCACCGAAGTCGACCACATCTCGCAGTCGATGGACTATGACGAGATGCTGTCCTGGCTGCTGTTCTACACCTCGCTCTTCGCGCTCGACCGGGTGCCGCAGCTCGCCATCGCCGACCCGGCCGGGCTGGTGCAGAGCCGGCCGCTGGTCAATACGGACGGTTCGGTTCGCCTCATCCTCAACGGCTCGCAGGCGACGCGGACGCTGTCCTCGCGCTTCGTCTCCGAGCATTTCGGCTCAGGCGTGCAGCACATCGCCTTCACCTCGCCCGACATCTTCGCGGCGGTGGCGGCGATGCGCGCCGCCGGGCTCGACTTCCTCGACATTCCCGAGAACTATTACGACGACCTCGAAGCCCGTTACGGGCTGGAACCGGCCTTCCTCGACCGGCTGCGCGAACACCACATCCTCTACGATCGCGACGGCGAGGCCGAGTTCCTCCAGGTCTACACCCACGTCTTCGCCCAGCGCTTCTTCTTCGAGATCGTCGAGCGGCGCGGCGGCTATGCCGGCTTCGGCGCGGTCAATGCGCCGGTCCGGCTGGCGGCGCAGGCGCGCGAGGCGCGGCCCGTGACGGTGCCGCGCCCGCTGCACGAGGATTGACCTTTCCCGAGCTGACATGACGCCGGCGTCGACACCGCGGCGTCGAAGGAATTGTGGCCATGGGTGCCCGGGGCCGCGCCCAGGCACCCATGGCCGCCGCACAGACTGAGCCTGGGGGAGGGTCAGCTCAGCCGCGCAGCATCTGCATCGCAGCGGGATAGTAGCGGAAGCCATCCCCCGCCTTGGCAAGGTTGCCGAAGCCCGGCCAGGCGAAGTGATAGGACATCACCGGCGTCTTCTGTTCGGCCAGCATGGTGAGCAGCTTCACCCGCGACTGCACCGACATCTTCGGATCCCAGTCATAGGCGAACTCGACACGCGGATTCTCGGTCAGCAGCACCGGGTGATGGGTCAGGTCGCCGAGGAAGGTGAACGACTTCCCACCCGAGGAGACGTTGAAGATGGTGTGGCCGGGGCTGTGACCCGGCGCCGAGATCGCAGTGATGCCCGGCAGGAACTCCTGGCCGTCCTTGAAGAAGACGATGCGGTCGCGCACCGGCCGCAGGTTCGCGCGAGCGTGGTCGCCGAAGGCTTTGAACGGCGTCCCGAGCCGGGCGTCGTCGAGCCAGTAATCATGATCGACCTGGCTGATATAGACCTGCGCATTGGGGAAATTGGGCTTGCCATCGGCCGAGCAGATGCCCCCGGTATGGTCGATATGGGCGTGGCTGCAGACGATCGCGTCGATCGATGCCGGATCGATGCCGGCCTCCTGCATGCTCTTCAGCAAGCGCCCGGTGGTCGGGCCGAAGGCCTTGGAGAAGCCCATGCCGGTGTCGAACATCACCAGCCGGTCGCCGAAATTGACGATCGGGATGTTCTGTTCGAGCACGACATTGTCCTTGGCCAGGAAGTTCGTCTCGAGCAGGCCGTAGACCTGCTCCTTCGGCAGGCCAAGGAAGCTGGAGCCGGGATCGCCGAGCGGCAGCGGCCCGTCGGAGACGACCGTGACCTCGGCCTGCCCGAGCGCGAAGCGGTAGTAGTAAGGCACCTGGCTGTTCGCGAGCGGCGCCTTGGCGAAGGCGCCGCCGGGCAAGGCTGCGCCGGCGGCGAGCCCAGCCGCGGCCGACAGGAAAGCGCGACGATCGAGGGACGGGGTGAGCAGCTTCGACATGGCGTTCCTCCGGGACAAAAGGGAGCGGCGTCGGGCGCCGTCTTCTTCGCGCGGGAGACCTGGCGTTCCGTCAGGCCTTGCCGGGACGGAAAGATGCACGCCTGCGGAGTGGACGGCCAATAAGGCTTCGCTCTAGTCTGCATAAGCGAAAGCTGGCGCCCTGATGGCGGCGGCGAAACAGGGTCATTGGGGGATCGGGCGGCGATGGATCTGCGCCAGTTGCGCTATTTCACGGCCATCGTCGAACAGGGCTCGTTCTCCAAGGCGGCACTCAAGCTCCGGGTGGCGCAGCCGGCCCTGAGCCAGCATCTGCGCCATATGGAGGATGAGCTCGGCGTCGCCCTGCTGCACCGGGGCACGCGCGGCGTGCAGCCGACCGAAGCCGGTGAGCGCCTGCTCGCCAAGGCCCGAATCATTCTCGCCGAATTCGCCGAACTGCGCGACAGTGTCCGCGGCGAGCAGGCGGCGCCGGCCGGGGAGGTCCGCATCGGCCTGCCCGGCACGGTCAGCGAGCAGTTCAGCGTGCCATTGATCGAGGCGACGCAGGAGCGCTATCCGGATGTCCGTATCCGGATAGCCGAAGCGATGAGCGGCTTCGTGCTCGACTGGCTGCGCAAGGGCGAGGTCGACCTCGCGGTGATCTACTCGACCTCGGACCCGAAGGGCCTCGGCATCCACCATATCCTGACCGAGGAGCTCTGCCTGTTCGGCGTGCCGGCTCTGACGCAGCTGAAGACCACAGCCGGCAAGGCGGTGGCGCTTGGCGAGGCGGCCGGGCTCGACCTGATCCTGCCCGGGCCGGGCCATGGCTTGCGCGACCAGATCGACGAGGCGGCCGCCAGCATCAACGCCACCGTCCATGCTGCGGTGGAGATCGAGTCCTACGCCCAGATCAAGCGCCTTGCCGAGCGCGGCCTCGGCTATGGCATCCTGCCGCGCATGGCCGTGAGGGCGCAGGAGAAAGCCGGCATCTTCCACACATGGTCGCTGGAAGAGCCCTCGCTCTACCGCAAGGTCTATCTCGCCTATTCGACGGAACGGCCGATGACAGCGGCGGCCCGCGCCATCGGCCAGCTCTCCTGGGAGATCCTGCGCGGCCTCGTCGCCGACGAGCGCTGGACCGCGACGCTCGGCGACGAGACCGATCCGCCCGCCTTATACGGCTGATCGGGATTTCGTCTTTGACAGGCGGCAGCGCCGCCGCTCACTCTCGCAACCATCCTCAGCCCTCATCCTGAGGAGCCGCGAAGCGGCGTCTCGAAGGGTGCTCCAGGAGGTTCTGGAGAGAGCTGGAGCACCCTTCGAGACGCGATCTGCGATCGCTCCTCAGGATGAGGGCTGAAAACGAAGAATCGAAGCTCACGAGGTACGCCTTGAAGACCCGCGCCGCCGTGCTGCACGCCAGCCCCGTCACCGCGCCCTATGCGCAGTCGAAGCCGCTCCGGATCGAGGAGGTCGAGCTCGCTCCGCCGGCGATGGGCGAAGTGCTGGTCAGGGTCCGCGCTGCGGGCCTGTGCCATTCCGACCTCTCGGTGATCGACGGCAATCGGCCACGCCCGGTGCCGATGGTGCTCGGCCATGAGGCTGCCGGCGAGATCGAGGAGGTCGGCCCCGGCGTCACCGATCTCAGGAAGGGCGACCGCGTCGTCATGGTCTTCGTACCCTCCTGCGGCCATTGCGCGCCGTGCAGCGAGGGGCGCCCTGCCCTGTGCGAGCCCGGCAATGCCGCCAATGGCGTCGGCGAGTTGATGGCGGGGGGCCGCCGCCTCTCGCAGAACGGCAAGCCGGTGAACCACCATGTCGGCGTCTCCGCCTTCGCCGAGCACACGGTGATGTCGCGCCATTCCCTTGTGAAGATCGAGGCCGATATCCCGCATGAGATCGCGGCGCTGTTCGGCTGTGCCGTTTTGACCGGTGTCGGCGCCGCCGTGAACACGGCCAAGGTCCGCGCCGGCGAGACGGCGGCTGTCGTCGGGCTCGGTGGCGTCGGCCTCTCTGCTTTGCTCGGCGCCGTCGCCTGCGGTGCCTCGCGCGTCATCGCCGTCGATCTGTCCGACGAAAAGCTGAAGATCGCCCGCGAGCTCGGCGCGACCGACACCTTCAATGCCGGCGCGCCCGATGTAGTCGAGGCAATCCGGGCCGCGACCAAGGGCGGCGTCGATCACGGGCTGGAGATGGCCGGCTCGGTGAAGGCGCTGGAGCTCGCCTACCAGATCACCAGGCGCGGCGGCACGACGACGACCGCCGGCCTCGCCAACCCCGCGCATACGATGGCGCTGGCGCCGGTCCGGCTCGTCGGCGAGGAGCGGACGCTGAAGGGCTCCTATGTCGGCTCCTGCATCCCGGTGCGCGACATTCCCCGCTTCATCGACCTCTACCAGCGCGGCCGCATGCCGGTCGACAAGCTCTGGACCAGTTCGAGCCCGCTCGAGGGGATCAACGAAGGCTTCGACGCGCTGAACGAAGGCCGGACGATCCGACACGTCATCCAGATGTAGAGTTCACGCGGCGGGCTGCTTGCTCGCCGTTGCCACACGTGGCGCCAGCACGGCGGCGAGCGCCGCCACCAGCATCAGCGCGACCGCCAATCCGGCGAGGGCCGGGAAGCCGGCACTAGCATAGAGCGGCCCGAAGCCCGTCGTTCCGGCGAAGAGCGCAAGATAGGTAACGCCGCTGTTGAGGCCCATGATCGCGCCGCGCCGGCCGGGATCGAGCGCTGCCAGCCGCAGGATCAGCACGTTCAACGCCGCGTGATTGGCCATGCCCCAGCAGAAGACGACGGCGAGCAAGACGACATAAGAAGCCGAGGCGACCGTCATCACCAGGTAGACACCGCCGACGACCACGAAGAACAGCGGCAGCAGGCGCGCCGGGCCGAGGCGGTCGATCCAGCGGTCGAGGAAGGTCGTTGCCCCGAAGCCGAGACCGTAGCAGAGCGCAAGCAAGCCGCCTGCGCTGACCGGCAGGCCGAGCCCGCGATGCAGGTGATCGCCGACATAGGCGTAGACGCCGTAGAACGAGGCCATGAAGGCGGCGCAGGCGAGCAGCAGCGGCGCAATGCCGGGAACGCGGATAGCGGAGAGCGGCGACGGCGCGGCGCGTCCGGTCGCATTACCACTGGCAGTGAGCTTCGTGGTCCCGGCCACGGCGGCAAGTCCGGCGACGGCGACGATGGCGTAAACCATGCGCCAGCCGAGGAGATCGGCGATCACCGCCGAGAGCGAGACGCCGGCGACCATGCTGAGCGTCCAGCCGAACAGGACGATGCCGAGCGTGTCGCTCTCGCGACCGGCCGGCGCGGCCAGCGCGGCCAGCGTATAGATCGACGGTAGCGCGAGGCCGGCGGCGAACCCGGCCAGCAATTGCGCCCCGACGAAGGCCGGCAGGGCAGGTGCTGCTCCGCTCGCCGCGAGTGCCGCCAGGAAAGCGAGCAGTGCATAGCGCAACACCCGCCCCGCCCCGAAGCGATCGATCAGGCCGGCCAGCAGCAAGGCGCTCGCCGCCGTGCCGATGCCGAAGGCGGCCGAGGCCGCCATCACCGCCGGCACGGTGCTGGCAAAGCTCTCCGCCACGCTGGGCGCGATGGGCCCCAGCGCCAGCGAGTTGGCGCCGACGAGACCGATACACATGCAGAGCGCATAGGCTGCCGCAGGGATGCGGGGCGCACTGGCAGATATTTGATTTTCATTCGTCATTTCTACAGAATGACCGAATGAAATTCTGGATCAATCGAGGATCATCGAATGCTCGAAAAAACAGATGGTGTTCGGCGCAGTCGCGGAGCTGAGCGCGAACTCGATGCCATGGACCGAAAGCTGTTAGGCGTTCTGGTCGAGGATGCGACGATCAGCTACGCCGATCTCGGCGAGCGCGTCGGTCTCTCCCCTCCCGCAGCGCATGAGCGGGTGAAGCGGCTACGACGCTCGGGCGTCATCAAGCGGATGGCCGCGCAGATCGAGCCGGAGGCGACCGGCAAGACGCTGCTCGCCTTCGTCCATGTCGACACCACCGGCTGGGGCAAGACCACGACGCTGCTGGCGATCGAGGCCCATCCCGAGGTCGAGGAGATTCATTCGGTCGCCGGCGACACCTGCATGATGCTCAAGGTCCGCACCGAAAGCACGCATGCGCTCGAAGGCCTGCTGGCGAAGATCTACGACGTGCCCGGCGTCACTGCGACGCGCAGCTATGTCGTGCTCTCGACCTATCTGGAACGGCCGGTCCAGCCGGGCATCACCAGCGAATGGCCGGGGCGGGTGAAGGACCCTCAGCTACCGGCCGGTGCCGGCACGAGCTGAGCCTCAACCGAACATCGCGGAGGTTCCTGCCGGCTTCGCCGTGAACGGCACCTTGAGATGGTGCAGCCGCAGCGGCTGGTGCAGGACGTAGCCGCCCTTCTCGTGCTCTGAAAGCGCCTCGAAGCGGGCGATCAGCTTGCCTTGCGCCGCCAGCGCCCGCTGCTCGCGCGACGGATCGATCGCGACGGCGCGCGCCATGAAAGCGGCGGCATCGGGAAAGGACTCGATCCGGTCGTACTCGATCCGCCTGGCCTCGCCGACGATGCCGCGGCGCCTCGCCCTGACGATCGCATCCTGCGCTGCCTGCCGGACCTCGGTCTCGTCCTCGATCAGTCGCAGCGTATCGAAGAACGATCCTTCCGAGAGCGATTCGACGACGATGACGCTGCCGCCTTTGCCGACGACGCGGGCGGCTTCTTCCAGCGCCTGCAGCATGTCGGGCACCGGGACATGATGCAGGCTGTTGAGGAAGATCGCGGCGTGCATGCTGGCATCGCCGAAAGGGAGCAGTTGCGCGCAGCCCTGCTTCAGCGCGGCCTTGGGTACGAGCGTCTGCGCGACCTCGAGCATCACCTCGTCCGGATCGAGCCCGGCGACGCTGGCGCCACGTTCAGCCAGCGCGCGAAGCAGGCTGCCCCGGCCGCAGCCGATGTCGAGGATGCGCCGGCCGTGCAGCGGCGCAAGCAACTTCTCCAGGATATCGACGGTATCGCCGGCCGGCCGGATGTCCATGGCAAATGAATGCTTGCGCCCGCAGTTGGGCGCAAGACCTGTTCCCATGCGATCCCAAGCTACTCCTTACGGATGAACAACCTGGCCGCGATTGACTCGCTCCACGTCACCCGTGCTTGTGCACGATCGTCTTGGCGACGGCGAACTCCTCCAGCGCCATGAAGCCCTTCTCGCGGCCATGGCCGCTCTTGCCGGTGCCGCCGAAGGGCAGTTCGATGCCGCCGCCGGCACCATAGCCGTTGATGAAGACCTGCCCGGCCCGGACGCGCCTGGCGACGCGCTGCTGACGCCCGCCATGATTGGTCCAGACGCCGGCAACGAGGCCGTAGGGCGTGGAGTTGGCGAGCTTCACAGCGTCCTCCTCGTCGTCGAAGGAGAAGGCGGCGAGGACGGGCCCGAAGACCTCCTCCTGCTCCAGCCGGTTGCCGCGCGGCACCTGGCCGAACAGGGTCGGCGTCACATAGAAGCCGCCATTGGGCACGCCCTGCGCGATCGCGCCCTCGGCGAGGACCGGAATGCCCTGCTCGCGCGCCTGGTCGACAAAGCTCTGCACCCGGCCGCGCTGCTTGGCGTTGATCACCGGGCCGCAATCGAGGTCCATCTCCGGTGTGCCGGCGCGCAGCTTGGAGAACTGCCTGGCGACGGCGCCGACGAAGTCGTCATAGATAGTCTTCTGCACCAGCACGCGGCTGCCGGCCGAGCAGGTCTGCCCGGTGTTCTGGACGATCGCCTTGCAGACGATCGGCACGGCAGCGTCGAAATCGGCATCGTCGAAGACGATCTGGGGCGACTTGCCGCCGAGCTCGAGCGTGCAGGTGATGAAGTTGTCGGCGCAGGCCTTCTGGATGATCTGGCCGACCTGAGGCGAACCGGTGAAGGAGATGAAGCCGACGCCGGGATTGCGGCAGAGCGCTTCGCCCGCCTCATGGCCGCGGCCGGTGACGATGTTGATCGCGCCATCGGGGAAGCCCACTTCCGTAGCGAGCTCAGCCAGGCGCAACGCGGTCTGGCAGGCGTCCTCGGCCGGTTTCAGCACCACGGCGTTGCCCATGGCGAGCGAGGCGGTCAGCGAGCGGCCGAACATCTGCGCGGGATAGTTCCAGGGCAGGATATGGCCGGTGACGCCATAGGGCTCGTGCACGACGCTGACATTGTAGCCGTTGAGGAACGGAATGACGTGGCCGTGCACCTTGTCGGCGGCGCCGCCATAGAACTCGAAATAGCGCACCGTCGCCTCGATATCGGCGCGCGCCTGCGCCATCGGCTTGCCGGTGTCCTGCGCCTCGATCCGCGCCAGCTCGTCGAAATGATCCTGGACCTTGAGCGCCAGCTTGGAGATCAGCCGGCCGCGCTCGGCCGCGGTCAACCTGCCCCAGGCGCCTTCATAAGCAGCGCGAGCCGCGCGCACCGCGTCGTCAATGTCCTCGGCAGTGCCGCAGGCGATGCGGGTGAATTCCTCGCCAGTCGCCGGGGCGAGCACCGCCATGGTCTCGCCGGTGCGGCCGGCGACGTGCCGGCCGTTGATGAAATGCTGGGTCATGATGGTCTCCGTCTACGGCGAGGCCGTCTCGATCATGTTCAATGCAGCCCGGCTGCGGCGAGCGAGCTTTCGGCCAACTGCGTTTCGCTGACCTCGCCACGCTCGATCGCATAAGCCTTAGCCGCGAAGTTGCGCAGCAGACTGGGGTTGGATTCGGTGATCAGCAAGGCGATGTCGGGATGGCTGTCGCGCAAGGCGCGCAGGGCGGCGGCATAGCGGTTGGCCAGCACAGGGGCGAGGCCCTGGAAAGGCTCGTCGAGCAGGATGACGCGGCTGCCGACCATCAGCGCCCGGGCAAGCGCCGCCATCTTGCCCTGCCCGCCGGAGAGGCCCGCCGCCGGGCGCTGGCGCAGATCGGCGAGCTCGGGCAACACCGCGTAGATGCGCTCCAGCCTTCTTCCGATCTCGGCCTCGCCGAGCTTCATCACCTCGGCCGGCAGGCGGATGTTCTCCTCGATGGTGAAGGTCGAGAACAGCCGGCGATCCTCCGGCGCATAGCCGATGCCGAGGCGCGGGCGCTCATGCGCCTTCACCGTATCGAGCGGCTTGCCGTCGAAGCTGATCGCGCCGCCGGTCACCGTCATGAAGCCCATGATCGCGCGCAGCAGGCTGGTCTTGCCGGCGCCGTTGCGACCGATCAGGGCGACGGTGGCGCCCTCCTCCAGCGACAGCGTGGCGCGGCGCAGCACCTGCACGCCTTCGATCTGCGCCGAGAGCTCCCTGATCTCCAGCATCTCAGACTCCCACCCCGATCACGGTCTCGCGCACCTCTGGGTGGCTCAATATCTCCTCCGGCGTGCCCTGATGGGCGATGCGCCCACCGGTCCAGACCGCGACGCGGTTGGCGTAGCGGGCGACCACGTCCATGTCGTGCTCGACGAAGACCGCCGTGGTGGCGCGGGCGTCGAGCACGCGGGTCAGAGTATCCATCACCTGGAACTTCTCGGTCGAGGACACGCCGCTGGTCGGCTCGTCCATGAAGATCAGTTTCGGTTCGAGCGCGAGCGCGACGGCGATATCGATCAGCTTGCGCATGCCTTCCGGCAGTTCGCGGACGATGCGGTTGCCGGTCTCCTTGAGACCGACCAGATCGAGCAGCGCCCACATCTCCTGCGCCTTCGGATGGCGCTGCATGGCGAGGAAGGGCGACCAGGAGCCTTCGCGTGCAGAGAGCGCCAGCAACAGGTTCTCGATCACGGTGTTGTCGAGGAAGAGCTGCGGGATCTGGAAGGAGCGACCGATGCCGAGCCGGGTGATCGCCTGCGGCGAGAGGCGCGTCACATCCTGCCCGTTGAAGACGACGCGGCCGGATTGCGGCTTGAGATAGCCGGTGCAGAGATTGATGAAGGTGGTCTTGCCGGCGCCGTTCGGGCCGATGATGGCGATGCGCTCGTTCGCCGCCACCTTGAGCGAGGCGCCGTTCGCCGCCTGCACGCCGCCGAAGCGCAGATGGAGGTCATCAGCCTCGAGGATGACGCCGCTCATCGCCCGCCCTCCTCGCGCTGCGGCCTGCCGCCCTTGCCCGCGACAATGCCGTAGAGGCCCGCGGGAGCGAAGAAGATGATGACGAGCAGCATGACGCCGAGCACCGCATGCCAGGTTTCGGGCGCATAGACCGCCGCATAGCCGCGGATGATCTGGAACATCAGCGCCCCGAGGAAAGGACCGGCAACGCCGCCGATGCCGCCGAGGATCGCGATGAAGACGAACTCGCCCGAGCGCACCCAATAGGCCAGCTCCGGCGTGACGTGGCCGGAGACCAGCGCGATGATCGCGCCGCCCAGTCCCGCCAGCAGGCCGGAGAGCAGATAGGCGCCGTAGAGCACTTTGCGCGGGGAGACGCCGAGATATTCGAGCCGCGTCTCGTTCGACTTGATCGCCTCCAGCGCCTTGCCGCCGGGCGAGAGCAGATAGCGCGCGACGAAGAGCGCCGCGACGATGCAGAGCGCCAGCGTGACATAGAAGGTCGCGAGCTCGAACTGCTCGCGGCCGAACTCGATACCGGCGAAGGTCGGGCGCGGTACGCGCTTGCCGTCGGCGCCGCCGGTGATCGGGAAGAGCTTCTCCAACAGCGAAAAGAACACCATGGAGATGGCGAGGTTGAGCATGCCGAAGAAGATCGCCCGATAGCGCACGACGAAGAGGCCGACGATCGCCGCCAGCAGGCCCGACGCCGCCATGCCGACCGGTATCAGGACCAGCGCCTCATGCCCGACCTTGGCGGCCGCCAGGAAGGCGACGGCATAGGCGCTGAACGAGAAGAACAGGCCGTGGCCGAAGGAGACCTGGCCGGCGCGCAGCAGCACCATGATGCCGAGCGCCGCGAGCCCCTCGCAAAGCGCGACGGTCAGGATCACCGTCGACCAGGGCGAGAACAGCGGGAAGACGGCGAGCGCCGCGACCAGCGCGAGGCCTAAAACGAGCTGGCGCGCCATCACACCTTCCTCGTCTGCACGGTCGAGAACAGGCCCTGAGGACGGACCAGCAGCACGAGCATCATGATCAGGTAAGGGATCAGCACGTCGAATTCCGGCGCGAAATAGACTGCAGCCGAGCGCCCGAGGCCGATCAGCAGCGCCGCCACCGCCGCGCCCTCGATCCGGCCGAGGCCGGCGGTCGCGGCGACCGCGAAGGAGAGCACGAGCGTGCCGGCGCCGATGCCGGGCGTCAGCGAGGTCGTCGCCGAGGCGAGCGCGCCGCCGAGCGCCGCCAGCGAGGCCCCGATGATGAAGGTGATCAGATAGACCCGCGCCGCATCGATGCCCATGGCGGTCGCGGCCTCGCGATCCTGCGTCACCGCGACGATGGCGCGGCCGAAGCTGGTACGGCGCAGGAAGAAGCGCAGGCCGATGAGCACCGCCAGCGCGACCAGCGGCATCAGGACGAGCTGGTAGGTCGTGTAGAAGATGCCGAAGACCTCGACCGTGCCGAGCCAGTTCATCGGCGCATTGGCGAAATAGGGCTGCACGCCGAAGACGACTTTCTGCGCGTCCTCGAGGATCATGAAGACGGCGAAGGTGACGATGAGCTGCAGCACCTCCTCCTTGCCATAGACCCGGCGCAGCAGGGCGATCTCGACAAGGCCGCCGACCAGGATGCCGACCAGCGCTGCGGCAAGCAGCAGAGCCGGAAAGGCGAGCCAGGTCGGCAGGCCGGCGGCGCCGAGCGCGAGCACGGCCGCCGCCGCGACATAGGCGCCGATCGCATAGAACGAGCCATGGGCGACGTTGACGATGCCGAGCACACCGAAGATCAGCGACAGCCCGACCGCGACCAGGAAGATCAGCGAGCCATAGGCCAGGCCGTCAAGCGCGGCGAGAAGAAGCATTTCAGGAGGCATACGACCCGTTCTTCAGATTTTGATTCAACTGCTTGAGAGCCTGATTCAATCGCCTCGTCGACCCGGCCGCCGCAAAGCGGAGTGTCGGAATCCATCATAGAGTTCAGCGCCCTATGATGGATTCTTGAACAGCACCGCTTCGCAATGCGCGTGGGCTGACGACCCGTTCGGAGGCCTCACTTCGCGTAGTCGAAGGTCTCGATCGACTTGTCGGTGACGAGGTCGGGCTTCACCTTGGCGAACCAGTCGAGCGACTTCTCGCCGAGCGGCGTGGTCACCAGCTTGCCGGGATAGAGCGCCATCTTGTCGTAGACCGCGAAGGGGAATTCCGGCACGCGCTTGGTCGTGCCGAGCAGCTGGTCCTCCAGCCCCTGATGATCCGCGCGGATGGTGATCGTGCCGGTCAGCGACTTGAACTCCAGCCCCTCGAAGGCGGCGATGACCTCTTCCTTGCTCGGCCATTTGCCGCCGGCACCAGCCTTCTCATAGGCCTTCACCAGGCCGGTCAGGGCCTGCTGCATGTGGAAGGTCGGGTAGATCGGATAAACGCCGGTCTTGTCCTTGTACGCCTTGACGAAGGCCTGCATCTCCGGCGTGTCCTTGTGCTTGGGATGCCGCCAGTAATGGTCGCCGCGGCTGCCGACGATCACGCCTTCCGGCAGGACATTGCCGAGCCGTTCCAGCGAGCTTTCGGCCAGCGGCAGCACGAAGGTCGACTGCTTCAGCAGGCCGCGCGCTGCCGCCTGCTGGACGAAGGTGTCGAGATCGCCGCCCCAGGAGGTCGAGATCACCACATCGGGCCGCAGCGCCGAAAGCCTGGTGATCTCGGTGGAGAAATCGGGCGCGCCGAATTTCGGGAAGAGCTCGGCGACGACCTTGACGTCGGGCTTCAGCGCCTTGAGGCCGGCCTGCAGCAGCGCCCAGGATTCACGGCCCCAGGCATAGTCCTGGTTGACCACCGCGACCGATTTGAAGTCGGGCTTCACCTTCATCAGGTAGAGCAGCGTTGCCATCATCTCGGCGCCGGCATGGGCCTGCGTGCGGACGGAATACTTCCACTTGCCGTCCTCGAAGATGGTCTGCGTGCCGCAATCCCACATCACGTTGACGACCTTGAGGTCCTCCGCGACCGGGGCGAGCGCGTTGCAGGAGCCGGACGAGATCGCGCCCAGCATCACCTGCGCGCCCTGCTCCTGCACGACGCGGCGATATTCGGAGAGGAGCTGGTTGGTGCCGGCGCCCTCGTCGACATAGACCGGTTTCACGGGCACGCCGAGCACACCGCCCTTGGCGTTGATCTCCGCGATCAGGAGGTCGGCGGCGTTGCGGCCGGGCACGCCGAAGACCGAGGCCGGGCCCGAGAGGAAGGTGGCGATGCCGACCACCAGTTCCTTCGGCTTGTCCTGCGCCAGAGCCTGGCCTGCGAGCAGCGTGCCGGCCAATGCGGCCAGCGCCAGTTTCATCGTCTTCATCAGCGTCCTCCCTGAACCTCACATGACATCGGGCGCTCTTGAACGGCGCCTCGTCCGGCAAAAAGGGGGGCATAGAGCCAGCAGTCGGACAAGAAGGATAAAGCGATGAAGGCCATACGGTTTTTCTATGGAGCTGACGCTATGGCCGCCATCGCGAAACGCTATTTGACTTCATGATGGCGACAGCCGTCTCTCGCGCAAAACGGAAGGCGCGCGACGGTCTGATGACGAATGCTCTCGACGGAATCCTGGTGGTGGCGCTGGAGCAGGCGGTGGCCGCTCCCATGGCGAGCTGCCGGCTCGCCGATGCCGGCGCCCGCGTCATCAAGCTGGAGCGCGAGGAAGGCGATTTCTCGCGCGGCTATGACGATTATGCCGAAGGCCTCTCCTCCTATTTCGTCTGGATCAACCGCGGCAAGGAATCCTGCCGGGTCGACCTCAAGGACAAGACGGACCTTGCTCTGGTCGAAGCCATGCTCACCAAGGCCGACGTCTTCATCCAGAACTTCGCCCCTGGCGCCACCGACCGACTCGGCATCGGCAGCGAGGCGCTCCGCCAGCGCCACCCAAAGCTGATCACTTGCGACATCTCCGGCTATGCGCCGGGCACGCCTCACTACACCAAGAAGGCCTATGACCTCCTGATCCAGGCGGAAGCCGGCCTTGCCGCCGTCACCGGCAGCCCCGACTCCGGGCCGACGCGGATCGGCATCTCGATCGCCGATATCGCCACCGGCAACGCCGCCTATGCCGCGATCCTGGAGGCGCTGATCCGGCGCGGGCGTACCGGCGAGGGCTCGCGCATCCAGCTCTCGCTGTTCGACACCATCGCCGACCTGATGAACGTGCCCTATCTGACGCGGCGCTATGGCGGCATCGAGCCGCCACGCCTTGGCCTCGCCCACCCTTCCATCGCGCCCTATGGCGTCTTCCGCCTCGCCGATGCCGAGGTGCTGATCTCGATCCAGAGCGAGCGCGAATGGCAGATCCTCGCCCGCGACGTGCTGGGCGACAGCGCCCTCCTCGAAGACCCGCGCTTTACCAGCAATGTGCTGCGCGTCCGCAACCGCCCGGCGCTCGACGCCGCCATCCAGGCGATCTTGAGCACCCGCTCTTATGTGGAGACTGCGGCCGGTCTCGATGCCGCCCGCATCGCCTATGGCACGGTCTCGACCATGGCCGACCTGATCGAGCATCCCGCTGCGACGACGCTGCCCGTCCCGACCCCGAACGGCCCGGTCGAGGTGCTGGCGCCGCCGGTGCTGGTCGACGGCCAGCGCGTGCCGATGCGGGCGCCGCCGGGCCTTGGCGAACATGACGAAAAGCTGCGCCGCGAATTCACGGCAAAGGCAGCGCGATCAGCCTGAGATGAGCATGACGACCGAACCTGATCACACCGACATCCGCGAGGCGGTGGCGAAACTCTGCGCGGATTATCCGGGCGAGTACTGGCGCAAGCTCGACCGCGAGATGGCCTATCCCAGCGAGTTCGTGACGGCACTCACCGAGAGCGGCTTCCTCTCGGCGCTGATCCCGGAGGAGTATGGCGGAGCGGGGCTCACCCTCTCGGCTGCAGCGGCGATCATGGAGGAGATCCAGCGCCAGGGCTGCAATGGCGGCGCCTGCCATGCCCAGATGTATGTGATGGGCACCGTGCTGCGCCACGGCACGGAAGACCAGAAGCAGCGCTATCTGCCGAAGATCGCCTCGGGCGAACTGCGCCTGCAGGCCTTCGGCGTCACCGAGCCGACCAGCGGCACCGACACTACCGCCTTGCGGACCACCGCCCGCCGCGAGGGCGGCCACTATATCGTCAACGGCCAGAAGATCTGGACCAGCCGCGCGGCGCAGTCGGACTTGATGCTGCTGCTCGCCCGCACCACGCCGCGCGATCAGGTAGCGAAACGGACCGACGGGCTCTCGGTCTTCATTCTCGACATGCGCGAGGCGCTTCAGGCCGGCCTCACCATCCGGCCGATCCGGACGATGATGAACCACGCCACTACCGAGGTCTTCTTCGACAATGTCAGGGTGCCTGCCGCCAACCTCGTCGGCGAAGAGGGCAAGGGCTTCCGCTACATCCTCTCAGGGATGAACGCCGAGCGCATCCTGATCGCGGCCGAATGCGTCGGCGACGCCAAATGGTTCATCGACAAGGCGTCGGGCTATGCGAAGGAGCGCCAGGTCTTCGGCCGGCCGATCGGTCAGAACCAGGGCATCCAGTTCCCGATCGCCAGGGCCTACGCCAATATGCGCGCCGCCGAACTGATGGTGCGCGAGGCGATCCGCCTCTACGAGGCCGGCGCGAACCCCGGCGCCGAGGCCAATATGGCCAAGCTGCTGGCGGCGGACGCCTCCTTCGAGGCCGCCAATGCCTGCATCCAGACCCATGGCGGCTTCGGCTTCGCCGAGGAATACGACATCGAGCGCAAGTTCCGGGAGACACGGCTCTACCAGGTGGCGCCGATCTCGACCAACCTGATCCTGTCCTATCTCGCCGAGCATGTGCTGGGCATGCCCAGAAGCTATTGAAGACAACGACATCGACCAGAAACCCGCGGGGAACCCCTCTCCTGGAAGGAGAGGGGCAGGGGTGAGGTGTGCGGGAGCGGAAACGTTGGCTGGAACCAGCGCGGTCAGCGCTCGCGGAACTGGTCCAACGGCCTACACCTCACCCTGCCCTCTCCTTATAGGAGAGGGTTCCCCGCGCCCTTCCTTGCAGGGAGCATCATGAATATCGATCATCTGAGATCCTGGATCGGCCGCTCGGAAGAAGCGTCCGACCTGATCACGCCGCGGCTCGTCGCCAGCTACGAAGCGACCTTCGCGCCGCATCTGGCGCCCTACCAGCAAGGTGAAGCGCCGCTCGCTCTGCACTGGTGCTTGGCACCGCCGATCTCGCCGATGGCGGCACTCGGCCGGGACGGGCACGCCGCCAAGGGCGAGTTCCTGCCGCCGGTCGCGCTGCCGCGGCGGATGTGGGCCGGCGGACGGATCGAGACGATCGCGCCCTTGCGGACCGGCGACGAGGTCACCCGCCGCTCGACCATCGGCGATGTCTCCTACAAGGACGGCCGCAGCGGCCCGCTCTGCTTCGTCGCGGTCGACCATGAGCTCGTCACGGCCCGCGGCGTCGCGCTTCGCGAGCGCCACAACATCGTCTATCGAGAAGCGGCCAAGCCCGGTGCGGAGCAGACGCCGCCCCCTGCCCCGGTCGAACCGCGCCCGGCCGAGCTGACCTGGACGGTCGAGGCCGATCCGGTGCTGCTGTTCCGCTATTCGGCGATCACCTTCAACGGCCACCGCATCCACTACGACCAGCCCTATGCCACCGGCGTCGAGGGCTATGCCGGTCTCGTCGTGCACGGGCCGATCCAGGCGACGCTGATCATGAACATCGTCGCAACCCTCTCCGGCGGCGAGCCGATCCGGCTCGACTATCGCGGGCTCGCGCCACTGATCGCGGGCGAGGCCTTCCAGGTGAAGGCGAAGCGGCTGGAAGGCGGCGCCATCGCCGCCTGGACCGAAGGCACCGACGGGCGGGTGCGGATGGAGGGCGTGAGCCGGTAACGCCAACCGTCATTGCGAGGAGCGCAGCGACGAAGCAATCCAGGGCGGCGGCGCTCTACGCTCCCTGGATTGCTTCGCTCGCAATGACGAAAGTCCCCCGTGTCACGGTCCTGCCATGGTGCTAGCGTCTCTGCCTGCACCTCGCCCAGGAGCCGATGATGGACAGCGCCCGCCGTTTCAGCCGCCGTGACACGCTCAAGGCCGGGGCCGCCATCGCTGCAGCCGGCGCGCTTTCCACCCCGCTCTCGGCGCAGGCGCCGGCCAGGCTCAAGCTCCGGCTGCTGGAAACCAGCGACCTGCACGTCAATGTCGTGCCCTACGACTATTTCCGCGACGCACCGGACGACACGGTCGGTCTCGCCAAGACCGCCAACCTGATCAAGGCGGCGCAGGCCGAGGCGAAGAACAGCCTGCTCTTCGACAATGGCGACTTCCTGCAGGGCTCCTCGCTCGGCGATTTCGTCGCCTACAAGAAGGGGCTGAAGGCCGGCGAGACCCATCCGATGATCGCCGCGATGAACGCCCTGCCCTATCAGTGCGGCACGCTCGGCAATCACGAGTTCAATTACGGGCTGGAATTCCTCGAGCACGGCCTCGCCCGCGCCGAATTCCCGATCGTCTGCGCCAATGTCGATAAGGTTGGCGGCGGCACGCTGATCGAGCCCTGGCGCATCTTCGAGCAGAGCTTCGAGGACGAGGCCGGCGCCAAACACGTCCTCAACATCGCGGTGATCGGCTTCGTGCCGCCGCAGATCATGCAGTGGGACAAGGGCAATCTCGACCGCAAGGTGACCGCGACCGACATCGTCGACGCCGCGCAGAAATACCTGCCTGAGATCGCGCAGGCTCATCCCGACCTCACCATCGCGCTCTGCCATTCCGGCATCGCCGGCGGCGAGCGCAAGGGCGGCGAGGAGAATGCGGCGCTGCACCTCGCCAAGCTCGACGGCATCGACGTCGTGCTCACCGGCCACCAGCATCTCGTCTTCCCCGGCGGCAAGGCCTTCGACGGCATTCCCGGCGTCGACAACAAGAAGGGCTCGCTGCACGGCAAGCCGGCCTGCCAGCCCGGTTTCTGGGGCTCGCATGTCGGCATCGTCGACCTCGAGCTGGAAAAACGCGACGGGCGCTGGCGCATCGCCGATTTCAAGGTCGATCCCAAGCCAATCTATGAGCGCACGCCCGACCGCAAGATCGTGTCGAAGGCGGAGGTCGAAGCCGCTGTGCTGGCGACGGTCAAGGCCGACCACGAGGCGACGCTGACCTATATGCGCGAGCCAGTCGGCACCACGAGCGCGCCGATCAACAGCTATTTCGCCCTCGTCGCCGACGACCCTTCCGTCCAGATCGTGGCGGAGGCGCAGATCGCCTATGCCAAGCCGCTGCTGGCGCAGACGCCGCACAAGGACCTGCCGATCCTCTCGGCCGCTGCCCCATTCAAGTCGGGCGGGCGCGCCGGTCCCGCCTTCTTCACCGACATCCCAGCCGGACCGATCGCGATCAAGAACGTCGCCGACATCTATCTCTATCCGAACACGGTGCAGGTCGTGAAAGTCACCGGCGCGCAATTGCGCGAATGGCTGGAGCGCTCGGCCGGCATCTTCAACCGGATCGACATCGCGAAGACCGACGAGCAGCCGCTGATCAATCCCGGCTTCCCGGCCTTCAATTTCGACGTGATCGACGGCGTCACCTACCAGATCGATGTGACTCAGGCCTCGCGCTATGACGGCGACGGCAAGCTGGTGGCGCCCGACGCGCACCGCATCGTCGACCTCGCCTATCAGGGCAAGCCGATCGACGGATCAGCCGAGTTCATCGTCGTCACCAACAACTACCGCGCCTCTGGCGGCGGCAATTTCCCGGGCACCAAGACGACGGTGGTGCTGGAGGCGCCCGACCTCAATCGCGACGTGATCGTGCGCTTCATCATCGAGAAGAAGACGATCAACCCCACCGCCGACGACAACTGGTCGCTGAAGCCGCTGCCGGCGAACGTCAACGTCACCTTCCCGACCTCCCCGGCCGCGGTAAGCAAGAAGCCGGACACGCTGAAGGCGCAAGCTGTGGGCGATGCCGGCGAGGGATTCGTGAAATATCGGCTGGGGGGATGAGCGCCGTCCTACTCCCTCAGAACCGCATCTCGACCCTTCCCTTGAGGGCGTGGTCGCGGGAGCGTTCGCCGATGGCGGCGGAGTAGGTCAGGCCCAGCGCGGTGGCCTGCGAGAGGCGCCAGTCGAGGCCGGCTTCCGCCACCAGCGCCTCGCGGTCGATCCTGGCGGCGAAGACCTGGGCGGGCGTCGT
>NZ_JBNNPK010000036.1:0-28097 GCF_050275675.1 Allobosea sp. NPDC003192
GGTCCGGGCCGTGTCGACGGCGGTGCGCCGTGCCCGCGCCGGCCTGCAGGATCCGAACCGGCCGATCGGCTCGTTCATGTTCCTCGGCCCCACCGGCGTCGGCAAGACCGAGCTCGCCAAGGCACTGGCCGAATTCATGTTCGACGACGAGACGGCGATGGTCCGCATCGACATGTCGGAATTCATGGAGAAGCACTCGGTCGCCCGGCTGATCGGCGCCCCTCCAGGTTATGTCGGCTATGACGAGGGAGGCGTGCTGACCGAGGCCGTGCGGCGCCGGCCCTATCAGGTCGTATTGTTCGACGAGGTCGAGAAGGCGCATCCGGACGTGTTCAATGTCCTGCTCCAGGTTCTCGACGACGGCCGTCTCACCGACGGCCAGGGGCGTACCGTCGATTTCCGTAACGTGCTGATCATCCTGACTTCGAACATCGGCGCCGAATATCTCGTCAACCAGCCGGAGGGCGAGAAAACCAGTGCGGTGCGCGAGCAGGTCATGACCATGGTGCGCGCGCATTTCCGGCCGGAATTCCTCAACCGGATCGACGCGATCATCCTGTTCCAGCGACTTCAGAAGAGCGATATGGGCGCGATCGTCGAGATCCAGTTCGGGCGCCTGCGCAAGCTCCTGGACGAGCGCAAGATCGTGCTCTCGCTCGACGCGAAGGGGCGCGACTGGCTCGCCACCAAGGGCTGGGACCCGGCCTATGGCGCGCGCCCGCTGAAGCGTGTGATCCAGCGCTATGTGCAGGACCCGCTGGCGCAGATGATCCTTTCGGGAGAGGTCCGCGACGGCGCGGCCGTCAAGATCTCGGCCGGCAAGGATGGCCTCACCTTCAACGGCAAGAAGCCGGAGATGGTGGACGAAGACGAGCTGGAACTGACGTGAGCGCCGGCGGTTGGGCTCCTGCCGTCGCGGTGGAGCCGTCTTGCAGCCGTGATTTTCGCACCCGACAGATCTCAACCCAGGAGGACATCAGCATGAACGCCAAGGTCAGCGAAGGCATGGAAGTCATCGGCGCCGACGGAGTCCATGTCGGCACGGTCGATCGCGTCGAGGGCGAACGCATCAAGCTCAAGAAGAGCGATTCCTACGGCCGGCATGAGGGCCATCACCACTATATCGAGCTCGGCTTCGTCGCCGGTGTCGAAGGCGACAAGGTGCGGCTCTCGGCCAATGCCGACATCGCCGTGACGCTGGAGGAAGAGCCTTCGGGCAAGCCGGTCGATCTGTGATGCGTCCGGCCGCAGCTCCTGCCGGCTGCGGCCGTTCCGCTCGACTTCAGGAGATCAGCGCGATGCAGCTCTACGACCTCTATATCAACGCGAAGAAGCCGGCGATCGGCCTCTACGTCGCCAGCGGCGCCAGGCTTCCGGATTTCGCAGATCCGAAGGAATGGCTCTTCGATGGAACGGCGGCAGCGGACTTGCTCCCGCCGAGTGTGATCGAGGGCGTCGCCAGTGCCGGTCACGCCTTCCGCGACATGGATTGAGTTCCTCTGCGCCGGAGCGCAGGCTGGCGCGCCGCGTGATGATCAGCGCGACCATCCGGATGACCGACATGGCTTTGAGCGACGAGTAGCAGCAGGGTTGTCCATGGATTCAGGGGTGCCATCCGTCGTCCCGCAGCCGGTTGCGGCGACGCTGACCCGTTCGGCGATCTTCCTCGTCGTGACGATCAACCCCGGCAATGCGGCCGAGACGGTGGTGCGGGGCCTGTGCGCCGATCTGTCTGGGCTGCTGCGGGCCGTCGGCTTCCGCGACCTCCAGGGCAACCTGTCCTGCGTCATGGCCATCGGCTCACAGGCCTGGGACCGCCTCTTCGATGGGCCGCGGCCGAAGGAGCTGCATCCATTCCGCGAGATCCGCGGCGTGCATCACGCCGTCTCGACGCCAGGCGACATCCTGTTCCATATCCGTGCGAGCAAGCGGATGGATCTGTGCTTCGAGCTGGCAAGGCAGATCATGGTCCGGCTGGGTGGTGCCGTCACCGCCGTCGACGAGGTCCATGGCTTCAATTATTTCGACGACCGCGACCTGATCGGCTTCGTCGACGGCACCGAGAACCCGGCAGGCCCGGATGCGGCAACAGCCGCCATCATCGGGGACGAGGATGCCGCCTTCACCGGGAGCAGCTATGTCATCGTGCAGAAATACCTGCATGACCTGACGGCCTGGGAGCGGGTACCGGTCGAGGAGCAGGAGAACATCATCGGCCGCCACAAGCTCTCGGACATCGAGCAGCCCGACGCGATCAAGAAGCCCTATGCGCACAATGTCCTGACCAGCATCACCGAGGATGGCGAGCCGGTCGACATCCTCAGGGACAACATGCCTTTCGGCCAAGTCGGAACCGGTGAGTTCGGCACCTATTTCATTGGCTACTCCCGCACGCCCCGCCGGATCGAGCGGATGCTGGAGAACATGTTCATCGGCTCGCCGCCAGGCACCTACGATCGACTGCTCGACTTCAGCCGCGCCGTTACCGGCTCGCTGTTCTTCGTGCCGACGGCGACGTTCCTGGACGCCGTCACGGCCGAAAGGGCCGCCCCGGAGGCCCCCGCCGCTCCTGAGCCAGCGCCGGCATCATCTCCACCCCGATCCTCCGGCGACGGCTCGCTCGGCATCGGCTCCCTGAAGGAAGAGGCAGGCCATGAATAATCTGCACCGGGAGCTCGCTCCCATCTCCGACGCGGCCTGGGCGCAGATCGAGGACGAGGCGTCGCGCACGCTGAAGCGCTATCTTTCGGCGCGCCGGGTCGTCGATGTCGACGGTCCGAAAGGGGCCGGCTACGCCGCAGCCGGCACTGGGCACACCCGGCCGATCGCGGCGCCGGCCGACGGCGTCCGGTCCCTGCTGCGCGAAGCGCAGCCACTGGTCGAACTGCGCGTTCCCTTCAGGCTGACGCGGCAGGCGATCGACGATGTCGAGCGCGGCTCGAACGATTCCGACTGGCAGCCGCTGAAGGATGCCGCAAAGACCATCGCCTTCGCCGAGGACCGCGCCGTCTTCGAAGGCTATGAAGCGGCCGGGATCGGCGGGATCCGCGCCGGCAGCAGCAATGCCGCGGTGCCGCTGCCGGCCAAGCTCGATGCCTATCCGGAGGCGGTCGCCAAGGCGCTGAGCGCGCTCAAGCTCGCCGGCTGCAACGGCCCTTACGCGCTGGTGCTGGGCGGAGAAGCCTATCGCGCCGCGAGCGGCGGCAGCGATGACGGCTACCCGATCTTCCACCATATCGAGCGCATCGTCGATGGCGGCGTGATCTGGGCTCCGGCGATCCAGGGCGGTTTCGTCCTCACCACCCGCGGCGGCGACTTCGAGCTCGACATCGGCCAGGACATCTCGATCGGCTATCTCGGCCATGACGCCACGACGGTCGAGCTCTACCTGCAGGAAAGCTTCACCTTCCGCATGCTGACCTCGGAGGCGGCTGTCGCGCTGACCCTGCAGGGCAAGTAGCGGAGACGCCCTGCAGGAGCATTTCAGAAGAGCGGGGGGAGGAGAAGGGAAGGCTTACGATGGCTGAAAGCTTCAAGGTCGGCGACCATGTCGGCTGGAACTCGGAGGCAGGCCATGTCTCCGGCGTGATCATTGCCGTGCGCACGGCCGATTTCGACTACAAGGGCCACATCCACCGCGCTTCGCCGACAACGCCGCAATACCTGATCAAGAGCGACAAGACCGATCATGTCGCCGCCCATAAGAGCAGGGCACTTCGGCATATCGATTAGGACGGGCGGCCGAGGGTGAATTTCCCGCCCCTCACCGTCGGCCATTCGACCGCAGCACGAGGAATTCGTCGATTTGCGGATCGGGGCCGAGATCGCGTTCACTGTGGACATCCGCGTTGGAGAGCTCGCCTGGCGCTCCGGCGCGGCGCGATGAGACCATCGTTGTCGCGCCTCGCGACGGCGGAGGTGTCTCGGTCGAGTTCCACGACGCGCTAGAGCCAGCTTTCCCTGTCAGGTTTGGAGTGCGGACAGATCGTCCGGCAACCAGAGCATGGCTATGCTACTCGGACACGCTTGCTTCATGAGAAGCGGGTCCGAGCTTGGCTCGACCCCATTGAGCCAAGGCACTGGCTATCTCAGCCTGTTTGTCCAGCTTGCCAACGCATCGAGCAATGACCGGATGAATTCCTTTGTCGGCTCGTCGGTGAGCCTGCCGGCCTCGTCGAATTTGGTCTGAGCGGCGCCGATCATCACCTCCGGCTTGTTGAGCGGGAAGGCGTTGAGGAAGATCAGCATCTGCCGCAGCTGATACTGCGCCCGCGCCGTGCCGAGGACACCCCCGCTCGCGCCCATGATGGCGACGGGCTTGTTGTCGAAGGGCTGGCTCGGCGGGCGGGAGGCCCAGTCGATCGCGTTCTTGAGCACGCCGGGAATCGAGTAGTTGTATTCCGGCGTCACGAACAGGATCGCGTCGGCCCCTGCGAGCTGGTCGCGGAAGCGCTGGACCTGAGGCGGATAGCCGGCGACGCGCACGTCGTCGTTGTAGAGCGGCAGGTCGCCGATCTCGGCTATCTCGATCGTCATCCCCTCCGGCGCCAGCGCGATCGCAGCCTTGAGCGCTGCGGTATTGTATGAGCCGGCCCGCAGGCTGCCCGAAATCCCGACGACCCGGATCGGACGGCTATCTTTGGTCATTGCTCTTGTCTCCTGAAACGCTTGGTCGATTGCCGGGCTCAGCCCTGGCGTCTGATGAAGCCGGTGATCGTGATGCGTTCCCAGATGCCGGCGGCGTGGAACGGATCGGCAGCGTTGAAGCGCTCCACCGTCGCCCGATCCGGTGCCTCCACCATGAAGAGGCTGCCGATCATCGTCGAGCCGTCGTCGCCAACCAGAGGCCCCGACATCACGATTGTCACGTTGAGCGCGGAGGTGTCCGAGAGAAAGGCCTTGTGCGCGTCGTAGTTGGCGAGGCGGGCACCGAGCCCGCCCGGCCTGTCGAGGGCGTGGATCACGAACAGCATGCAATGGGCTCCTGAGGCGACCGGCAAGCTGCCGGCCGCCACGATGGGTTAGGATCGGTTCACTTGCTGGCCAGGGCCGCCGCCTCGCTCCAGCTCGGGCAGCTGCGCGATTCCAGCGGGCTGTCATAGGGCTGGAAGTTCGAGGCGTTCACGACAGTCGGCTTCAGCACCACCTCGGTGACGATCGGCTCCTTGCGCAGGGCCCGGATCGCAACGAGCGTGCCGATGCAGCCTTGCAGGAAGCCGTTATAGTCGCCCGAGGCGAGCAGCTTGCCAGTCTTGATCGCGTCGACCGCCTCCTTGGTACCGTTGATCCCGACGACCTTGGCCTTGCGGTTGGCGCCGTCGAGAGCCTCGATCACGCCGATCGCCATCGCGTCATTGGCGGCGAGCACGCCGTCGATCTGCGGATGCGACTGCATCAGGTTCTCCATCACCTGCAAGCCCTGCAGGCGCTGGTAGTTGGCCGGCTGGCTGGCGAGCAGCTTGACCTCCTTGAACTCCTTGATCGCGTCGTTGAAGCCGCGCACCCGGTCGATGTTGGTGAGCGAGCCCTTGACCCCCTCGAGGATGACGACATTGCCCTTGCCGCCGATCTCCTTGAGCAGGAAGCGCGCCGTCTCCAGGCCGAGGCTGTAGTCGTCGGCCCCGACGAAGGCGAGGAACTTGCCGCCGGCGCTGCGGTCGGTGACGTTGACGATCGGGATCTTGGCGTCGTTGATCTGCTCGACGCCCGGCACCATCGCCTTGTAGTCGACCGGGACGAAGACGATGGCGCTCGGCTTCTTGACGATGACGTCCTCGACCTGGCTGAGCTGCTCGGGGATCGAGTCGGGCTTGGTCGGGATGTAGTGCACCGCCTTGGCGCCGAGCGACTTCGCTGCGACCTCGGCGCCGACCCGCACCGTCTGGAAATAGGGGTTGGTCTGGTTCTTGGTGAAGACCGCGATCGTCTCGCCGGCGGCGAGCGCCGCGGTGGAGATCAGGATCGCGGGCAGCGCGGCGACGAGAAGCTTTGATGTCGACATGGTGGTTCCCTCCCTTTGGTTCTGCGGTTGTGTTGCTTGGTTCAGGTGCGCCGGCGGCCGACCATGTCGAACCAGACGGCGAGGATGACGATCAGGCCGGTGACCAGTGGCTGCCAGTTGGCGTTGACCGCGAGCAGGTTCATGCCGTTCAGCACCAGCGTCAGGATCAGCGCGCCGATGAAGGTGCCGAAGACACTGCCGACGCCACCGAACAGCGAGGCGCCGCCGATCAGCGCCGCCGCGATCGCCGGCAGCGTCATCGCCTCGCCGATATCGCCCTCGGCCGAGTTCAGCCGGGCGAGGAAGACGATCGAGGCGACGCCCGCCATCGCGCCGGAGAAGGCGTAGACCAGGATCAGGCGGCGATCGACCGGGATGCCGGTGAGGCGGGCCGCGACCGGATTGGCGCCGATGGCGTAGATCTGCTGTCCCCAGATCGTGCGCTGGGCGAAGATCGTGCCGGCCAGCAGGAAGGCCAGCATCAGATAGACCGGGATTGGCACGCCGAGGAAATAGCCGGAGCCGATCTGGCGGAAGCCTGGCGGGAAGCCATGGATGGTCTCGCCGGCCATGTAGTAATAGGTGATGCCGTGCAGCACCCAGAGCATGCCGTAGGTGGCGATGAAGGACGGGATGCGCAGCTTGGCCACCATCAGCCCGTTGCAGATGCCGATGATGAGCCCGGTGGCGAGCCCCGTCAGCGTGCCGAGCACCGGCGAGCCGGTCGCCTTGATCACCGTCGCCGCGAAACAGGCGGAGAGGCCGATATTGGCGCCGACCGAGAGATCGAGCCCGCCGGTCAGGATCACCAGCGTCAGCCCCGAGGCCAGGAAGAACAGCAGGCTCGCCTGCCGGAGCACGTTGAGGATGTTGTTGGCGGTGAAAAAGGCCTCGGTCGCGACGCTCAGGGCGAGGCAGAGCAGTGCCACCGCGAGCAATCGGTAGGCGAGCTGCTGTGTCTCGCGCGAGAGATGGAGGCCGACCGGCCGGGTAGCGGCGTCGCTGGCGATGCTCATGACCGTGTGCTCCGCAGGCTGTCGACGAGAAGGGCGGCGATGACGAGGGCGCCGATACAGGCGACTTGGACCGAGGAGGGAACGGCCATCAGGTTGAGGCCGTTGCGCAGCACGCCGACGGTGAGCACGCCGAGCAGCGTGCCGAAGAGCCAGCCATTGCCCTTGTCGAAGGAGGTTCCGCCCAGCGCCACCGCGGCAATGGCGTCGAACTCCAGCCCGATCGCCGCGGTCGGGTGGCCGGCATTGATGCGGGCAGTCATCAGCAGGGCCGCGACCCCCGCCATGGCGCCGCCGAGCATGTAGACGCGACGAGCAGGCGCTTCCAGGCGACGCCGGCCAGCGTCAGCGCATCGCGATTGCCCCCGAGCGCGCAGACATAGGTGCCGAAGCGGGTGTGGTAGAGCAGGATGTGGAAGAGCGCGTAGAAGCCCGCGCCGATCAGGATCGGCGTCGGAATGCCGAAGGTCTCTCCGGAATAGACCAGCCGGACGAAACGCGGGATGCCGACGACGCTCTGGCCGTCGCTGACGACGAGCGCGAGCCCCTGAGCAGCCCCGAGCGTGCCCAGCGTCGCGACGAAGGGCGGGATCGACAAGCCGGCGATCAGCCAGCCATTGACCAGGCCGAAGGCGAGGCCGACCGCGAGCGCGCCGATGAGACCGAGCGCCAGCGACTGCGTCGCTACCACGATCAGCGCCAGCACCAGCGAGGCCAGCGTCAGCACCGCGCCCATCGAGAGGTCGAGCCCCTCGGTCATGATGATCAGCGTCATCGGCAGGGCGAGCAGCAGCAGGATGACCGACTGCACCAGCACGTTGGAGAGGTTGCCGGCGGTGAGGAAACCGGGGCTCGCCAACGCAAAGAGCAGCGAGAGCCCGGCCAGCGCGACGGCCACGCCGGGGACGGCCGGGAGGCGCAATGAAGGAGAGGAGACCGCCTGATCAGTCATGGTGCATTCCCATTCGGACGATGTTCTCTTCGGAGAGTTCGGAGCGGGAGAGTTCGCCGACGATGCGCTTGCCGCGCATGACATAGGCGCGGTCGCAGACATGGACGATCTCGGCCTGCTCGGAGGAGATCATCAGCACCGCAGCGCCATCGGCGACGAGCTGGTCGATCAGCGCGAAGATCTCGGACTTGGCGCCGACATCGATGCCGCGGGTCGGCTCGTCGAAGATGAACAGCCGCGTGCCGGCGGCGAGCCATTTTCCGATCACCACCTTCTGCTGGTTGCCGCCGGAGAGCAGCGCGACACTCTGGTTCGGCGAGGGCGTCACGATCCGTAGCCGCTTGATCAGCTCCTCGGCCGAGCGCCTTGCCTGAGCGGGCGAGAACAGCTTGTTCGGGAAGAGCTTGGGCAGGCCGGCGACGGCGAGATTGTCGGCGACGGTGCGGATCAGCGCGAGGCCTTCGGTCTTGCGGCTTTCCGGGATGAGGCCGACGCCGGCCATGGTCGCAGCGTCCGGCCCGCCACGCCTGGGCTTTCCGAAGATGCTGATCTCGCCGGCCGTGACCTCGTCGGCGCCGAAGATGGCGCGCGCGACCTCGCTGCGGCCGGAGCCGACCAGGCCGCAGAGGCCGACGATCTCGCCGGCGCGCACGGTGAGATCGATGTCGCGGATGCCGTTCTTCGCCGAGAGGCCCCTGACCTCCAGGGCAATCTCGCCGGGCTTCTGCGCGAAATTGCGCGGATAGCTCATGTCGACGGTGCGGCCGACCATCATGCGCACCAGCTCGTCCGGCGTGGTCTGCCCCGGCCGCGCCCGGCCGACGAGCTTGCCGTCGCGCAGCACGGTGATCCTGTCGCCGAGCGCGAACACCTCCGCCATGCGGTGCGAGATGTAGACGATGGCGACGCCCTTCGCCTGGAGCTGGCGCATCACCTCGAAGAGGCGCTCGGTCTCGCGGTCGGAGAGCGCGGCGGTCGGCTCGTCCATGACGAGGATGCGCGCATTCTGGGAGAGGGCCTTGCCGATCTCCACCATCTGCTGCTGGGCGACACCGAGCGTGTGGACCTTGGTCCTGGGATCGATGTCGAGGCCGATCAGGTCGAGCACCGCCTGCGCCTCGCGATAGAGCCGCCGGCGATCGACGATTCCGGGAATGCGCGAGCGGAATTCGCGGCCGAGGAAGATGTTCTGCGCCACGTCGAGATAGGGGACGAGCGAAAACTCCTGGAAGATCACGGCGATGCCGAGCTTGCGGGCATCGGCCGGGGTGCGGATCTCGACGGTCTCGCCCTCGTGGAAATATTCGCCGGCATCGGCCTGATAGGCACCGCACAGCACCTTCATCAGCGAGGATTTGCCGGCGCCGTTCTCGCCGAGGAGCATATGCACCTCGCCCGGCCAGAGCGCGAAGGAGACGTCGTCGAGCGCCTTCACCCCCGGAAAGGTCTTGGAGATGCCCCTGAGCTCGAACAGCGGCGTGTCGTCGGCTGCCGAGGGCGGTGGAGCCGTCACGTCGCAGTCCGGCTTGATCGCAGCTAAAGCGCTCATGACTCGCCTCCCCTGCGCGCAATCGAACGGAAGATCTTGCCCGGGTTCATGATCCCCAACGGATCGAGCGCCTGCTTGACCAGGCGCATGGCGTCGACGGTCTCGCCCAGCTCCAGTTCGAGGAAATCGACCTTGCCGAGGCCGATGCCGTGCTCGCCGGTGCAGGTGCCGTCGAGCGCGATCGCCCGACGCACCAGGCGTTCGTTGAACGCCTTCACCCGCGCGCGTTCTTCGACGCTCTCCGGATCGTGCAGCACCAGAAGATGGAAGTTGCCGTCGCCGACATGCCCGACCACCGGGGCGACGAGGCCGCTCTCCGCGATGTCGGCAGCGGTGGCGACGAGGCATTCGGCCAGGCGCGAGATCGGCACGCAGACATCGGTGACCAGGGCGCGCGCGCCCGACCGCAAAGCGAGCCCGGCATAGAGCGTGTTGTCACGAGCCTGCCAGAGGCGGCCGCGTTCCTCCGGCGCGGTCGCCCAGGCAAAACCCTGCCCACCGAACTCTTCGGCCAGCGCCTGTGCCGTCTGCGCCTGCTCAGCGACATAGCTCTTCGAGCCGTGGAATTCGAAGAAGAGATGCGGCGCCTCCGGCAGGCCGAGCCTAGCGTGCAGGTTCATGCCGCGCATCATGACAGCGTCGAGCAGTTCGATGCGCGCCACCGGGACGCCCGACTGGATCACCGCGATCGCGGTGTCGACCGCCGCCTTGAGGTCGGGGAAGGCGCAGACGGCCGAGGAAATCGCCTCGGGCTGCGGATGGAGCTTCAGCGTCACCTCGGTGATGACGCCGAGCGTCCCCTCCGCGCCGACGAGCAGGCGGGTCATGTCGTAGCCGGCGGCGGATTTGCGGGCGCGCCGGGCCGTGCGGATCACCCGGCCATCGGCGAGCACTGCCTCCAAAGCCAGCACATTGTCCTTCATCGTGCCGTAGCGCACGGCCATGGTGCCCGACGCGCGCGTCGAGGCCATGCCGCCGATCGAGGCGTCGGCGCCGGGATCGATCGGGAAAAACAGGCCGGTGTCGCGCAGTTGCGCGTTGAGCTGCTTGCGGGTGATGCCGGGCTGGACGCGCACATCCATGTCCTCCGGACTTGCGGCCAGCACCTTGTCCATGCGCGACATGTCGAGGCAGACGCCACCGAGTGGCGCCGAGGCATTGCCCTCGAGCGAGGTGCCGGCGCCAAACGGAATGACCGGCAGCCGGAGATCGCGGCAGATCGCGACGATGCCACGCACCTCCTCGGTCGTTTCGGGGAACACCACGAGATCGGGCGGCGCCGGCGCATGATAGGCCTCGCTGCGGCCATGGTCGGCGAGGACGCCGGCGGCGCGGCTGATGCGTGAGCCGAGCATCTGCGCGAGCTGCGTCAACGCCGTTTCCGTGGCGCCGCCATCCGGGAATGGTCTGGTCAACATGTCTTCTCCCTCCGCGATGGCCCGCTGGCCGGGCTCTCTCGATTGCGGTCGATGGTCGGCGCCTCAGGCGGCGCGGTGCGCGGCCTCCGAAGCCGGGTTGAGCTGGAAGTCGTAGGTGAGCCGGCACCACGGCCGGTCGAGCGTCCGCCCGTCCGGAGCCGTACCGGCCGGTTGCTCGCTGAAATCGCTGATCAGCGAGTCCTTCACGCCGAAGACGGCGTCGGAATCGAGATATCGGTCGCCGGAGACGAAGACATGGGTGACGAGCTTTTCGTGATCCGGCGCCGCGATCATGAAGTGGACATGGGCCGGCCGCCAGGGATGACGCCCCTGCGCCTCCAGCATCTTGCCGACCGGTCCGTCATGCGGGATCGGATAGGCCGCCGGTTTGATCGACCAGAAATGGAAGCGGCCCTGCGCGTCGGTGCGAAAGCGCGCCCGGGCGACGAGGTCGGCCGCGTCCTCCGAATGCTGGACGTCGTAATAACCGTCCTCGTCGGAGTGCCAGACATCGACGATCGCCCCGGCGAGCGGGCTGCCATCGGCCGCGGCGACAGAGCCCGAGACATACATCGGCTCGCCCGGCAGATCGCCCGAGATGTCGCTGCCCAGCGCCGCCTCGGGCGGGCCCTCGACATAGAACGGGCCGAGCACGGTGCTCTCGGTGACCGCGCCCTGATGGTCGTGGTTGATCGCGTCGACCAGCATGGAGACGCCGAGCGTGTCGGAAAGCAGGATGAACTCCTGCCGCGCCCCGGTGCACATCTGGCCGGTATCGGTCAGGAAGGCGATGCCCTTGGCCCATTCGTCCTGCGTCGGGCGGACCTCACGGACGAAATCGTGGAGATGGCGGACCAGGGCCTCGCTGATCTGCCGCGTGCGCGCGTCCGGAGCGGCGGCGACGCGCTCCAGCACCGCCTCGGTGATGCTGTTCTGGTCGAAGTTCCTCATCCGAGCCTCCCATCGTTCTTGCTGAGTTCGGGTTCGCCCAGGCCGGCGAGCCATTCGGCGAGGCGCACGGTCGAGATGAAATCGGCCTCGCCCTCGCCGCGCCCGATCAGGGCGCCGTAGGTCTCGCGGGTCAGTGCCGCGAGCGGCAGCGCCATCTCGGCGGCCTGACCGGCGCCGATGATCAGGTCGAGATCCTTGGCCATCTGCCGGCAGGAGAAAGTCGGCGAGAAGTCGCGCGTTTCCAGGCTCTTGGCCTTGTAATGGACCATGGGCGAGCCGACCGCGCTGTTGGTCAGCACATCGAGAATGTCCTGCCAGGCGAGATTGCCCTTGCGGGCGAGGACGATGCTCTCGCCCATCATCGCCGCCGAGACCGCGATCATCAGGTTGACGGCGAGCTTGGCGAAGCGGGCTTCCTCGGCCTCGCCAAGATATTTCTGGGCGCGGGTGAAGTCCTGCGCGATCGGCAGGACCGCGTCGAAGGCGGCGCGCGGTCCCGAGACGAAGCAGGTCAGATTGCCGGTATGGGCGATGGCAGCGTTGCCGGAGACCGGCGCGCGCAGATAGGCAACGCCGCGGCGCGCCGCCGCCTGCGCGACCTCCGCCGAGATCGTCGGGCTGACTGTCGAGGTCTCGATCAGGACCGCGCCCTCGCGCATCGCATCGAAAAGTCCGCCGGACAATGCGACGGCGGCGAGCACCTTGTCGTCCGGCAGCGAGGTGAAGACGATGTCGCGTCCCGCCGCGTCGGCAAGCGTGGCGGCCGGCTTCACTCCGCCTTCCACAGCCTCGGCGATGCGCTGCTGGTCGCGGTCGAAGCCGGCGATGTCGTGTCCGGCCGCTGCAAGGCGGCTCGCGATGGGCAGCCCCATCTTGCCGAGCCCGATCCAGCCGATGGTTTTCGTGTGCGTCATCTCGTTGTCCTCAAGCCGCCTGCTGCCGACGGCGAAGCTCTTCGACGATCCGCGAGCCGGAGGCCGCGAGGCAGGCGAGCTTCCCATCCAGTCCATCGGCCAGCAGCCGGCCGTCTTGCTTCATGAAGCGGCCGGCAATCATCACGGCTTCGATGTCGCCGCGCCCGGCCTGCATGATGACCATGGCCGCCGGATCGTGCACCGGTTGCAGATGCAGCGCGCGTGCATCGATGAGGGTGATGTCGGCCTGCTTGCCGGGCGCGAGCGAGCCGATGCGGTGATCGAGACGGAGCATGCGCGCGCCCTCGATGGTGATCCAGGACAGCGCCTGGCGGACCGGAATCGTCGAGGTCGGTGGAATGGCGCCGGTCTGCCTTCGGCTCTCGGCATTGTCGAGCGCGCGCTGCATGCCGAGGGCGACGCGCGCCACGCCCATCATGTCGCCGGCGAGCACGGATTCGAGGTCGACGCCGAGGGAGGGCGCAACCCCACGCGCCAGCAACCGCCCGGTGATCGGGAAGCCGTGGCCTTGAGTCATCTCGTTCTCTGGCGTCACCGAGAAGGAGACGCCGAGATCGACCAGCTGCCCAAACAGCTCATCGGGCAGGTCGTTACCGTGGACGATGTTGATGCTAGGCCCGACCAGGCCCCCGGCGATCAAGTTTTCCCATCCGCCCGGCGTCTTCGCCGCGCCGCCGCCCTGGTGCATCGAGGCGACCAGATCGAATTCGCGCGCCAGGCGGAAATCGGCGCGCGCGACCTCCATCGTCGCATAGTGCGGACCGAGAATTGCGAGGCCGAGCGTCAGCAGCCCGTCATCACCGGCGAAGCGGCCGCGCCGCAGGCGCTCCACCTCGGCGCGCGGATGCGGCACTTCCGAGAAATGCGGTTCGCCGGGCCTGGGGTCGGGCTTGGGCGAGCCGTGGAAGAAGGCGGCGCGGATACCGCTTTCGGCCAACGCCTCGACGGCGGCGTCGGTATGTTCCGGTGTCGGATTGTTGTGGCACCAGTCGACCAGCGTCGTGGTGCCGGCATCGATCTGGCCGAGCGCGCCCATCAGGGTCGCGATGCCGATGTCGTCAGGCTTGAACAGAGTCGCGAGCCCGGCATGGACCCAGCGGAAATATTCGAGCAGCGTCCAGTCGGCCGCGAGCCCGCGCAAACCCGTCTGCCAGCTGTGCATATGGGCGTTGACGAAGCCCGGCACGGCGATGCGCCCTGTCGCGTCGACGCGCTCGGCATCCTCGGCCTCAATGCGCGGCGCGATGGCAGCGATCTTGCCGTCCACGACGAGGATGTCACCCCTGGCCAGGTCACCGGTGGCGGCGTCCATCGAGAGGATGGTGGCACCCGAGATGAGGATGCGGCGGGCCATGCTCAGGCCGCCTCGTCTTCGGTGGCGGCCGCACGGGGCCGCTCGCCGGCATGGGCCTTGGCGATCAGGTCGCGGATGCCGTCGCGCGTCACCGGACGCGGATTCCAGTAGGGGTTCTCGACGGCGATGTCGGCGGCCGTCTCGATGCCGCTCTCGGGCATGCCGAGCCTGGCGAGCGACAGCGGCACGCCGAGCGCCCGCACCAGATCGTAGAGGCCCTGCGCCGCGTCGGGCGCACCGAGCGCCCGGCTGATCGCGGCCATCGCCTCGGGCGCAGCCACAGCGTTGTAGGCGACAGCGTGCGGCAGCACGACGGTGTGCGTCTCCGCATGGGGCAGGTCGAAGGAGCCACCGAGCGTATGGCAAAGCTTGTGGTGCAGCGCCATCCCGACCGCGCCGAGGCAGCAGCCGCAGAGCCAGGCGCCGTAGAGCGCATTCGAGCGCGCCTCGATATTGGCCGGCTCGTGGACCAGGATCGGCAGCGCCGAGGACAAGGTCCGGATGCCGTCCTCGGCCATCAGCGAGATGATCGGATTGCGATCTCTGGCGTAGAGCGCCTCGACCGCATGGGCCATGGCATTGATGCCTGATGTCGCCGACAGCATCGGCGGCAGGCTCAACGTCAGCTCGACATCGTAGAGCACCGTTTCGGGGAGCACGTCGAGCGAGCGGATCGTCGTTTTCCGGCCAGCTTCGGTCTGGCCGAGGATCGGCGTCATCTCGGAGCCGGCATAGGTGGTCGGGATGACGAGCTGCGGCACATTCGTGCGCAGCGCCAGGGCCTTGCCGAGCCCGGTGGTTGAGCCGCCACCCAGCGCAACCACGCAATCGGCGCCCGTCTCGC
The DNA here is from genome assembly GCF_050275675.1 of Allobosea sp. NPDC003192. NCBI lineage: Bacteria > Pseudomonadati > Pseudomonadota > Alphaproteobacteria > Hyphomicrobiales > Alloboseaceae > Allobosea > Allobosea sp. NPDC003192. The sequence goes on from NZ_JBNNPK010000036.1 coordinate 15,018, forward strand.
GCAGGGTCTCGAGCGCCCGCTGCGTCACTTCGACCGGCGTGTGCATCGTCGCGTCGTTGAAGTATCCGGCCAGAGCGGAGCCGAGCAGGGCGCCGAGACGCTCGCCCGCAGCCACCTGCTGCGGCGTGGTCAGGACCAGCGCCCGTTTGGCGCCGAGACGCTCGACCTCGACGGCGACCTCCTTGATCGTGCCGCGGCCAAAGCGGACCCGCGACGGCAGGGCCTCATAGGCGAAGGTCTCGATCATCGAAGGCTCCTTTGCGGATGAGGCGTTGATCGGACGGCGCCGGCTTACTCGCCGGCGACGGCGGAAGCGTCGTTATCGGCGAGGTAGTCGACCTGGAAGCGCGCGATCCTGAGATCGGCGAGCTCCTGCCGGACCCTGAGATGCTCGGGATGGCTGCCATAGGCTTCGAGTGCGGCCCGGTCGGCGAACTCGCTGACCAGCACGACATCGCAGGCATAGTCGACGCCACTGACGTCGGCGCCGATCTCGATATGGGTGAGACCGTCGATGCGGCCCCGGAGGCCCTCGAAGGCAGCCTTGACCTTGGCGCGGGCATCGGCGCGCTCTTTCGGCGTGTCGCCGCGCAAGCGCCACATCACGATGTGGCGGACCGGACCGGGCATGGCGTTTCCTCGACCTTCGGCCATCGTCTTGGGCCTTCGTTGTGGGGCGAGTTAAGACTTGCGAAAGCCGGAAATAAAGCCGAGCTTCAGGAAGTCTCTTTTACGCAAATCGGAAAAATGGACCGCTTCACCCAGATCGAGGTTTTCGTGAAGACGGCCGAGCTGCGCAGCCTGTCGCGCGCTGCCGAAGCGCTCGGCATGTCGAACGCTGCCGCAAGCCGCCATCTGGCAGCTCTTGAGGAACGACTTTCCGCCCGTCTTGTCGAGCGCAATACCCGGCGGCTCTGGCTGACCGAGGTGGGCCAGGAGTTCTTCCAGCGCAGCGGCCTCCTGCTGAGTGAACTCGCCGAGGCCGAGGAAGCCGTGAACGAGCACACACTGGCGCCGCAAGGCGTGCTGCGCGTCACGAGTTCGCTCTCCTTCGCGACGATCTATCTGGCGCCGATGCTGCCGGCATTCCGCAAGCTCTATCCCAAGCTCAGCGTCCACATCGCCGTGGCCAACCGCTATCTCGACTTCATCGAAGCGGGCATCGACGTCGCCATCCGCACCCGCCTGCACGAGCCCGACAGCAATATCGTGGTGCGGCGGCTCGGGCGCATGCGCCGCGTCCTTGCCGCCTCTCCGACCTATCTGGAGGAACGCGGGCGACCGGCGACCCCCGCCGATCTCACCCAGCACGACATGCTGGTCTACAACCTTGCCGCCGACCCGTTCTCGCTACGCCTGACCAGGGGGGATACCGAGCGGATCGTGCGGATCGGCGGGGCGCTCGACTGCAATGACGGGCAGGTGATCCGCCAGGCCGCGATCGCCGGGCTCGGCATCCTCATCCAGCCGCTCTACATCGTTCAAGCCGACATCGAGGCCGGGCGCCTGGTGCCCGTCCTGCTCGACTGGCAACTGCCGATGCTGACGATGAATATCGCCTACCAGAATCGCGAACGCCTGCCGGCGAAGATCCGCGTCTTCAACGATTTCCTGGTAAACTACGTGCGCAGGGCGTCGAAGAGCGAGATCTGGTCCGCCTAGGCTTCCGACCGGCTCGAGCTCCTGACGAAGCCCGCGATCTGCCGGTAACTGGCTGCGACTTCCTCCAGCTCGGTGGCGGACAGCAGATCCTCGATCCGATCCTCCGGACCCCGTACGCGGGCGGCGGCGATGTCGAGCACCCGCTCCGGGCCTGATTTGCGATTGTTGAGCACGACCTCCGTCGTGACCGGCAGGCGGGCGGCTTCATAGGCGAGCAGCCCCTCCGGTCCCGGCCGCGCGGCGAGAGCGTCGGCGAGCGCTCTCGCATCGAGGATCGCCTGCGAGGCGCCATTCGCGCCGATCGGATACATCGGATGGGCGGCATCGCCGAGGAGGGTGACCCGCCCCCGCGTCCACCAGGGCAGCGGGTCGCGGTCGATCATCGGATACCGGGTGACCGCCTGCGTGCCCTGCAGCAGCGCCGCTATGTCGATATCCGGCATGCGGAAGCCCAGGAAATGCGCGATGAAGTCCCGCCCGCCCTCGCGCGTCCAGTCGGCTTCCTCCGCTGCGCGCGGAAGATCGCGGCGCACTTCCGCCACCCAGTTGACCAGCGCCTTGCCCTGTTGCGCCGCGCGGGCGCTGATCGGATAGCAGACGAACTTCACATCATGGTCGCCGGCGATGAACATGGTGCGGCCATCGGCGAAAGGCGCCTGCAGACTGGCGCCGCGCCACATCATCGTGCCCTCGTAATGCGCTGGCCCCTCGCTGGGATGGAGCTGCCGCCGCACTTGCGAATGGAAGCCGTCGGCGCCCACGAGCAGGTCGCTGTCATGGCTCGTGCCGTCGACGAAGTCGATATGAACGCCGGAGGCATCCTGCCCGAAGCTGGCGAGCGCCTTGCCGGTGGCGAGCGTGTCCCGGCCGAGGCGGGCGCGGACCATGTCGACGAGCAGGACCTGCAATTCTCCACGATGCACCGAGTATTGCGGATAGGCGAAGCCGGCCTCGACCGAGCGCGGATCGGACTGGATCAGGTGGCCGAAGCGCGTGCGATACTCGATCGCGCGCGTCCGGATCGCCATCTGGTCGAGCGCATCGCCGAGTCCGAGACCATGCAGCACCCCGGAAGCATGGGGCAGAATATTGATTCCCACCCCCAGCGGCCGCAGCATCTCCACCGCCTCGAAAACGCGAACGTCGTGCCCGGCTTCGTGCAGACATAGCGCTGCGGTGAGCCCACCGATGCCGGCGCCGGCGATGGCGATCCTCATCTGGGGTCTCCTCTCATGTGTGCTTCGCAGGGTGCATTGGGGCGCACTGAGCGCTGCCCGCGCCGGCCTTGACGCATGAGATGGTAATGGCGCCTGATTAATTTAGTCAAGCAACCTGACTAATTTCAAGCTTCGAGCGGATCGTGCTGTGCGCCATAGCGCGCCAGTCCCCGGGCAATGGCGTCAGTCGTTTCGTTGCCCAGCTCAGCCCGCATTTCGGCTTCGGCCAGGCCGACAGCAGCGCGAAACGCCCCGAGCCATTCCAGCCCCGCAGGCGTGAAGACGACGAGGCGGGCGCGCCGGTCTCCCGGGTCGCTTGCACGCCCCACGAGCCCGAGCTCCATGCATTGGTCGACCAGCTCGCCCATGGCCTGCTTGCTCATGCAGGCACGCCGCGCGAGCTCGGTGAGCCGTGTGCCGTCGATGTCGAGATTGCGTGTCAGATTGACGTGCGAGATCCGCGTTTGGACGTGACCCTTTTCGCTCATCAGCGTGAGGACGCGGGCTTCGAAACGGCGCACGGCGTTGTTGAGGAGGCGGCCGATATTGGCGTGGCGCCACCCGGCACCTGACGGAACCCCTTCTCGAATCTTCATCGGCAAGTCGCTCTGTGTATTGCTGTCCGTCGCGGCCAGAACAGTAAGCCACTCCGGCAGGTTGTCACATGGCCCCGCTCGGCTGGCCGGCCTCAGGCCACTCGAGGCTGCAAGTCCGGCTTCGAGCATTGTGCCAACGTCAGCTAGCGGCGCGATCCCGAAGTGCAGTCAGAAGCTGCTAGCACGACAGGCGGCTCTGATCGCTTTGTTTAACGCCATCTCAGAAATCGTGCCCACCAAGCTCGCGATAGCAAGGCAGATGGGGACGGGCATGAGCCAGCAGCATATTCCGATCGGATCAGACCACCCGGATCGCTGCCATAGCGTGTCCGGAGCGGCGCGCTGAGACGATCGTGGTCACGCCGCGCGATAGCGGCGGCGTTTCGGCAATCTAGCGCGGAATCGAGCTGTTTGCTCCTGGCACGCAAAAAAGCCGCCCTTGGAGGGGCGGCTTTGAGCGCCGAAGATCGGCAACTTGTTGATTTGATTGCGGGGGTCTGAAACCATCGACGGTTACTTTGCTCCCATGGTGAGTAAATAGGTCGGCAATGCGCCAGGAGCCTACATTAGATCCTTGCTTGGAAGCGGACATCCCGTGCGCCGGCCAGGACGACTGACGTCGGTCCGCAGCCGTCAAGTCTGCGATAGAGGGCGGTGGAGCCGTCGAACCCCAGCGATGTGAGCTACGATTGACTGGCTCCACTCAGGATGAGCAGCGGGCGCGATCTCGGTACTTTCGCGAGGCCTAGCCGAGATCTTCTACGCTCTGGCGCTTAGTAGTCCCACCAGGCGGGCACCCAGCGAAAGAGCTTGCCCTCTGCCGCGACGCGCCCGACGGACGGGAAGGGCATATGCGTGGACACGAGCCAGGAGCCGGTCGTTGCCAGTTCCTGCATCAGGCGCAACCGAACGCGGGTCGCCTCCTCGGGATCGTGTTCGAAACCGTTATGCCATTCGGGATGGTCGAACGAGACCGGGAAGATGGCGTCGCCACCGAACATCAGCCTGTCGCTGCCCGATGCGATGCGGACCACGCTGTGCCCAGGGGTATGGCCTCCGGTGCGCGTGACGACCACGCCCGGCGCAACCTGCTGCTCCTGCTCGAATGTGCGTAACTCGGCATGGTACGTATCCAGGAAGCGCCTCGACGCATTCCTGGCGATCTCTGCAAGCGCCGGCGGCATGCCGGTGAGGGAGAAATCCGGCGCTTCCCAGAACTTGGCCTCCGCCGCGGACACATGGATCCGCAAGTCCGGACGCAGTTGCTCCTTCACCCCTTCGACCAGCAGCCCGCCGACATGGTCGAAGTGCATATGCGTCAGCACCACGTCGGTCACGGCAGCCAGGTCGACGCCCGCAGCGGCCAGCCGGTGGCCGAACAGCCCGGCCCGCGTGAAATCCGGAACTTCGCCGCCAATCCCGCTGTCGATGAGAATGGTCTGAGCCCCGCTGCGCACCACGACCGCATTCAGCGCCTAATCGAATGTGTCATGCGCCAGGAATGAACGGTCGAGCCACGCGTTCCGGGTCGCCGGGTCGGCATTGGTCGCCATCGACTCGGCCGGCGGCTCCAGGACACCGTCGCTGATCACGAGTACATCGATCTCGCCGACCCGCACGGCATAGCGCGATGGAACGAGGTCGTCCGGCCCCGGGCTGTCGTCGGTCTTAAAGGTCTTCATCGTTTGTGGCTGTCCCACAAGAGCCTCCTGGCAATCCTGCTACTGAGCCGTATCGGCCACCTTCTCGGCGGCAACGGCGTCGGCAAATAGCCTCGGAATTCGTGCCCGGCGGAATCAGGCAACGGTCTAGTCGATGCACACCAATGGATAGGAATGGGCCCTTCTGCACCCAGTATTGGATGGGCGCGTTCTCGCGTCGCCCGCACTCTTGCTTCCCGTGGCGGCCGAATTCGATGTGCTTGAGCGACGGGCCGTAGGACAGGAGACCGGCTTGACCGTGCGAACCTATGATTTGGTATGGCTCGCCCTATTCCTTGACCCAATCGACCGAAAAACGGGCTCCCAATAGCGTCCCCGGTGCCGTGAGCAGAGCGGCGTCATTAGGAGACAGTCATGAGCCTGGACATCGCCTCACGCCCAAGCAGGACAGGACCCGAGGAGCTCGTTCCATCGCGCTATGCGGTGCAGATCGGCGACATCGAGGTGCTGATCATCAGCGATGGCGTATTGCCGCTTCCGACGAAGATGTTGGGTCACAACGTCGCCGCGACCGAGCGGGCGACGTGGCTGAACGAGATGTTCCTGCCGCAGGATGCGTTCGACTGGTCGCTGAACGTGGTCGTGGTCCGCAGCGGCGACCAGACCATTCTGGTCGATGCCGGGCTGGGGCTGGACCCGAACCTGAACCTGCCCAAGGCAGGCCAGCTGATCAAGCGACTTGCGGCGGCCGGCATCGACCTCGCATCGGTCACCGACGTCGTGCTGACGCACATGCACATGGACCATGTCGGCGGGCTCCTGGTCGAAGGCGTGAAGGAGCAGCTGCGCCCGGACCTGCGGATCCATGTCGCGGCCGCCGAGGTCAAGTTCTGGGAAGCGCCGGATTTCAGCCAGGTCAACATGCCCGACGGCTTCCCGGATGCACTGCGGGCCACTGCGAAACGCTTCGCCCAGGAGTATCGCAGCCATCTGCAGCCGTTCGACGAGGAGCATGAGATCGCGCCGGGGGTGATCGTCCGCCGCACCGGCGGCCACACCCCCGGCCACAGCGTGGTCCGCCTGGCATCCGGCGGTGATCGGCTGACCTTCGCCGGCGACGCCGTCTTCACTGTCGGTTTCGACCACCCCGACTGGCACAATGGTTTCGAGCACGACCCCGAGGAGGCCGCCCGCGTCCGCGTTCGTCTTCTGACGGAACTCGCGGCGACCGGCGAGCAACTGGTGGCGACCCATCTGCCGTTCCCGTCCGTCGGCCGGGTAGCCGTCGACGGCAACGCCTTCCGCTGGGTCCCGGCCTTCTGGGACTACTGAACCTTTCTCGATCGAGCCGAACCGAGGCGCCTCCAGGGCATATGCGGTTCGGCCCAAGGCCGTCCCCACCGGCGCCGTTCGTCCGCGAGCCTGACGAACGGCGTGCCGCAGGGATAGCAGCGAACGGAGACATCAGATGAAAATCGTGATTATCGGCGGAACCGGCCTGATCGGTTCCAAGACTGCGGAGCGCCTGCGCCAGAAAGGGCATGACGTCGTTGCCGCCGCCCCCAATACCGGCGTCAACACGATCACGGGCGAGGGCCTGGCGGAAGCGCTGAAGGATGCCAAGGTCGTGATCGACCTCGCGAACTCGCCCTCCTTCGAGGACAAGGCCGTGCTCGAATTCTTCCAGACATCGGGCCGGAACCTGACGGCAGCGGAGACGAAGGCCGGCGTGAAGCACCATGTCGCGCTCTCCATCGTCGGCACCGACCGGCTGCCGGAGAGCGGCTATCTTCGTGCCAAGGTGGCGCAGGAAAGGATCGTCCGCGAGGCCGGCATTCCCTACACCATCCTGCGGTCGACCCAGTTCATGGAGTTCCTCGGCGGCATCGCCCAGGCAGGAACAGTCGGTGGGACCACCCATCTGTCGACGGGCAACCTGCAGCCGATCGCCTCCGACGACGTCGCCGATTTCGTGACGGAGGCGGCGTTGGCCGCACCGACCGATGGCATCGTCGAAATCGCCGGCCCCGAACGCGCGCGCCTCTGCGATTTCGTCGCGCGCTACCTCAAGGCGATCGGAGATTCTCGCACCGTCGTCCCCGATCCGGAGGCCCGCTATTTCGGGACCAGGCTGGAGGCCGGCTCGCTCGTCTCCGACAACAATCCCCGTATCGGCCGCATCGATTTCGATCGCTGGTTCGCGACGGCTCCCCGGAAGTAACGGCCTGCAGATGAGCCGGCCCCGAGCCGGCTCATCGGTTTCCTTCATGAAAGGACGATAAGCATGATCAGATCATTGGCACGTGCCGTTGCGTTGACGGCTCTCCTGTCTGCCCCGGCTCTGGCGCATGACACGCCTGGTGGCGGCGAAGGTGCGAAGGTCACATTGGTCTACGACCACGAACTGCCGAACGTACCAGGCAAGAGCATGAGGGGCGTACTCGTCGAGTACGCACCGGGCGGCTTTTCGGAGGGCCACACGCACCCGACTTCGGCCTTCATCTATGCGACCGTGCTCGAAGGGGCGATCCGCAGCCAGGTCAATGACGGGCCCGCCACGGTCTACAAGGCCGGCGAAAGCTTCTCGGAACTGCCGGGCGACCGCCACGGCGTCAGCGAGAACGCCAGCAAGACGCAGCCGGCAAAGCTGCTGGCCGTCTTCGTTGTCGATACCGCCCAGCAGGAACTGACGTTCCCGCTCAAGAAGTAGATGGGCTAGCCGGGCTTCGGCCCGGCGCAGCTCCTTTACAGCCCGGGCGATCGTGATCGAGGCGTTCCTTCATGTTCGGCGATGACCACACCATCCCGCTTGTCCTGATCAACGTCCTGGGACTTGCCGGCATCGTCATCTGGCACAGTCAGGGTTGCGACCGCCCGACAGGCCGCCTGATTGTCCAGATCCTGTTCTTCGCCGGCATGAGCCTGGTGCTCTACCTGGGCGGCATCGCTCCGCATCAGCCCGACGATGCCTATGCCGAAGGCCTGACCGCGCTGCTCTCCAAATCCGCCAGGATTCTCTGGTGGACCCATCTCGCCTGGACGATCATCGGCTTCATCCACATCTATGTCAGGCTGAACCGCAAGCCGCGGGAAGCGCACCTGATCCTGGATATGGCCGTTGCGGCCATCTATCTCGGCGTGGCGCTGTCGGTGATGGGCTTCGTCTTCGGCCTGCCGATCGCCACCCTGGTGACGACCTCCGGCGTCGTCGCGCTCATCCTGGGCCTGGCGTTGCAGAATACGCTCGGCGACGTCTTCTCCGGCATCGCGCTGACGCTCGGCAAGGCCTATGCCATCGGCGACTGGCTGCAGCTCAGCGACGGCACTGCGGGTCGCGTCACCGAAACCAACTGGCGCTCCACCAATCTTCTGACCGGGTTGAACAACATCGTCGTGCTGCCGAACAGCCTGCTGGCCAAGCAGAGCCTGACCAGCCTGAGCCGTCCCGACGAGTCCCATCTCATCACATTGGGCGTTCGCTTTACCGCCGGGCAAAGGCCGCGCATCGTCGAGGACGCCATGCGATCCGTGCTGGAAGCCAGCACCCGGATCGTCAAGGAGCCGCCGCCGGCCGTTGCCTTGAAGGGCATCGACGCGAAGGCGATCGAGGTGGAACTGCAGTTTCGTGTCGCGAGCCTCGCCACGGGGACCTCCGCCAGGAACGAGATCATCGACCTCATCCATGATCGCTGCGAAGCAAGCGGCCTTTCGCTGGCCGAACCGGCCTAGGCCTCATTCTTCACGACTCGATTTTCCGGCAAGTCATGGATTTCCATAAGTGCGGCTGCGGCGTCCCGGCGCTAGTTTCTGGTGAGCTAGCCAGTCGCGCCTTGGAAGACTGGTGCTAGACGAAGCTGTGACGGTTTCCAGGCATTCCGTCTCCGAAAGGGACAGCCGATCATGGTAGCAGCGCTTCGCCGAACGCCGCCGGCGTTGATGATCGTCTCGCTGGCTGTCGGTCTCGCGGCATGCTGGTCGACCGGGGCACTCTTCGGCGTCCTGGCTCCGCTGGGCGCATTTTTTCTCTATGCTCGGGGCTATTGGCTCCTGGCGCTCTGGATCGGGCTGCTGATCGCCTTCGCCGCGTCGGCCTTAGCTGCCCTGTTCTATCCGGGAGCCATAAGGGAAGCTGCGCTTTCGCTCGGGGCGCTTGTCGCTGTCGCCGCTTGTATCGGCCTGCTGCTTGTCCCCGCCCCGCTTCGTCGCGGCAACCATTCCGCTGTGCCGCGGCGACCAGAACCGGGGCAGCCGGAGGGGTTCGGGCCCGTTCCGGCGCACGGCGCGATCCACCCCGATGATCGGGCCGCGATCGCGCATGCCGCGGCCTACGCATTCTGGACGGGTGTGCCGCAGGTGACGGGCTACCGGCTGCGCCAGCCGGATGGCAGCTACCACTGGACGGAGCTGCGCGCCGAGCCGGGCTATGGCGTGAGCGTCGACGTCGACGCCATGGTCTCCCGACCGGATGATCGGTGGAGCGTCGCGGAATCCCTTGGAACGACCATGGAGGCGGTCAAGGCAGCCAAGGTGATCGAGAGCCTGCACGGCAAGGCCTGGGCCTTCGATGCGATGGGCAGGTTCACCTATGTCACGCCGGCCGCCCAGGTCGCGATCGACATGGCCCTGGAGGACCTCAACCGCCGCCTCGGCGAACGCGAATTCATCGACGGCGGCGAAGCCGGCTGGATGCGCGGCGTCCATCCCGACGATGTCGACAGGGCTGCCTCCACCCTGCGTCACTGCCTCAAGACTGGCGAGCCGTGGAACATTGAATACCGGATGCTGCGCGCGACGGGGCAATATGTCTGGCACCGCATCTCGGCGCGGCCGACGCGGGATGATGATGGCCAGATCACAGGCTGGTTCGGCACCTCGATCGATATCGACGTCTACAAGAAGACCGAGGCTGCCCTGCGCGCCAGAGAGCAACATCTGGAGCAGTTGATCGACACGGTCCCGGCCATGATCTGGAGCATGACCGGGGCAGGCCATCCCGTCTATCTCAATAGGCGGATGATGGAGGTGACGGGCGCCACGGCCGAGACCGTTACGGCTCCTGATGGGTCACTCACGCTCAAGAGGATGATCCATCCCGATTTTCTGGAGCAGGCGGAGCGGACATTCGCCCGATCCGTCACGACGGGAGAGCCGTACGCGATCAAATACCTGCAGCATCGCGCCGACGGCACCTATCGCTGGACCGAAACGCGGGCAGAAGCCCTGCGCGATGAGGCGGGGCAGATCATCCGGTGGTACGGCGTATCCGTCGATATCCACGACCTGATCACCACGCAGACGGAGCTGCATCTGCGCAAGCAGGAATTGACGCGGCTCGTCGATCTGGTGCCGAGCTTCCTTTGGCGGCTGACTCCAACTGGGGCGCCGAACTTCTTCAACCGCCGCTTCATCGATTTCCTGGGCCTTGACGAAGGCAGCCTCGAACAGCCCCAGACGGAGCAATATGCGGCGGCGCTGAAGGCCGCGGTCCATCCGGATGACGCCCCTCGCGTGTGGGCCGGTCTCAAGGATTGTCTGGGTAGCGGCCGGCCTTTCGCCATGCGCTATCGCTTGCGCCGCCACGATGGCGTCTATCGCTGGATGGATGGGCGCGCAGAGCCGCTCCTGGACGAGGACGGCAGCATCATCCAGTGGCACGGCCTGTCACACGACGTTGATGATCAATTGCGGGTGGAGGAGGCTCTCCGGGAAAGCGAGCGTTCGCTACGCCAATTGGTCGAGACGCTGCCCGCCCTCATCTACTGCGCCGCGCCGAACGGGGAGCCGATCTATCGCAGCGAGAAGCTGCGGGAATTTCTCGGCTTCGGGCTCGGCGACAAGGATGAGGAGGGCAAGACACGCCTGACCGGCACCCTCGACGCGATCATCCATCCCGACGATCTCCCCGACGTCAAAGAGAGATATGCGCATTCTCTGGCGACAGGCTCCCCCTATGCGATGAAGCATCGCCTCAGGCGGGCCGACGGTGCATACCGCTGGGTCGAGACGCGAACCGCTGCGATGCGGAATGCCGAAGGTGAGATCATCCAGTGGAACGGCATCTGCTTCGAGATCGAAGATCAGGTGCGGGCGCAGGAAGCGCTGACATTGACGCAGGAGCGGCTCGCACGCGCGGCACAGGCCGCGAGCCTGGCGGAGCTTTCCGCCTCGATCGCCCATGAGGTCAACCAGCCGCTCGCCGCGGTCGTCGCTAACTCGCATGCATGCCAACGCTGGCTCACCTCGGACCCGCCCAATCTGGAGCGGGCACAGAAGACCGTCGAGCGCATCATCCGGGATGCGAATTCCGCCGCCGACGTGGTCGGCAGGGTCCGTGCCCTGTTCAGGCAGACTGTCGAAGCGCGGAGCTTCTGGCAGCTCGACACCATCCTCCAGGAGGCCCGGGACCTGATGCTGGAAGAGGCGACCCGGCGGCGTATCCGCATCGAGATCGATGTCGAGCCGGGGCTGCCACCGCTGGCCCTGGACCATATCCAGATCCAGCAGGTTCTGGTCAATCTGATCCGCAACGGCCTCGAGGCGATGGAGCCGACACAGCGCGGGGCGCTTCATATCCGCTCGATGCGTGCCGGCGATCTCATCCGGACCGAAGTCCGCGACACAGGCGCAGGTATCAGCGCCCTAGAGAAGGTCTTCGAGCCGTTCTTCTCGACCAAATCCAATGGCATGGGCATGGGGCTGGCGATATCGCGCACCATCATCGAATCCCATGGCGGGCGTCTCTGGGCCGAGGACAATCAGCCGAGCGGCGCGACCTTCATCTTCACACTCCCTGCCGAGGCGAAAGCGGACCATGATCGTTGACGACACCATCGTGTTCATCGTCGACGATGACGAGGCCCTGCGCGAGGCGCTGGGCGAATTGCTCGAGGCCAACGGGGTCCGGTCGGCGCTGTTCAAATCCGCCGGCGACTATATCGGCGCCGACAAGCCCGATCTTCCGGCCTGTCTCATCCTCGATGTCGAGCTTCCCGATATCAACGGGCTCGAACTGCAACGGCAGATTGCGCGGGAGGACCATCCGCCAATCGTGTTCATCACCGGCCATGGCGACATTCCCTCATCGGTACGCGCCATCAAGCATGGCGCCGTCGACTTCCTGATCAAGCCGTTCAGCGATACCGCGCTTATGGCGGCGATCGGTTCGGCGATCGCGCAGGACCGGGAGACCAGGGCGAAACGTGCCGAGGTCGCGCTGCTGCGGCAGCGTTATCAGGAGCTGTCTCCGCGCGAGCGTGAAGTCCTGCCTCTGGTGGTGAGCGGGCTGCTCAACAAGCAGGCCGCGGCCGAGCTCGGCATCAGCGAAGTTACCCTGCAGATCCACAGAAGAAACGTCATGCAAAAAATGGCGGCGTCATCGCTCGCCGACCTGGTGCGAATTGCGGAGCGGTTGGCAATCCCGATCCAGCATTCGCGCCGGATGGGAGGAATATAGGCTTGCTCACGCACAAATACATCATAGCTGTCGTCGATGACGATCCGAGATTGCTCGAATCGCTCGAGGACCTGCTCGAATCCGCCGGCTATGCCGTTCGTAGCTTCCCGTCGGCGGCAGCCTTGACCCGGGCCGGTCTCTCCGGATTCGACCTCCTCATCACCGATATCGGCATGCCGGGTCTGGATGGCTTCGAGCTGCGCGACCTCGTGAAAAGGAAGCGTCCGGAGCTGCCGGTATTTCTGATCACCGGGCGCCATGAGATCGCCGATCAGATCAGGGCGCGTGCCGTGGAGAGTTTCTTCTGCAAACCTTTCGACGGCCAGGCCCTGCTCGCGGCAATCGCAGGTGCCCTGCGTCGGTAGCGCGTTTCCGAGCGAACAGACGCCGGTTTGCGTGAATACAAGCGACAAGTCGCGGAAAATGCTTCTGAGAGATGTGGAAGGTGAACATGATCATTGATCGCTCACTCTCGCCAAGGTCGAGGTCGC
>NZ_JBNNPK010000037.1:0-21455 GCF_050275675.1 Allobosea sp. NPDC003192
CGGACGCCGAACCAGCGCTCGAAACCCGGGACCGCCTGGTGCAGCAGCATGCCGAGGCCGTCGACCGGAATGCCGCCGCGGCGCCTGGCTTCGGCGAGCAATCGCGTCTCCAGCGGGACATAGACGATGTCGTCGACGATCGTACCGGGACGCAAGGTCGAGAGATCGATCTCCAACGGCGGCTGGCCATGCATGCCGAGCGAGGTCGTGTTGACGATCAGATCGCTCTCACCGACGAGCGCAGGAACCTCCTGCCAGGCGCGCGCCTCGACTCCTCTCGGAAACGCGGCTGCCAGCTCGACCGCGCGTTCGGCACTACGATTGACCAGGAGGATGCGGCCGACACCGCGCTCGGCGAGGCCATGGATCACGGCGCGAGCCGCCCCACCGGCGCCGAGGATCAGCGCCGTGCCGACCCGTTTGGCCCAGCCCGGCACGCAGGCGTCGAGATGCGCGAGGAAACCATAGGCGTCGGTGTTGTCGCCATGCAGCCTGCCATCCTCCATCCAGAGCGTGTTGGCTGCACCCATGGCCCGCGCCGTCTCACTGGCCACGTCGAGCAGCGGCAGCACCACCTCCTTGTTGGGCACGGTGACATTGCCGCCGACGAATTCCCCAGCGCGCAGACGAGCGATGAAACTGGCTGCCTCGGCTGGTGGGACATCGACGCGCTCATAACTGCCGGCGAAGCCATATTCGGCGAGCCAGTGACCGTGGATCAGCGGCGAGCGGGAATGCGCGACGGGGTGGCCGATGATGAAGCAGCGTCTGGTCATGGTCTTGAAACGAAATTCATGCGGCAAGGTCGAGGTTGCGGAGCACGGCGAGCAGGCTCAGCATCGGCAGACCGAGAATGGTGGAATGATCGCCCTCGATGGTCTCGAACAGATGGATGCCGAGGCCTTCGAGCTGATAGCCGCCGACACTGGTGGTCGCAGCAGCGCCAGCCAGCGCGACATAATGCCTGATGTAGTCGGCTGTCAGCGAACGCATGGTGAGCTCGGCACTGCTGGCACCGCTGCCGACGATCCGGCCGTCAAGGGCCAAGGCGAAAGCCGAAGTCAGCTCGTGCTTGCGGCCGGCGAGCATGGCGATCTGGTGCTCGGCGCCGGCAGCGTCCTCGGGCTTGTGGAAGGGACGACCTTCGCAGATCAGCATCTGGTCAGCCGAAAGGACCACGCGGCCTGGGTGTGCCGGCGAGACCGACAAAGCCTTTGCCTCCGCCAGCGCCGCGGCGACCCCGGCCGGCGGACCACCCATGGCGAGGAATTCGGCCTCGATCAGGCGCTCGTCGACATCCGGCTTGATCACCTCGACCGGGAGCCCCGCCGCTTCGAGCAGCTGCAGGCGCGTTGCGCTGCCTGAGGCGAGGACGAGCGGCGTATCGCCGCGCCAGAATGTCGCCTGGCCGGTCACGTCGCGATGAACTTCATGCGGTGGTCGCGCAACAGGTCGAGGATGCCGGCAGCTGTCTCCTCGATCGAGCGGCGCGTGACGTCGATGACCGGCCAGCCTTTCCGGGCGCAGAGCCGGCGCGACTGAGTGATCTCGTCGGCAACCGCATCCGGATCGACATAGGGCGTCTCGTCATCCGCCTTCAGCGACAGCAGCCGGTTCTGCCGGATCTGGATGATGCGCTCGGCGCTGGCGACCAAGCCGACGATCAGCGGCTTCTTCAGGCCATCGAGCTCCGGCGGCAGCGGCACGTTCGGCACCAGCGGGATATTGGCGGTCTTGATGCCGCGATTGGCCAGGTAGATGCTGGTCGGCGTCTTCGAAGTCCGGCTGATGCCGACGAGCACGACATCGGCGTTCTCAAGATCGCCGCCGAGCTGACCGTCGTCATGCATGAGTGTGTAGTTCATCGCGTCGATGCGGCGGAAATACTCGGCGTTGAGCATGTGCTGGGCGCCGGGGCGCGGCGCCGAGGCCTGGCCGAGATAGGACTGGAACAGCGACAGAACCGGCTGCAGCACCGAGAGGCAGGGACAGCCGATATCACGGCAAAAGGCCTCCAGCCGCTCGGCCCATTCCGGTTCGACCAGGGTATAGAGCACGACGCCAGGCGAGGATTCGATCTCGGCGAGCACGCGCGACAACTGGTTCTCGGAACGGACGAGCGGGTAGACATGCTCGATCGCCGAGACGGCCTCGTATTGCGCGGCAGCAGCGCGGCTGACCGCGATCAAGGTCTCGCCGGTCGCGTCGGACACCAGATGCAGGTGAAAATAATTGCGTGCCACGGCTTTCGTCGCCCCCGCCGGCCTCTTCTGCGATTCAGCTCTAGAGCTGTTCCGCCAACCTGGGAATCCCTTTTCGAGCCGGCAGGACATGGCCGCGTGGCCGGTTCGGACGGCTGGGACAATTGGGGATAACCCGGCTCTTCCAGAGGGCGGTCGCGCCAAGGCGGGAAAACCCCGCCCGCCGCTCAACAGGTATCGGCCTGTGGGCGGATTCGGGATGTTTCACGTGAATCATTTTTGGAGGCGGCGCTAAACCACCCTCCGGAACGAAATCCAATTCGTTAAGAAACTGTTAAGGGCTGGCCAGCGCACCAGATGCCGACCGGCGCGGCAACGCGTCGCCTGTGGACCCGTTGTGGACAAACTTGCGGCGGGCTATGTGCCCCCATCCAGGAGTCAAAACAGAAGACTCTCTTAGAAAAGAATCTTTTAGGACGATGGGCTCAAGCCCGGGTGCGCTTCATGACCCAAAGCCTTTTCCTGCGTGCTCTCTCCGGCGAGACCCTCCCCAAGCCTCCGCTCTGGCTGATGCGTCAGGCTGGCCGCTATTTGCCAGAGTATCGCGCGCTTCGCGCCAAGGCAGGTGGGTTCCTCGATCTCTGCTACAATCCGGAATGGGCTGCCGAGGTGACCTTGCAGCCGATTAGGCGTTTCGGCTTCGATGCGGCGATCCTGTTCTCGGATATCCTGGTGATTCCGCATGCGCTCGGCCAGAAGCTCTGGTTCGCGCAAGGCGAGGGGCCACGGCTGGAACCGGTCGCCGACGAGTCCCGGTTCGGCGAGATCCGTCACGAGATCGATCCGGGTGTGCTGGCGCCGGTCTATGAGACCGTTCGCCGGGTGAAGGCCGCTCTTCCCCAGGGCACCGCACTGATCGGCTTCTGCGGTGCGCCCTGGACCGTCGCAACCTATATGGTTGCTGGGCGGGGCACGCCGGACCAGGCGCCGGCCAAGGATCTGTTCCAGCGCGACCCGGCGCTCTTCGCCAGGCTGATCGACCGGCTCGTTGTCGGCTCGGCCGCTTATCTCAACGCGCAGATCGATGCCGGCGCCGATGCCGTCCAGGTCTTCGACAGCTGGGCGGGTTCACTTGGTCCGGAAGATTTCAGGCGTTGGTGCATCGAGCCGACGCGGCGGATCGTCGATCTGGTCCGGGCCCGCCATCCCCAGGCGAAGATCATCGGCTTCCCGCGGGGCGCCGGAGCCGGCATCCCGATTTACGTTCGAGAGACCGGCATTGATGCGGTCGGGCTCGAGACAGAGATTGATCGAAGCTTCGTGCGCCAGGCGATCCAGCCACTGGTGCCGGTGCAGGGTCATCTCGACCCGCAGCTGCTTCGGACAGGTGGTCCGGAACTCGATCGCGAGATCGAGGCGATCCGTGCGGCATTTGGCGATGGTCCGTTCGTCTTCAATCTCGGGCATGGCATCCTGCCGGATACGCCGATCGCTCACGTCGAGCGGCTGGTCGAGCTGGTGCGTGCCTAAAGGATCGATCCGATGGCCTATGAATGGATCAAGGCTTTCCACGTTATTGCGGTGATCGCCTGGATGGCGGGGATGCTCTATCTGCCGCGATTGATGGTCTACCATGCCGAGGCGCAGGTCGGCTCGATCCAGTCCGAGACCTTCAAGATCATGGAGCGTCGGCTGCTCAAGGGAATCATCAATCCCTCGATGATCATCACCTGGCTGCTCGGGCTCTATCTCGCCTGGAGCGCCTTCGGCTTCAAGGGCGGCTGGCTGCACGGCAAGATCGCGCTGGTCCTTGTCCTCTCCGGCATCCATGGCTATCTCACGGGCAGGGTCAGGGCCTTCGCCGAAGATCGCAACGACAAGCCCGCGCGCTTCTATCGCATCCTCAACGAGGTGCCGGCGCTGCTGCTGGCCGGCATCGTCATCCTGGTGATCGTCAAGCCTTTCTGAGCTCCTGCGGTTTCCCGCTTGAGCGACGCAGGGAAAGCGGTTATCAAGCCTTTGCGCTTTTCGTACGCGTCCTTCCCTATCGTCGACGGCTCGTGCCGCGGCTGCTTTCTCGGCCGACACGACATCCTGACAAGTGGGCCTTCAGGCCTTTCGTCCCGTCGATCCCCCAACTGTCGTCCGGCCTGCCTGACCGCGGGCCCTGTTACTCCGGGTACCCCATGCGGGAAATCAAACTCCACGAACTCAAGGCGAAATCGCCGACCGAGCTGCTCACCTTCGCCGAAGGCATGGAGGTCGAGAACGCGAGCACGATGCGCAAGCAGGAGCTCATGTTCGCGATCCTGAAGCAGCTCGCTTCCCAGGAAACCGAAATCCTCGGCGAGGGCGTCGTCGAGGTGCTGCAGGATGGCTTCGGCTTCCTGCGCTCTTCCGATTCGAATTATCTGCCGGGCCCCGACGACATCTATGTCTCGCCCTCGCAGATCCGGAAGTTCGGCCTGCGCACCGGCGACACAGTCGAAGGCCCGATCCGGGGACCGAAAGACGGCGAGCGCTATTTCGCTCTGCTCAAGGTCAACACGATCAACTTTGAGGATCCGGAGAAGATCAAGCACAAGATCCACTTCGACAACCTGACGCCGCTCTATCCCGACGAGCGGCTCAAGCTCGAGGTCCAGGATCCGACCAAGAAGGACTTCTCACCGCGCGTCATCGATATCGTCGCGCCGATTGGCAAGGGCCAGCGTGCCCTGATCGTCGCGCCGCCGCGCACCGGCAAGACCGTGCTGCTGCAGAACATCGCGCAGTCGATCACCAGCAATCATCCCGAGTGCTATCTGATCGTGCTGCTGATCGACGAGCGGCCCGAGGAAGTCACTGACATGCAGCGCTCGGTGAAGGGCGAGGTGGTGTCCTCGACCTTCGACGAGCCGGCCACCCGCCACGTCCAGGTCGCGGAGATGGTGATCGAGAAGGCCAAGCGCCTGGTCGAGCACGGCCGCGACGTCGTCATCCTGCTCGATTCGATCACCCGCCTCGGCCGTGCCTACAACACTGTCGTGCCGTCCTCCGGCAAGGTGCTGACCGGCGGTGTCGACGCCAACGCGCTGCAGCGGCCGAAGCGCTTCTTCGGCGCTGCCCGCAATATCGAGGAAGGCGGCTCGCTGACCATCGTCGCGACCGCGCTGATTGATACCGGCAGTCGCATGGACGAAGTCATCTTCGAGGAGTTCAAGGGCACGGGTAATTCGGAAATCGTGCTCGACCGCAAGGTCGCGGACAAGCGCATCTTCCCGGCGATCGACATCCTCAAGTCGGGTACCCGAAAGGAAGAGCTCATCACGCCGCGCTCGGACCTGCAGAAGACCTATGTGCTGCGCCGCATCCTCAACCCGATGGGCCCCCAGGACGCGATCGAGTTCCTGATCGACAAGTTGCGCCAGACCAAGCAGAACTCCGAGTTCTTCGACTCGATGAACACCTGATCGGCGATCATCGCCTCAGCGATCTGGAAAGGCCCCGGCACCACGCCGGGGCCTTTTTCCTTGAGAGCGGTCCTGCCGGCGTTTCGATTCGGGCCCGTGACGGGTGGCAGGCAGCGACCCTGCAGGCAAATGAAGGCCGCGCCGGCGCCAGGGCGGTCTGCCCAAACCCGCGAGAGAGTCGGCCCGAGTCATCCGTAGTAGACCTGAGTCAGCCTCGCAGTAGTGCCGGTCGAGATGTGTGCTCCAGCGTCTGGCAGTATCGAATTTGGCTGCTCGCGATTAGGCGGTCTGCGCAATAGGAATGCGCCAACCCTTCGCCATCGGCCATGGATTCGCTAACGAAACGATATCGGGTCGCTCCTCACGGTCGACCTTGATGTTCACGAAGAGCTCGTTCATCACCGCAATGATGGCGAGTTTCTCGAAGCTTTCATGCGCCATGACATGGCACCAATGGCAAGCGGCATAGCCGACGGAGAGCGGGACGGGACGACTGCCAGCCTATGCCTGCGCGAAGGCCTCGTTACTCCACTCCGACCAGCGACAGGATTGTTCCGATGCAGCAGCAGATTATGGCTGGCGGCGCGCTTCAGGCGGTTCATCGGCGGAATTCCAGCCCTGGCGGTGGCGAGCGGTGAAAACCTATCCGACCATCGTGGCGCTGTCCTCCGGCGCTGGGCGCGCCGGTGTCGCGGTGGTCCGCGTGTCAGGCGAACGCGTCCGATTCGTTATTGAAACGATTGCGGGATCGGTGCCCGAGGCGCGCAAGGCGACCTATCGGGCGCTGCACGATCCCGCCGGCGCGATCATCGACCACGGTCTGGTGCTGTTCTTTCCCGGACCGGCGAGTTTCACTGGCGAAGATGTCGCCGAGTTCCATATTCATGGCTCGCGCGCCGTGTTGTCGCGACTGCTATCTGTGCTGACCACCTTGCCCGGTCTGCGGCTCGCCGAAGCCGGTGAGTTCACCCGCCGCGCCTTCGAGGCTGGCAAGCTCGATCTCGCTGCGGTCGAGGGTCTGGCCGATCTGATCGATTCGGAAACGGAATGGCAGCGCAAGCAGGCGCTGCGTCAGATGGAAGGCGCACTTGGCCAGGCCGCTGCTGAATGGCGTCACGCGCTGGTCAAGGCGATGGTGCTGCTCGAGGCCGAGATCGATTTCTCCGACGAGAGCGATGTCGGTGGACCGCTGATCGCCGAGGCGGTGTCCGGGGCACAGGGTGTGCTCGGTAGTCTTCGGGTAGCGCTCGGTAGTTTTTTGGCGGGCGAACGGGTTCGCGAAGGTTTCGTCGTGGTCCTCGCCGGACCGCCCAATGCCGGCAAGTCGAGCTTGCTCAACGCCTTGGCGCGGCGCGACGTTGCGATCGTCTCGCCGATCGCCGGTACGACCCGCGATACCATCGAGGTCAGACTGGATCTGGGCGGTATTCCCGTTGTTCTCGTCGATACAGCCGGCTTGCGCGAGAGCGGTGACGAGATCGAGGCCGAAGGGGTGCGACGTGCCCGTCAGAGAGCAGCCCATGCCGACCTGGTGCTGCGGCTACGCTCGCCCGATTCGGAGCCGGAACAAACCGATATCGGCACTACCGGGATCGCCGTCGCCACGAAGCTTGACCTTGGCGGTAGTGCTCACCCCGGCGAGATCGGTGTGTCCGCCATGAGCGGAGCAGGACTACCGGATCTGATCGAGCTGATCGCGTCTCGCCTCGGCGAACTCGGCCAGGCCGAGCCCGCGCTCGTCACGCGCGAGCGCCAGCGGGTGGCGGTGGCAGATGCGGCGGCCGCGATCGAACGCGCTGTCACGCTGCCGCATGAGCAGGCCGAGCTGATCGCGGAGGAGCTGCGCCTCGCAGTCCGCGCGCTGGAGCGCCTGATCGGCAAGGTCGACGTCGAGGATGTGCTCGACAGCCTGTTTTCAGGCTTCTGCATCGGCAAATAGGCGGTTTTCATTGACCTTGCGGCCGGGCTTGGCTAGCGAATTGCTCATGTCGAATGCGCAGGCGAACCAGCACTACGATGTCGTCGTGGTGGGCGGCGGCCATGCCGGGGCGGAAGCCGCGGCGGCGGCGGCGCGCGCCGGCGCCAGGACGGCATTGATCACCCAACAGATCGCCACGGTCGGCGCGATGTCGTGCAATCCGGCGATCGGCGGACTCGGCAAGGGGCATCTCGTGCGCGAGATCGACGCCCTCGACGGGATCATGGCGCGTTGTGCAGATCAGGGCGGCATCCAGTTCCGCATGCTCAACCGGCGCAAGGGTCCGGCGGTGCGTGGCCCTCGTGCCCAGGCCGACCGCAAGCTCTATCGCGAGGCAGTGCAGGCTGCGCTCGCTGCCCAGGATGGTCTCACCCTGATCGAGGGCGAGGCTTTCGATCTGGATGTCGTCGCCGGCCGGATCGCTGGCATCGTGCTCGCGAATGGCCGTCGATTCGCCTGTGGAACGGTCGTGCTGACGACCGGCACCTTTCTGCGCGGCCTGATCCATATCGGCGAACAGAAGATTCCGGCTGGGCGCGTCGGCGAAGCGCCCTCGCTCGGGCTCTCCGCCACGCTGGAGCGGCATGGCTTTCCGCTCGGACGCTTGAAGACGGGGACGCCGCCGCGGCTCGATGGCCGGACGATTGACTGGGTCAGCCTGGAGATGCAGCCCGGGGACGAGCCGCCGGAGCCGTTCTCTGCGATGACCGAGGCGATCACGACGCCGCAGATCAGTTGCGGCGTGACGCGGACGACTTTGGCGACCCATGAATTGATCCGCGCCAATCTGCACCGGGCGCCGATGTTCTCCGGCCAGATCGAGGGTCGCGGGCCGCGCTATTGCCCATCGATCGAGGACAAGGTCGGTCGCTTCGGAGATCGCGACGGCCACCAGATTTTCCTGGAGCCGGAAGGCCTCGACGATCCCACGGTCTATCCGAACGGGATTTCGACCTCGTTGCCAGAAGATGTTCAGCTCGGCTTGCTGAAGACGATCCCGGGCCTTGAGCGCGCGGTGATGCTGCGGCCCGGCTATGCCATCGAATACGATTATGTCGATCCGCGCGCGCTGAAGCCGACGCTGGAGACGCGGGCGATCACCGGCCTGTTTCTCGCCGGCCAGATCAACGGCACCACCGGCTATGAGGAAGCGGCCGCACAGGGCCTCCTTGCCGGCCTTAACGCCGCGCGCCGTGCTGGTGGCAGCGAGCCGGTCAGCCTCGATCGGACACAATCCTATATCGGCGTGATGGTCGATGATCTGGTGACACGCGGCGTTACGGAGCCGTATCGGATGTTCACCTCGCGCGCCGAATTCCGGCTGTCGCTGCGGGTCGACAATGCCGATGAGCGGCTCACCTCGCTCGGCATCTCGTTGGGTGTGGTCGGCACGGCCCGCCAGCGGCGCTTCGAGCAGCGGCAGTCGGAAATCGTTAAGCTTACTGAACTCTTGCGCGAACGAACTCTGTCGCCGAATCAAGCGGCGGCCGCCGGGCTGGAGCTCAATCGCGACGGGGTCAGGCGCTCGGCTTTCCAGATCCTGTCCTATCCGGCCATCGATTTCGACGCCTTGCTTCGAGTCTGGCCCGATCTCGCCGACTTCTCTGCGGCGGTGCAAGCGCGCGTCGCTGCAGATGCGACCTATGCGGTCTATCTCGACCGGCAGGCGGCAGAGATCGAGTCCTATCAGCGCGATCAGGCTTTGGCGCTCCCTGTTGATCTCGACCTCGACGGAATCTCCGGCCTATCGAACGAGTTGCGGCTGAAGCTGCGCTCGGCATGGCCGAGCAATCTGGCACAGGCGGGCCGGATCGAGGGCATGACGCCGGCAGCCCTGACTTTGCTGGCCGCACATGCGCGCAAGCGTCAGGCTGGCCGCACCGCGAATGCCGGAGCGTAATCCTGTGAGTTCTGTTGATAAAGCGGATAACTCCGATAGGCAGCACGCTTTTCGCTTGACGCCTGTTTCACGTGAAACACAGGAGCGCCTCGCCGTTCTTGTGGCGGAACTCAAGCGCTGGCAGCAGGCGAAGAATCTGGTTTCGGGCGCGACCCTCGACGAGGTCTGGACCCGGCATATCGCCGATTCCCTGCAATTGCTCGGGCATGCACCGCAGGCACGGCGCTGGCTCGATCTCGGCTCGGGCGGCGGCTTTCCCGGCCTCGTGCTCGGCATCCGGCTCGCCGAGCTGGGCGGCCATATCGATCTGGTCGAGAGCAACGCCCGCAAATGCGCCTTCCTGCGCCATGCCGCGCGGCTGACCGGCGCGCCGGTGACGGTTCACAATGCCCGGATCGAGGCTGTCGTCGATGGCTTTGCCGGCAAGGTCGAGGCGGTGACCGCCCGCGCTTTGGCGCCGCTGCCGCTCCTGCTCGACTGGTGCAAAGAGCTGTTGAGAACCGGGGTAACGGGGGTCTTTCCCAAGGGACAACATCTAGAGGCGGAATTGACCGCTGCTGCTAAATATTGGAAGATTCAGGCCACAACGTTTCCATCCGTAACGGATTCGGCGGCCGCCATCCTGGTGATCAGCGGAGCCGAGAAACGGGCCGATTGATGACCGATTCTCGTCCTATCACACTTCCCTCCGCGCGACCGCGCGTGCTGGCGCTCGCCAATCAGAAGGGCGGAGTCGGCAAGACCACGACCGCGATCAATCTCGGGACGGCCCTCGCCGCGATCGGCGAGAAGGTGCTGATCATCGATCTCGATCCGCAAGGCAACGCCTCCACCGGTTTGGGCGTCGATCGCAAGAGCCGGAAGGCGTCGACCTATGACGTGCTCTGCGGCGATATCGGGCTCGGCATGGCGATGCAAGCCACGGCTGTTCCCAATTTGTTCCTGGCGCCGTCGACGCTCGACCTGCTCGGCGTCGAGCTCGAGATTGCCAGCGCCAAGGATCGGGCGGCGCGCCTGAAGAAGGCGATCGACGAGCTGGTCGACGATCAACGCTGCAACGACCTGACCTATATCCTGATCGATTGCCCGCCTTCACTCAGCCTGATTACCATCAACGCCATGACGGCAGCGGATGCAGTGCTGGTGCCGCTGCAATGCGAGTTCTTCGCGCTGGAGGGCCTCAGCCAGCTGCTCAAGACGGTCGAGCAGGTCCGGGCCGGCCTCAATCCGCGCCTGATCATCCAGGGCGTGGTGCTGACCATGTACGATCCGCGCAACAACCTCTCCGGCCAGGTCATGGCCGATGTCCGCCATTTTCTCGGCGACAAGGTCTACGAGACTGTGATCCCCCGCAATGTGCGGATCTCGGAGGCACCGTCCTATGGCAAGCCGGCACTGCTCTACGACCTGCGCTGCGCCGGTTCGCAGGCCTATCTGAAGCTGGCCTCGGAGGTGATCAAGCGCGAGCGCACGCTGCGCGCCGCCTGATCGGTGAAGAAAGGTTCAAGAGGAATGGCAATGGTCGAGGAACAGGGGCGCTCGCGTCTTGGCCGGGGTCTGGCTGCGCTGATCGGCGATGTCGGCGAGGAGATCGGCGCAATCGAGCGGGCACGCGGTCAGCGCAAGGTTCCTGTCGAGTTCCTGCGTCCCAATGCGCGCAACCCGCGCAAGGCCTTTGCCGAAGCCGAACTGGAGGATCTCGCCGCCTCGGTGCGCGAGCGCGGCATCCTGCAGCCGATCATCGTGCGCTCGATCCCGGGTATGATCGACGCCTATGAGATCATCGCCGGCGAGCGACGCTGGCGCGCTGCGCAGCGTGCCGAGCTGCACGACGTGCCGGTCATCCTGGTCGAGGCGAATGATCGCGAGGCGCTCGAGATCGCGATCGTCGAGAACGTCCAGCGTGCCGATCTCAACGCGATGGAAGAGGCGGCGGGCTATGAGCGGCTGATCGCCGAGTTCGATTATACCCAGAACGACCTCGCCAAGGTGATCGGCAAGAGCCGCTCGCATGTGGCCAATACGCTGCGGCTGAGCAAGCTGCCGGAGCCGGTCAAGCGCATGGTCGGCGAAGGTTCGGTCTCGGCTGGCCATGCTCGTGCCCTGCTCGCTGTTTCGGACCCGGAACAGGTCGCGAAACGCATTGTGGAGCAAGGACTTACGGTCCGCGATATCGAACGGCTCGGCCAGGACGAGGCGCGTAGCGAGAACAAGCCGGTGCGGGCCGCTGCCGCTCCCAAGCCGGAGAAGGATCCGGATACGCGTGCGGTCGAGAAGGCGCTGGAAGAGGCGCTCGGTCTCGGGGTTTCGATCCAGCACCGAGCCAATGGCGCCGGTGAAATGCGGATCAGCTACAAGACGCTGGAGCAGCTCGACGCGCTTTGCCGGCGGCTGAAGGCCTGATCAGCGGCTCCGGCCGCCCATCCGGCTGAGCGTCCAGAGTGCGCGGGCGGCGATCGGCTTGGCCATGTCGCCGTCGCGGCGCACGGCCAGCATCGCCGTTCCCAGGATCGTCACGGCTTCGCGCAATTTCGCGGCTGGCCAGGCGTTGAGAGCGGCTTCGGCCGCGGCTATGCGTGGATAGGGCAGGCGCATGGCACCGACCGCTTCGCGAGCGGGCTTGCCGCCTTCGATTGCGAGCTTCGCCTTCAGCAGCGCGAGTGTATGGCGCAGGACGGCGCCGAGCAGCACTCCCTGGTCGAGCCCCTCACCTGCCAGCTTGGCGAGCGCCAGATCGAGGCTCGGCAGGCGGCCGGCGAAGACGGCGTCGACGACGCCGGCCTGCTCGCGCTGGGCGGTATCGCCGACGACGGCCTCGACATGGGCCGCCGTCAAAGCCGTGTCGCTGCCGGCATAGAGGATCAGCTTGTCGATTTCCTGCCGCGAGGTCTGGCGGTCGCCACCGAGCAGGCTGGTCAAAAGGTCGCGGGTGGTGCGGTCGATGGCCTTGCCGGCGGCCCGCGTCATCTCGTCGACGATCGTGCCGAGATCGCGCGCCGCATCGCCATAGCAAGGCACCGCAAGCGCTGATCGGGCGCGCTCGCAGGCTGTGCGCAACGGGTTCGATTTCTGCAGGTCGCCGGCCTCGACGATGACGATCGCATCCTGTGAAGGCGTGGCCAGCAAGGGTTCGACCGCAGCGACGAGCGGGCGCGAGGTCGGGGAGACGCGGATCGCACGGCGCCCGCCGAACAGGCCGATCGTGTTGGCCTCGTCGACCAGTTTCAGAGGATCGGAGGCGATGTCGTCGCCATTCATGCGGATCAGCTGGAAGGCGTCCTGGGGGTCGTCGACACTGCTGCGGGCGAGTCTGGCGGCCCGCTCCGAGATCAGCCCGGCATCGGGGCCATAGAACAGGAACAGGCGCCAGGCGGGGTCGGGGCGCGCAAGCGCGCGATCCGCCTCATGCGCCTTGATCATCGCCATCGGTAATGGCCTCAGCCGCTGACGAGCCCGGCGGCGACGCGGGCCTTGATCAGCTGCGCGAGCTCCTTGGCGGCGCGAATCTGCGCGTCACGCGCGGCGCGCAGCGAGGCAAAGCGCTGCTGCGAACGTTCATAGGGGGCCCGGACGACGCTCTGGCCCGAGGCGATCACCTCATTCGAGCCATTGCGCACCAGCTGCCAGTCGGCGGTGGCGATCAGGATGGCCGAATCGGCGCGGCCGTTGGCGTAGTCGACCGTGATGACCTCGAGTGTCTCTTTGGTCGTCGCGTTGAGTTTCAGGATCTTCTGCCGGTCGGGCTCGCCGCCACCGTCGAACTCGAAGACGAGCTCGTTGCGCAGATAATGGCCGACCAGCCCCTTCATCTCAGGCACCTCGATGCCGAGCATGGCGTTGCGGACATTGCCACCGACCTTGCTGACCGTGCCCTCGCCATAGAGCGGCTGGAAGCAGCCGCCAGCGAGCGCGGCGAGGCCGAGCGCGGCTGCCAGCGCCAGCGGGCGCCGGCGTGTCATGGTCCCGGTCTCAGACGACGACATTCACGATCCTCCCCGGCACCACGATCACCTTGCGGATCGGCCGGTTCTCCAGAGCCCTGGCGACAGCTTCGGAGGCGCGC
Source organism: Allobosea sp. NPDC003192 (assembly GCF_050275675.1). NCBI lineage: Bacteria > Pseudomonadati > Pseudomonadota > Alphaproteobacteria > Hyphomicrobiales > Alloboseaceae > Allobosea > Allobosea sp. NPDC003192. The sequence goes on from NZ_JBNNPK010000037.1 coordinate 13,595, forward strand.
ACGATCGCCTCGACCGCCACCGTATCGGCATCGGCGGGCACCGTCACCTCCGCCCGCTTCTTGCCGTTGACCTGTACCGGCAGAACCTTGCTGTCATCCTGCAGCAAATCAGCTTCGGTCTGCGGCCATCCGGCTTCTCCGGCAAGGCCAGGCAAGCCGAGCGCCTGCCAGCATTCCTCGGCGAGATGCGGCATCATCGGAGCGACAAGCTGCGTCGCGATCATGGCGGATTCATGCAGCGCGAAGGCCATGTCGGCCGGAACCTCAGCCGATTCGGCAGCCGCATCGAGTGCTTTGCCGATGGCATTGGTCAGCGTGTAGACATGGGCGATGCAGCGGTTGAAGGCGAGCCGTTCGATATCCGCGCCGACGGCGTGCAAGGCGCGATGGCTGGCCTTGCGCAAGGCCAGCGCGGGCTCCGAGAACGAAGCCGGGCGCGCAGGTTGGCCGCCGACGCGCTCGCCGATCTCGGCGACCAGGCGCCAGAGCCGCTGAACGAAGCGGGCCGCACCCTGGACGCCCTCGTCGCTCCAGATCACGTCGCGATCCGGCGGCGAATCGGAGAGCATGAACCAGCGGGCGGTGTCGGCGCCGTAGGAGGCGATGATGTCGTCGGGGTCGACGACGTTCTTCTTCGATTTCGACATCTTCTCGATCGAGCCGATCTCGATCGGCGCCCCGGTCTCGACATCGAAGCCGCGACGCTCGTTGCCGATCGTCTCGATCCGGACATTGCCGGGCTCGACCCAGGCGCCGTCCTCGGCCCGATAGGTCTCGTGCACGACCATGCCTTGCGTGAACATGCCGTCGAAGGGCTCGTCCAGCCCGGTGTGGCCGGTGGCTTTCATCGCGCGGGTGAAGAAGCGCGAATAGAGCAGGTGCAGGATCGCGTGCTCGACGCCGCCGATGTACTGGTCGACCGGCAGGAACCGGTCGACCGCCTTGCGGTCGGTCGGGCTGTCGGTGCGCCAGGGATCGGTGAAGCGGGCGAAATACCAGGACGAATCGACGAAAGTGTCCATGGTGTCGGTTTCGCGCCGGGCCTTGCCGCCACATTGCGGGCAAGCGACGTGCTTCCAGCTCGGATGATGGTCGAGCGGGTTTCCGGGCTTGTCGAAGGAGACGTCGTCCGGGAGTTTCACCGGCAGGTCCTGTTCCGGCACCGGCACGACACCGCAGCTCTCGCAGTGAACGATCGGGATTGGGCAGCCCCAGTAGCGCTGGCGCGAGATGCCCCAGTCGCGCAGGCGGAAATTGACCTTTCGCTGCGCGACCGGGCGGTTGCCGAGACTTTCGGCTTCCAGGCGCCTGGCGACTTCTTCTTTCGCCTCCGGAATGGTCATGCCGTCGAGGAAGCGCGAATTGATCATCCGCCCTTCACCGTCATAGGCGGTGTCGGTGATGACGAAGCTCGCTGGAACGATGCCCTCGGGGCAGACGACCGGGGTGTTGCCGAGGCCGTATTTGTTGACGAAGTCGAGGTCGCGCTGGTCGTGCGCCGGGCAGCCGAAGATCGCGCCGGTGCCGTACTCCATCAGGATGAAGTTCGCGACATAGACCGGCAAAGTCCATGTGGGATCAAAGGGATGGACGGCGCGCAGGCCGGTGTCGAAGCCCTGCTTCTCGGCCTTGTCGATATTCTCCTGGGCCGTGCCGGTCTTCTTGCACTCGGCGATGAAGTCCTGCAGGGCCGGATTCGTTTCGGCAGCGGCTCTTGCCAGCGGATGGTCGGGTGCGACCGCCAGGAACTTCGCGCCGAACAGCGTGTCGGGGCGGGTCGTATAGACCTCGACCTCGCTCTGCTTCAAGGCATTCGATTCGAGAGCGAAACGAACCAGCAGGCCTTCCGAGCGGCCGATCCAGTTCTTCTGCATCAGCCGAACCTTGTCAGGCCAGCGGGTCAGCCCTTCCAGCGCGTCGTTCAGCTCCTGGCCGAAAGCGGTGATCCTGAAGAACCACTGGGTCAGTTCGCGGATCTCGACCGGCGCGCCCGAGCGCCAGCCCCGGCCGTCGATGACCTGCTCATTGGCGAGCACGGTCTCATCGACCGGATCCCAGTTGACCTTGGCGGTCTTGCGGTCGACCAGCCCCGCCTTCAGAAAATCGAGGAAAAGCTTCTGCTGGTGCTTGTAGTAGCTCGGGTCGCAGGTGGCGAGCTCGCGACTCCAGTCGAGCGACAGGCCCATCGACTGGAGCTGGCCGCGCATGGTCGCGATATTGGCGTAGGTCCAGTCGCGCGGATGGACCTTGTTGGCCTTGGCGGCGTTCTCCGCCGGCAGGCCGAAGGCGTCCCAACCCATCGGGTGCAGCACCGAGAAGCCCTTGGCGCGCTTGTAGCGCGCGACGACGTCGCCCATCGCATAATTGCGGACATGGCCCATATGGATGCGCCCCGAGGGATAGGGGAACATCTCGAGCACGTAGTAGGGCGGCCGGGTATCGTCGTTGCGGGTCTCGAAGAGCTTGCGCTCATCCCAGACCTTGCGCCATTTCGGCTCGGCTTCCTTCGGATTGTAGCGTTCGACGGCCATGCTGATCGTGTCGTTCTTGCGTGAGCGGACTGGGCCGGACTAGGACACCATCGCAGCCCCCGGGTCAATGTTCGGAACGGCTTGGCAGGCGCGCACGAGGCGAGGACGGGTCGAAATGACGGATGTCGTGGCAAGACTTCAGGAAACGCGGGGCGCGATCGCCCGCGCCGCGCGTGATTTCGGCCGCAAGCCGGACAGTGTGACGCTGGTCGCCGTCTCCAAGACCAAGCCGGCGGAGATGATCGTGCCGGTGCTGGAAGCGGGCCAGATCGATTTCGGCGAGAATTATGTCCAGGAGGCCAAGGAGAAGTGGCCGGCGCTGCGCGAGCGCTTCCCGAAAAGCCGGCTGCACATGATCGGGCCTCTGCAATCGAACAAGGCCCGCGACGCGGTGGCGCTGTTCGACGTGATCCAGTCGCTGGACCGTGAGAGCCTCGCCAAGGAGCTAGCGCGCGAGATCGAGCGCGCCGGCAAGGCGCCGGAGCTGATCGTGCAGGTCAACACGGGCGCCGAGCCGCAGAAGGGCGGCGTCCTGCCGGGCGAGGCCGATGCCTTCCTCGAGCTTTGTCGGGTGCGCTACGGGCTGGTGATCACCGGGCTGATGTGCATTCCCCCGGCCGAGGACCAGCCCTCGCCGCATTTCGCCCTGCTCGCCAAGATCGCCAAGCGCAACGGCTTGCCGATCCTGTCCATGGGCATGAGCGCCGATTACGAGGCGGCGATCCAACTCGGCGCCACCCATGTCAGGGTCGGCAGCGCGATTTTTGGTGCGCGCGGCTGACCCTGCGAGGCCAGCTGCCTAGATCGGCTGGCCGACATCGATGCGGTTGCCGTCGGGATCCTCGAAGACGAAGGCGCGCAGGCCGTAATCCTGATCGCGCAAGCCCTTGATGATGCGCAGCCCATGGCCACGGCAGAGTTCGTGGAAGGCGTCGACATCATCGACCATGATATGGGCGATGTTGAAGGGCGCCGCCTTGTGGTCCTTCTGCAGGGTCAGGTGGATTTCGGCCTTGCCCTGCTTGAGGATCATGAAGCCGACCGGTTGGCCGTTCTCGAAGGTCTTGGTGAAGCCGAGCACGCCGATATAGAACGCGCAGGCGCGCTCCATGTCCTTGACGGGGAACATCGCGGCGACGCGGCCGAAGCCGATCTCGGTCGAGGGTGAATCAGTCATGGCACAGTCTCTTGCTGGGAGCTGGCCTTGCTGAACGAGACGGTGCCCGCGCAGCCCGGCGCTCCTGAAATCGATCGATGAGACGGTGCTCGACGCCCACTATCGCCGGCTTGCGCTGTGTTGCAAGCGCTTAGCGCACGACGATGGCGCAGTGCCGCGCCAGGCGCGGCAGAACCTTGCCGAAGATGTCGCCGGTGACGGCGACGCAGCCTGCCGTCGGGGTAAACCCCGGGCGGGCGAGATGCCAGAAGATGGCGCTGCCACGGCCGCGCTGGACGGGAGCATCGTTCCAGCCGAGTTCGACGATGACGTCGTAAAGGTTGTCGGCGCGGGCGAGCCGCTCCTCGGCCTCGCCGGGCGGCCGATCGATCAGGCGATTGTAGCGCCGATCGGTCTGGTCGTCGCACCAGGCATCGCGCGGCGTGATGGCGCGGACCGGCAAGAGGCTCGATGGCCGCGGCAGCCGGTCGGCGCGGTAGAATACGCGGCGCAGCGGCAGCTTCGCCCGCGGCGTGCCGCCATCGCCCTCGCGCTTGGCGACGACGATGCCGGAGCGGCCGAGCGCACAAGGAAAGACTGCGGAACCGGCGATCAGGAAGCCCTTCCGGCGATCGTTCACCGAGGGCACTACGATGAGTCGGCTCAGTCGCCGGCCGGCCGCGGTGGCATCATCACGTTTTCTCACAGGCCATCCATCTTGCGTGATCTGCCGTCCATTTGCAGCCGTCCGGCGCGCTTTCCGTTTGACCGGCTTTCGCGGGACAGTCAGAATCTGCGCTCAACTCAATATGTTGGAGCATGAGCCGTTCGCAAAGGTGGCTCCCACTTCCGCCGAACATGCTCTACTATTGCATCAACGCAAACGGGCTGACTCGCCTTCATGTCTGCTACCCACCATATCCTGCTGGTCGACGACGACCAGACCTTGCGTGATGCGCTCGCCGAGCAGCTCGCGCTCTATGACGAATTCAAGGTGTCGTCGGCGCCCAATGCGACGACGAGCCTCAAGGCCGTGCAGGCCGAGCGCATCGACCTCGTGGTGATGGATGTCGGCCTGCCCGACATGGACGGCCGCGAGGCGGTGAAGCTGATGCGCAAGAACGGCTTCAAGGGGCCGGTGGTGATGCTGACCGGGCAGGGCTCGGATGCCGATACCGTGCTCGGGCTCGAAGCCGGCGCCAACGACTATGTGGTGAAGCCGTTCAAGTTCGCCGTGCTGCTGGCGCGCATCCGCGCGCACTTAAGGCAGTACGAGGCGAGCGAGGACGCGATCTTCCAGGTCGGGCCCTACACCTTCCACCCCGGCTCGAAACTGCTGGTCAGCGCCAAGGGTTCCAAGACCAAGCTCACCGAGAAGGAGACCGCTATCCTGCGCTTCCTCTATCGCGCCGGCCGCAAGCCGATCGCGCGCGAGACGTTGCTGCAGGAGGTCTGGGGCTATAATTCGCAGGTCACGACGCACACGCTCGAGACCCATATTTACCGCCTGCGCCAGAAGATCGAGCCGGATCCAGCCAATGCGCGCCTGCTCGTCACCGATGCCGGCGGCTATCGGCTGAATCCGTAGCCTGAATGTCACTCAACGACGACATCGCGCTGCTGGCCCGTCAGCCGCTGCTGGGCCTGATGGATCGCGATGCACTGCGCCTCGTCGCCTTCGCGGCCGAGACGAGGTCGCTGCGGGCTGGCGACGTGCTGTTCCGGCGCGGCGAGGGCTCGGACGGAGCTTTTCTCGTCATCTCTGGCGCCGTCGCACTCAAGCGCGACGATGACGGCAAGCCCGCGGACGAGGTCGTCGGACCCGGCGCTTTGCTCGGCGAACTCGCGCTGTTCACGGCGCTGGAGCGGCCGGTGACGGCGATCGCGCGCGAGCCGACGCAGGTGATGCGTCTGGCGCGCAGCGTGATGCGCCGGGTGCTCGGCGAATCACCCGATTCGGCGCAGGCGATCGCCGCCGCGGTCGCGGAACGGCTGCACGCGTTCAACAGCGAACTGGCCGCGGTCGGGACGGCGCTCAGGGCGATCGACGTGCGCTGAGCTCAGAGCTCGAGCTGCACCGTCACCGGGACGTGATCCGAGGGGCGCTCCCAGCCGCGCGCCTCGCTCAGGAAGGTGAGGTCGCGCAGCGTCGGCTTAAGGGCACCCGAGAGCCAGATGTGGTCGAGCCGGCGACCGCGATTCGAGGCCTGCCAGTCGGCGGCGCGATAGCTCCACCAGCTATAGAGCTTCTCGGGCTCGGGCTTCAACGTGCGGGCGGCGTCGGTCCAGCCGAGCTCGCTGCGCAGCCTCTCCAGCGTCGTGGTCTCGATCGGCGTGTGGCTGACGACGTCGAGCAGCTGCTTGTGGCTCCAGACATCGTGCTCGTAAGGGGCGATGTTGAGATCGCCGACCAGGACGCTCGGCCGTCCCGACGGATTGCGGGCAACGCCCCAGGCGCCGATGGCGTCGAGGAATTGCAGCTTGTGGGCGAATTTCGGATTGGCCTCGGGATCGGCGATGTCGCCGCCGGCCGGGATGTAGAAGTTATGGATGGCGATGCCGGCTGCGGCGCCGGCGCCCTTGTCGAGTATCACGGTCATGTGGCGGGCGTCGTTGCGCTCGCACATCGCCATCGCCTCCTTCTCGGAGAAGGGCAGCTTCGAGACGATGGCGACGCCGTTATAGCCCTTGTTGCCGATGAAGGCCTGATGGACATAGCCGGCCTCGCTGAAGGCCTTGGCCGGGAACTGCTCGTCCGGCGTCTTGGTTTCCTGCAGGCAGAGGATGTCGGGCTGATGGTTCTTCAGGAACTCGGTGACCATGCCGATGCGCAAGCGCACCGAATTGATGTTCCAGGTTGTGACGGAGAGCTGCACGCAGGGATTCCGGCGGAAAGGGAAGCCGGAAACTGGGTCGTCAGGACGCGAAAAGCAAGCGGTGCTGTGGCCGCATCGTCATTGCGAGGAGCATAGCGATGAAGCAATCCAGACAGACGTAGAGCGCTGCCGCTCCTGGATTGCTCCGCGAAGCCTGTCCTCGGGTTTGCCGGAGGCAAGACCTGGGGGCCCACAATGACAGAACTTAGAGCACGCGCTCGTAATTGATCACGAAATTCTTCTGGTCGGGCCGGCGCTGGGTGTCGAGGTTGTAGACGGAGACGGAGGTCTCGTAGCCCTGCGGGTCGATCACCACCCATTGCCGAAGCGCGTTGGCGGCGAGGTCGAAATTCAGCGTGATCTTCGAGGTCCCGCCCAGCGTCGAACGGTCCTCGAGCTTGAGCGACAGGATGTCGCCCTTGGTGCTGACGCCGGTGACGGTGGTGTCCTTCTCGAGGTTCATTTGCTCCTTGAGCAGGAACTTCAACGGCGTCTGGCCGATCGAATAGAGATCCTGGGTCGCGAGCTTGCGATCGCGGATCGCGACCGACGTCCCATCCGCGATGACCTCCATCGTCACCGGCGGCCGATACTCGAAGCGCATCTTGCCGGGGCGCTGGATATAGAGCTTGCCCTCGAAACGGCGGCCGTCGGCGGCGAACTGGATGAAGTCGCCCTGCAGGGTCGAGAAACCATTGAAATAGGCGTTCAGCCGCTCGACGGCCTCGGCCTTCGACAGCGGAGCGCTCGGCCGGGACGGCTTTGCGGCGGGCGTGGCGCGCGGCTCGTTGTTCGCGGTGACGACAGGTGCGCTAGCGGGAACGGGGCTCGGCGCAGCCGCCTCAGCCTGAGCGGCGTCGGTGCGCGGCATGCCGAGGCCCGGCGGGCGGATCGGCGGCAGCGGGATCGCGCGCTGGGCCGGGCGGGCGGCAACCGCCGGCTGGCCGCTGGGCTTGATATCGAGTGGTTGGGCCGAGACCTGGCCCGCGGCCAGCGCGAGCGCCAGAGCGGCGGCTGCGAGGGCTGGCATGGGCGAAAGATGGGTCATGGGGCTCCGATGTCCGGTTGGCGGCCTTCTGGCGGAATATCGTGCCGCCAAAGCTGGTCGGCAAGGGTTCAACGCGTCAGTTCGCGATGAGGTTGCACCGGGCTGATGGCATTTTCAGGACCGGTTTCGCGCCATTAGGCCGCACCGGCCCTCTTAGTCCTCGTCTTCCCTGGCTCTACCGGTCTCGACGAGGATCTCGCGTTTGCCGGCGTGGTTGGCGGGGCCGACGATGCCCTCGTTCTCCATCCGC
>NZ_JBNNPK010000038.1:0-15914 GCF_050275675.1 Allobosea sp. NPDC003192
CGGCTTGCGCATGGGCTTCACCAGAGAGCAGGTCGAAGCCGGCGCGGGCCTGCTCGGCCGTGCCCGAGAGCAGCGTGTCGTAGATCGGGTTGCCGACGCCGAGCCGCTCGGCCGCATTGGCGATGAAGCCCTGGTTGCGGGTCGTGGCAACGAAGTTGCTCCCGCCACCCGGGCCGAAACCGGTGTCGTTGCGGGTCATGGTCAGCGTGACGTTGGTCGCATCGTAGCCAAGCGACGGCGTCAGGAAGGCGAGGTTCGAGGTGACGCTGGCGAAGCTGCCGGTAACGCCGCCCGAGGCGGTCAGGATCGTGTAGCTCGTGCTCGCCGCGTAGTTGCCGTTCTCGGCCAGCACCTCGACCGTGCCGCCGGTGATGGTCGCCCTGCCCGACGCCACGATCTTGTCGCTCTGGCCGGCGGCGTTGACCTCGACCTGATAGGTCGAGCCCGAGGCAAACGAGACATTGCCGGAGACATTGAGCGTCCCGATCGAATTGCCAGGCGCGATGGTGGCTCCGGCACCGGCCGTGACTCCACCGATCGTACCGGAGCCGCCGAGCGTGCCGCCGTCCAGCGTCACCGTGCTCGCGATCGAGCCGTTCACCACCAGCTTGCCGCCCGAGACCTTGGTCGCGCCGGTGTAAGTGTTGGCTCCCGTCAGCGTCAGCGTGCCGCTGCCGGTCTTGTCGAGCCCACCATTGCCGGTGATCTTGCCCGAGAACGTCGTCGAGGCGTTGCTGCCGCCGGCCTTCAATGTCGTGCCGGTGCCGATCTGGATATTGCCCGCGCCGGCGATCGATGCGGCGGTCACGGCGCCCAGCCCATCGCTGATCTGCAATTGCGCGCCTGTCGCAATGCTGTAGTCCGAAGCCGCCGACATCGCCCGTGCAGCATCGATGAAGAGCGTGCCGGCCGACACCGCGGTCGCGCCGGAATAGCTGTTGGCACCGGTCAGGGTGAGCGTGCCGGCGCCCTGCTTGGTCAGGCCGCCCGTGCCGCTGATGGCGCCGTTGAAGCTGATCGCGTTGCTGCGATTGAAGACGAGCCGGCCGTTATTGACGACATCGCCGAGGATCGAGCCGGTCGTGCCGCCATTGCCGATCTGGAGCGTGCCGCCCGATATCGTCGTGCCGCCGGTATAGGTGTTGGTTGCGGTCAGGATCAGCGTGCCGGCGCCGGCCTTGGTCAGCGAGGTGCCGTTCCAGCCGGTCGCAGGGTTCGCCGCCTGATCGGCCAGCGCCGCCCCGACCGTGAAGCTGTCAGCGGCGTTGGTCAGCGTGAAGGTGCCATGAGCAAGATTGTTGTGGGCGCTCCAGGCCAGGCCATAGCTGGCGAGATACTGCCGGCCGTCAGCCGATTTGCGGGTGGAGAGGGTGAGGTAGTCCACCGTGCCGCTGAAGCCGCCGACGCTGATGCTGGCGAAGTCACCGCTGATGCCTGATGCGGTATCGATCAGCACCATGTCGAGCTGGCTCGCGTCGCTGATGCCGCTGAGGTTGAAGGTGACGCCGTTGCCGATCGTGATGCCGTTGGCGGAAAGCGCGGGGCTGCTCGTGCCGGCGGCGATCGACAGCGTGGTGTTGTCGCCGAAGGTCACGGTCTGCGCGACGGTCAAGGTCGTCGGCGCCTGGATCGCCAGCGTGCCGCCGGTGACGTTGACGCTGCCGGCCAGATTGATGCTGCCGGCCGACGCGCCATTGCCGAACTGGAGCGTGCCGGCCGAGATCGTCGTGCTGCCGGTATAGGTCTTGGCGCCGGTCAGGGTCAGCGTGCCCGTGCCGGTCTTGACCAGCGAGCCGCCGGAGCCGGAGATGTCGCCGCTCACCTCGGTCGAGAGATTGTTCGAGCCGACCGTCAGCTCATTGGCGCCGAGGATGTAATTACCGGCGCCCGCGATCGATCCCGCGCTCAGCTTGCCGTCGCCGTTCGGGCCGGTGCTGCTCGAGAAGTCGACCGTTCCGCCGGCATTGTTGACAAGGGTGGCACTGCCCGCGGTGCTGGTGTTGTAGAATCGCAGCATGCCGTCGTTGGTGATGGTGGCGCTGCCAGCCGTGCTGGCCGCGTTGAATTCCACCTGGCCGATGTTGAAGATGGTGGCATTGCCGGCCGTGCTGGTATCGTAGAAATACAGATTATTGTTGTTGGTGATCGTGGCGCTGCCGGCCGTGCTGGCGTTGTTGAAGCTCAGGTAATTACTGTTCGTGATTGCGGCATTGCCCGCCGTGCTGGTACCGTAGAAGTACACATTGTGGCTGTTGGTGATGGTGGCGCTGCCGGCCGTGCTGGCGCCGAAGAAGACAAGGGCGTCGTTGTTGGTGATGGTGGCGCTGCTCGCCGTGCTGCTGCCGTAGAAGCGCAGGTTGCCGCTGTTGGTGATGGCGGCATCGCCAGCCGTGCTGGCGTCGTTGAAATTCAGATCTCTGCCGCTGTTGTTGGTAATGGTGGCGCTGCCGGCTGTGCTGTTGGCGTAGAATTGCAGAGTGCCGTTGTTGATGATGGTAGCATTGCCCGCCGTGCTGGTGTCGAAGAATCGCAGGTCGTTGTTGTTGGTGATGGTGGCGCTGCCGGCTGTGCTGTTGCCGTCGAAAGACAATCCATAATTGTTGAAGATTGTGGCGCTGCCCGCCGTGCTGCTGCCGGCGAAAGCCATGCTGTAGGTGTTCGTGATGGTGGCGCTGCCGGCGGTGCTGGTGTCGTTGAACCCCCAGGAGCCGTGGTTGACGATGGTGGCGCTGCCCGCTGTGCTGGTGCCGTAGAACAGCGTCAGGCCGGAGCCGGTATTGGTGAAGCTGCTCGTGCCGGCGCTGCTGGTGCCGCGAAAATATGTGCGCCCATTATTCGAGAGCGTCGTGATGCCGCTCGTGTCGGCGTTGACGATATTGAATGTCGTGCCATTGCCGACGGCGACTGTTCCCAGAATGGTGCCGCTGCTGCCGGCCGTGCCAAGCTGCAACGTTCCGCCGGAGATCGTCGTGCCGCCGCTATAGGTATTGATCCCCGATAAGGTCAGCGTGCCCGCGCCGGTCTTGATCAGCGAGCCGCTGCCGGAGATGACGCCGCTCACCTCGGTCGAGAGATTGTTCGAGCCGACCGTGAACTGCTTGGCGCCGATGACGTAGTTGCCGGCCCCCTCGATCGAGCCTGCCGTCATCGCGGCCAATCCGGCGGGATCCGAGATATCGACCGTGCCGCCGGCCTGGGTGATGAAGCGCGCCCCGGCGCTGCTGCCGGCGGCGACGAACTGGGTCGTCGCCCCGGCGGCCGTCGTGATCGTCGCCGTGCCAGCCGTGCTGAAGCCGCGAAAGATCAGGCTGCTCTCATTGACGATGGTCGCGCTATCGGCCGAGCTGCTGTCATAGAAGATCAGGCTGTTCTTGTTGGTGATGGTGGCGCTGCCGGCCTTGCTCGTGTCGTAGAAGCTCAGGCTGCCATTGTTGGTGATGGAGGCGTTTCCAGCCGTGCTCGACGTGTGGAAGTTGATCAGGCCGGCACCAGTGTTGACGATTGTCGCGTTGCCGGCCGTGCTGTTGTCGTAGAACAGCAGGTAAGCCGTGTTGGTGATGGTGGCGTTGCCGGCCGTGCTGGTGTCGTGGAACTGTGTGAAGAAGCTGTTCGTGATCGAGGCGCTGCCCGCGGAGCTGGCGTTCCGGAAATAGAGGTCGCCGCTGTTGCTGATGGTCGCGCTGCCGCCGTTGACGACGATACCCGCTCCGGTGAACTCCAGAATCCGGTTGTTGCTGAAGCTGTAGTTCGCGGCATTGGCGTTGAACGTCCACCCGCCGATGGTCACATCGTTCGCGAACGACAGGTTCGTAATCGTCGACGTGCCGAAGAAGGCCGTGCCGGACGGCCGCACGCCGGTGTCCCAGTTTAGGCCGGTGTAGAAATCGCCCGAGACCGGCGTCGCGTGCCAGGTCGCATTCTGCGCGTGGGCGGGCGTGACGAGCGCCGTGCCGGCGAGCAATGCCAGCCGCAGGGCCAGGCCGCCCCATCTTCCGTCGAAAATCAAAGCCACGTCTTGTTCCCCGGCCGCTGCGGAAGGCTTACGCCAGGGCACTGGCAAGGCAATGAACAGCCATTCACAACCCGGCAAAACGATCCGGTGTGGCGGATTTGCCGCGTGCCGGCCTCGAAAGCCTGGGCATCGGTGCAGAACCAACTATCGGCGCATGCCCGCTGACTTGAGGGCCAACCGCGCTATAACCGGGCAAAGCTCTCATCCGAGCCGGGAGGACATCATGCTCGCCAACGCGCCCCGCCCCTTCAATTTCGACCTCGGCGAGACCGCCGACGCGATCCGCGACACCGTCCACGCCTTCGCGCAGGAGAAGATCGCGCCGCGCGCCGAGGAGATCGACCGCACCAACCAGTTCCCGCGCGACCTCTGGCCGGAAATGGGCGCGCTCGGCCTGCACGGCATCACCGTCCCGGAGGAGTATGGCGGCGCCGGCCTCGGCTATCTCGAGCACTGCGTCGCGATCGAGGAGGTCAGCCGCGCCTCGGCCTCGGTCGGTCTCAGCTACGGCGCCCATTCCAATCTCTGCGTCAACCAGATCGCCCGCAACGGCAACGATGCGCAGAAGAGGAAGTACCTGCCCAAGCTGATCTCGGGCGAGCATGTCGGCTCGCTCGCAATGTCGGAGCCGGGCTCGGGCTCCGACGTCGTCTCGATGAAGACCAAGGCGGTCAGGAAAGGCGACCGCTATGTCCTGACCGGCAACAAGATGTGGATCACCAACGGCCCGATCGCCGAGACGCTGGTGGTCTACGCCAAGACCGATCCGGAAGCCGGTCCCAAGGGCATCACCGCCTTCCTGATCGAGAAGGGCATGAAGGGTTTTTCGACCCATCAGAAGCTCGACAAGCTCGGCATGCGCGGCTCCGACACCTGCGAGCTCGTCTTCGAGGACTGCGAGGTTCCCGAGGAGAACGTGCTCGGCTCGGTCGGTCGCGGCGTCAACGTGCTGATGAGCGGGCTCGATTATGAGCGTGTCGTGCTCTCGGCCGGCCCGCTCGGCATCATGCAGGCGGCAATGGACATCGTCCTGCCCTATATCCACGAGCGCAAGCAGTTCGGCCAGTCGATCGGCGAGTTCCAGCTGGTCCAGGGCAAGGTCGCCGACATGTATGTCGCGATGAACTCGTGCAAGGCTTATGTCTATGCCGTCGCCAAGGCCTGCGACCGGGCCGAGACCACCCGCGAGGACGCCGCCGGCGCCATCCTGATCGCGGCCGAGAAGGCGACGCAGCTCGCCCTCGACGCCATCCAGCTGCTCGGCGGCAACGGCTACATCAACGACTACCCGACCGGGCGCCTGCTGCGCGACGCCAAGCTTTACGAGATTGGCGCCGGCACCAGCGAGATCCGCCGCATGCTGATCGGCCGGGAACTGTTCAACAAGACGAAGTGAGGCTGTTCTTCCTTCTCCCCTCGGGGGAGAAGGTGGCAGCGCGAAGCGCTGACGGATGAGGGAAGGACGCACCCAATCTACCCTCATCTCACCCAGTCGGACCGCCCTCATCCCCTGCCGGACCTTCTCCCCCGAGGGGAGAAGGAGGCCTCTTCGGTAACGCGCACCTATGCCCCTCTACTTCGCCTATGGCGCCAACATGGACGTCGCCGCGATGCGCGAGCGCTGCCCGCGCTCGACGCCGCTCGGCCTCGCCCGCCTGCCGCGCCATCGCTTCATCATCACCACGGACGGCTATGCCTCGGTGCTCCGCGATCCGCGTGAAAGCGTCCATGGTGTGCTCTGGGACTGCGCGCTCGGCGACATCCGCACGCTCGACAAGTTCGAGGAGCTGGCCAGCGGCCTCTATATCAAGATCAACCAGCCGGTCGTGGTCGAGGGCGGCGCCAGGCGAGCGCTGATCTATGTCGGGCGCAGCGCGCAGCTCGGCCGGCCCCGCCCCGGCTATCTCGAGAGCATCGTCGCCAGCGCCAGAAGCTGGGCCTTGCCAGAGACTTACCTGGCCGGAATGAATCGTTTTCTGAGCAAGCCGATTCAGGATGGCAAGCCGTTGAATCCAGATCTGAGCGAGCTGCTGCCGGCTGGCCCCGTCGCCGGCGTCAGGCCGCGCGCCGCCGCGCCGAGCTCGGCGATCCGCGCCGGCAAAGCGTCCGAATAGTTCGAGTTTCGAGAGATTGACGCTGGCGCATGCGCGCCATGCGCGAGGCCGCCGAAGGTGCGAAAGCCGCGCTGGCCGGGACAGGCGGGAGGCGTCCGGACAGGTTCCGGGCTCCTTTCCCGAACTGTCTCGATGGAGGCCCCAATGAGCGGAATCGTCGGCTGGATCACCGGCAAGATCAAATGGCTGCTGCTGATCGCAGCGATCGGAGGCCCCGTCCTCGCCTTCTTCAGCTGGCAGGACGGCGAGCGCGTCAGGACGATCGCAGCTGAGGGCATCGAGGCGCAGGCCTCGGTCGAGGGTGCGACCCGGACCAAGCGTCGCCGCGGTGGCACCAGCTACAGCGTCGACCTCGCCTGGAAGGACGCCACCGGCAAGGACCGCACGGCCGAAAAGATCTCGGTCTCCAACCAGTTCGCCAATCGCATCATCAGCAACGACAAGCTCACCGTCGACACGCTGAAGATCAAGTATCTGCCGGACGAGCCCGGCAAGGACGCGGTGATCATCGCCGACGATGCCGCCAAGCAGGCCGATCAGGACAGTGAGATGATCTATGTCGGCGCTGGCGCCGGCGCGATTGGTATCGTCGGCTCGGCCCTGTTCTTCCTGCTCGGCCGCCGCCGCTTGGAGAGCGAAGAACAGGCCGTTTGAGCCGCGTCTTCAGGCTTTTTGCGCCGCTGTCCTATCTGGGCGGCGGCGTAAGGCGTTGTTCATGGCGAATTGAACGCGTCGTTGGAGGAACCGCGATGAAACCCATCCGCGCCAGAGCCGTCTTCGTGCTTCTCGCCGCGCTGATAGCCGGCTCGGCTCTCGCTCGTTCCCCGGAAACGCCGGCGGCGCCCCTCAGCTGCGGTGGCGACGAGCCCTTTTGGAGCTTGAAGCTCGGGACCGACGGCAAAGCCCGCTTCTCTGACGGCGATGGCGAGGCGTCCACCTCTCCATTCACTCTGCAGCAAAGCCGCAATACGACGCTGATCGCGGGCGTGACCTTCGGACCGAAGGCGGAGATTCGCGGCGTCATCGGTCATGAAGCCTGCTCGGCGACCAACAGCGACGAGGACAGGCCGATGACGATCTCGGTCTGGTACAGGGACGGATTGCTGTCCGGCTGTTGCCAGCCGGACAGCTAAAGCACCGACGTCGAGGGGCGCGACTGGCGGCTTACGCCACCAGCCCCTTGGCCAGTTCGCTGACCTGTTTCTCGAACAGCGCCCGGTAGATGCCGCCGTCATGGGTCAGCAGCGCCTCATGCCGGCCCTCTTCCACGACCTTGCCGCGGTCGAAGACCAGGATGCGGTCCATGGCGCGCACCGTCGAGAGCCGGTGGGCGATGACGATGGTGGTGCGGCCTTCCATCAGCCGCTCCATCGCCTCCTGGATCAGCGCCTCCGATTCCGAATCGAGGCTCGAGGT
The DNA here is from genome assembly GCF_050275675.1 of Allobosea sp. NPDC003192. Taxonomy (NCBI): domain Bacteria; kingdom Pseudomonadati; phylum Pseudomonadota; class Alphaproteobacteria; order Hyphomicrobiales; family Alloboseaceae; genus Allobosea; species Allobosea sp. NPDC003192. Next base: position 7,543 of record NZ_JBNNPK010000038.1, read on the forward strand.
CGCCTCGTCCAGAATCAGGATCGGCGCGTCGGCCAGGAAGGCGCGTGCCAGCGCCACCCTCTGCCGCTCGCCGCCCGAGAGCTTGACGCCGCGCTCGCCGACGAGCGTGCCGTAGCCCTTGGGCAGGCGCATGATGAACTCATGCGCATTGGCGAGCTTCGCCGCCTGCTCGATCTGCGCCATGCTGGCTCCGGGCCGGCCATAGGCGATGTTCTCCGCCAGCGAGCGGTGGAACAGCACCGGCTCCTGCTGCACGATCGCGATCTGCGCCCGCAGCGAGGCCTGCGTCGCCGAGGCGATGTCGCGCTCGTCGATGGCGATGCGCCCGCCGGTGACGTCGTAGAGACGCTGCACCAGCTTGACGAAGGTGGTCTTGCCGGAGCCGGAGCGCCCGACCAGGCCGACCTTCTCGCCCGCTTTGATCGTCAGCGAGAAATCGCGATAGAGCGGCTCGATGTGGCCTCCGTAGTGGAAGGTCACCCGCTCGAAGGCGATCTCGCCGGCGGTCACGTCCATCGCCGTCGAACCGGGACGATCCGGCACGCCGAAGGGCAGCGAATGCATCGCCACCAGCTCCTCCATGTCGTTCACCGAACGCTGGAGGTTGTGCACGTGCTGGCCGACATCGCGCAGATAGCCATGCACGACGGCATAGCTGGTCAGCACGAAGGCGACGTCGCCGGGCGAGGCCTGGCCATTGGCCCAGAGCCAGATCACCAGCCCGATCACCGCGGCGCGCAGGCCTAGCAGCACGATCTGCTGCGCAGTTCCCGACCAGGTTCCGCGCACCCAGGTCCGCCGCGTCCGCCCGGCCCACTTTGCCAGCACGCCGGTCAGACGGTTGTCCTCGCGAGCCTCGGCGCCGAAGGCCTTTACCACCGGGTTGCACGAGATCGAGTCGGCGAGCGCGCCGCCCAGCCTTGTGTCCCAGCTGTTGGCGAGCGTCGCCGCCGGCGCGACGAAGCGCAGCGACAGCGCGATCGTAACGGCGCAGTAGATCACCGCGCCGGCAAGAACGATCGCGCCCATCGCCGGCCAATGCCAGGCCAGCAGCACCGTCGTGCCCAGCAGCACGATCAATGACGGCAGCAGCGCGATCACGACCGTGTCGGTGAGCAGGTCGAGCGCCCACATGCCACGGGTGATCTTGCGCACTGTCGAGCCGGCAAAGTTATTGGCGTGCCAGTCGGTCGAGAAGCGCTGCAGGCGCGCGAAGGCCTCGCGCGCCACGTCGCCCATCGTGCGCAGGGTCATTTCGGTGATGCCGATGAAGGACAGGTGCCGGAACAGCACCGTGCCCGCGCCGAGCGCGATCATCATGGCGAGCGCGGCAAGCGCGGCACCCTGCCCGCTCGCCTTCTCGCCGGCGACCGCATCGACCAGCCGCCCGGCATAGAGCGGCATGAACAGGTCGGCCGCAGTCGCCGCCATCACGGTGAAGACCACGCCGGCGACGCGCCAGCGCTGGCGGCCCCAATGCGAAAATGTGAAGCCGAGAACGGCCCGGAACGGCTCCTGCCGCTCCGTCTTGAGAGAAAGAGACATGAAAGCACCCGGTCTGGATGAGACCGGCTCCAAATTCAGGCGAAGCGCAGCGAAGGCCGCGGCTTCAGAAAACGCGTTTGGAAATGATGGCTCGGGCCGCCTGGCAGGCGGGCCTCGTGCGGAACCGACCTAGTGGTGGCGGGACCGCATGGCGGGAGCGACGATGACGATAAAACTCATTCAGCCCTCCCTTTCCTGAGTTGGAGCCAAGGCAGGCAAGATGCCCGATGCCCGCTTATTGTGCAAGCCGCGTCCGATGCATGGGGTGGTTGCAATCGAAACCGATCGGACTTCGCATTGCCGTCACGATGTCGAACGACGCGCGTGATGGAATTCGCGGGTTCTTCCTTCTCCCCTCGGGGGAGAAGGTGGCCCGGCGAAGCCGGGTCGGATGAGGGAAGGACAGCTCAACTTGTCCGGCTTTCGCCCAGTCGCGCCGCCCTCATCCCCTGCCGGACCTTCTCCCCCGAGGGGAGAAGGAGGCCTACCACAACAGCGCCAGCAGCCGCATCCCGATCACCAGCAGAAACGCCGCGATGATCGTGGCCAGCACGCGCTGGCGCTTCGCCCGGTCCGGGAACTGCCGGGCGATCAGGCGGCCGAGCGGCTTGCGGAACAGGAAGGCGATGACCGCCAGAACAATCAGGATGTGGGACAAGCGCCGGGCTCAGCCTTGCTTGGGCTCGGGTGCATCGAAGGGTGCACCGGCCTTCTTCCAGGCGCCGAAGCCACCGGCGACATGCGCCACCGGCTTCAGGCCCATATCCTGCGCCGTCTTCGCCGCGAGCGCCGAGCGCCAGCCGCCGGCGCAGAAGAAGACGAATTGCTTGTCCTCCTGGAAGACCGGCTTGGCATAGGGGCTTTCCGGGTCGATCCAGAACTCCAGCATGCCGCGCGGGCAATGGAAGGCGCCGGGCATGCGCCCTTCCCGCTCGAGCTCGCGCGGATCGCGCAGATCGACGAAGACGGTGTCCGCCCGCCCGACCAGGCCTTGCGCCTCCTCGACCGAGAGCGTCTTCACCGCAGCTTCCGCTTCGGCCAGCAATGCCTTGTAGCCCTTGGTGATCGTCTGCGGCATGGCCGGCCCTCCCCTGAAGAGGCCGGCAAGGTGGCGGCTGCGGCGGCTGGCGTCAATCGCGGGCTTGCCGGGCACTGGCGCTGCCGTCAGATTGCCGACCGGAGGGGCTCATGGCCGGATTCGGAACGCTCGACCTGATCGCGATCGCCTTCTTCGCCGCCGCCTGGATCGGCTATCTCCTGGCTGTCGAGATAGGCCCGCATTCGCGGCGCAGCCTCAACACGTTGATGAACGAGCGCCGCGAGCGCTGGATCATGGAATCGGTCAAGCGCGAGAACCGGATCATAGACACGCAGGTGATGAACGGCCTGCAGAACGGTACCGCCTTCTTCGCCTCGACCTCGCTGATCGCAATCGGCGGTTCGCTGACTCTGCTGCAATCGGCCGACCGCGTCGTCCAGATCTTCGCCGACCTGCCTTTCGCCACCACGACGACCCGGGCCGCCTGGGAGATCAAGGTGATCGGGCTCGCGGTGATCTTCGCCTATGCCTTCTTCAAGTTCGGCTGGGCCTATCGGCTGTTCAACTACTGCGCCATCCTGATCGGCGCGATCCCGCCGCATACCGAGGCCGACAAGCCGGAGACGATTGCGGCGGCGCGCGAGGCGGTGAGGATGAACATCGTCGCCGGGCTGCACTTCAACCGCGGCCAGCGCGCCTTCTTCTTCGCCCTGGCCTATCTCGGCTGGTTCATCTCGCCCTGGCTCTTCCTGATCGCGACCGCGGCGGTGCTGACCGTGATGTGGCGCCGGCAATTCGCCTCGGATTCAGCGGCCGCCGTCGGCGCGGGACGTCGCACCGCTTGACGAACTGCGCCCGCCGGCTCAGCAAGCGGCATGACCAGACCGACCGACGACGAACTCGCTGACACCATCCTGCGCCTCGCGGCCGAGCGCGGCGACGAGCGCACCCTCGGCCCGATGGATGTCGCCCGCGCCCTCGGCGGCGACCATCCCGATGGCTGGGGCCCGCTGATGCAGCCGATCCGCCGTATCGCCGTGCAGTTGATGAAGGACGGCCGACTGGTGATCACCCGAAAAGGGCGGCCGGTCGACCCCGATGATTTCCGCGGCGTCTATCGCCTGCGCCTGCCGGGCGACGATGCGGCCGGCCAGGACTAGGGTCAGGCAGCGCGGCGCTTTCGCCAATATCCCACCGAAGGCAAACCGGACGTGGAAGAACTGCGTCTCGCCATATCTCTATCGGGACCGCAACGCCGTCGAGCGCATGTTCTGCAGGCTCAAGGACTTCCGCCGCATTGCAGCCGGATACGATCGACTGGCTACAAACTTCCTCGCAGCGGTCTGCATCGCAGCAACCGTCAGCTACGGGTTATGAGTCCGGCGCCTCGGACTGGGGAGGTTTCAAGCGTCCCCTGAACAGTGCGCGCAGGATCAACCAAATCACTACGATACAGAAGATCGAAATCGGCCACGTGTAGTAGATCATCCCCACAGCGAATAGTCCGTACGCCGGATCGATGGCCGACGCTATGACAAGCCCGACTACGTAGAGGATGATTGCGATAATGAAGTACATTGTGTGACGTTTTAGCGGATGCTAATTGACATGAAAACGACGAACCTGACGCCGTACATAGGTCAAAGAGCGCGGCGCTTTCGCCAACATCCCGCCGAAGGCAAACCGGACGTGGCAGAACTGCCTCGCCGCACCTCTACCGGAACCGCAAGGCCATCGAGCGCATGTTCTGCAGGCTCGAGGACTTCCGCCGCATCGCCCCCGATACGATCGACTGGCTACAAACTTCCTAGCAGCGGTCTGCATCGCAGCAACCGTCAGTCACTGGTTATGCGTCCGGACCCCAAGCCGTCCCCCAGCATCCGGATCGGCCCGCTGCGACCGCCATCGTCGGGCAGCGACGAGCAACGGCCGTCACAGGATGTCTGTGATGCTTGAAGCTGTGCTCGAAGCCGCGCCAGCGCCTGGCCAGGAGCGGCCTCGACTGCAATAAAAAAGGCAGGGGAACACCCCTGCCTCTTGCCACTATCATCGTCTAACGCACCCCGGGGCTTGCGGCAAGCCCCCCTCCATGGCCTAGCAACGCTGCCCTCGACCTGAACCCCGGGTCAAAGGGAGTAGCAAAATGCGTGTCCTTTTATCGACTTATGGCTCGCGCGGCGATGTCGAGCCCATGGCGGCACTGGCAGTTGAATTGCAGATGCTCGGCGTCGAAGCCGTGGTCTCGGCCCCGCCGGACCGGGAGTTCGCCGAGCTGCTGGCACGCGCCGGCGTGCCGCTGGCGCCGGCCTTCATGCCGATCCGCCAATGGGTCGGCGAGCGGGCGAAGCCTGCATCGACCGCAGACTTCCACAAGCTCGCCTCCGACATGATGGCGGCGCAGTTCGAGGCCATCTCGGCAGCGGCCGAGGGCTGCACTGCGATCGTCGCGACCGGCCTGTTTCCGTCGGCGAGTGCCGCATGCTCGGTCGCCGAGCTGGCCGGGATAGCCTATCGCCACGTCACCTTCTGCCCGCTCTTCCTGCCATCGCACCATCACCGCCCCTTCCCTTATCCCGGCCATCCGCTGCCGGTGGAGGTGACCGATAACCGGGACTTATGGGAGTTCAACGCCCGGACCATGAATGCCTTGTTCGGCGAGGCGCTCAGGGCGCACCGCTCGGCGGTCGGCTTGCCGCTGGTCCACGACGCCCGCGATCACGTGTTCACGGACCGGCCGCTGCTGGCCTCGGACCCGGTCCTGTGGCCCTGGCAGCCGACGAAGCTCTGCGACGCTGTGCAGACGGGCGCCTGGATCCTGCCTGACAAGCGTCCGCTTCCGGCGGAGCTGGAGGCATTCATCGAGACCGGCGAGCCGCCGATCTATGTCGGCTTCGGCAGCATGTTCATGCAATCGGCAAGGGACGCCGCTCGCGTAGCGATCGAGGCGATCCGGGCACAGGGCCGCCGCGTGGTCCTGCTGCAAGGCTGGGCAGATCTCGTATTGGACGACGATCGGGGCGATTGCTTCATCACCGGTGACGTCAACCAGCAGGCGCTGTTCCCGCGAATGGCGGCCGTGATGCATCATGGCGGCGCCGGCACAACGACAGTCGCGACCCGCGCCGGCGTGCCGCAGGTGATCGTTCCACAGATCGCCGACCAGCCCTATTGGGCTGCCCGCGTGACGGGGCTGGGCATCGGCGCGGCTCATGATGGTCCGACGCCGAGTTTCGAATCCTTGTCGGCAGCGCTCGCCATCGCGCTGGCGCCTGGGACCGGAACACGGGCGGCGGCTATGGCTCGCGCGATCCATAGCGATGGAGCGGAGGTGGCTGCGAAACTGCTGCTCGACGCGATCAGCCGGGACAGGCCACGCTCCTAGCGCCGCGTCGCCGCCTGCGCCGGCCCCGGAAACAGCGCGTCCGTATAGCCGGCGAGATAGTAGGCGAGCAGTCCGGCCCATTCCTTGAAGGCGTCGTCGGCGATGTCGAGCCCGCGCGCCGCCTTGCGATAAGGCCGGACGTAGTCAGCCGGCGCGCCGGCCGAGAGGAAGTCCACCGGAAAGGCCTCGACCTGGAATCCGGCTTTGCGGAACACGCCCATGGCGCGCGGCATGTGCCAGGCCGAGGTCACCAGCAGCCAGCGCTCGCCGGGCTTGGGATCGACCAGCCGGCGGGTGAACACCGCGTTCTCGACCGTATTGCGCGACTTGTCCTCGAGGACGAGGCGGTTCTCCGGCAGACCGAGCCCGAGGAACAGCAATCGTGCCCCGTCGGCCTCGGTCCGCACCACCGGCGAGAGCAGATTGGCGCCGCCGCCGGTGAAGACCAGCTTCGCCTCGGGATGGGCGCGGGCGAGCTCGACCGCCTTGGTCATCCGCGCCGCGGCATTGTTGAGCACGATGTCTTCGCGCGCCACGCCGATCGCGCCGCCGAGCACGATGATGCCATCGACCTTGCCGGAATGCACCGCCTGCTGCGGGAAGCGGTCCTCCAATGGCCTGACGACGATGCGCGGCAGCGGGCTGAAGGCGAGTAGGCCGAGCACGAATACGCAGATCAGTCCGAGCCAGCGCCCCGGCCCGGAAAAGCGCGTGAAGGCGAGCAGGCTCGCCAGCACCAGCCCACCAATGGCGAGGTTCACCGGCGAAGCCAGGAACCAGAAGATCTTGGAAAGGACGAAGAACATGACTTTCTTGAACAGACCCGCCTCCCTTACCCTGAGAAAGCTGACAGGCCGTTAGGAAACGGCTGAGCGCAGCCGAGGTTCGCGGTCAGATTGCGTTCACGTTGCGGTGAGCGACCGGACGGCCGGCGCCGTCATTCTCGGGCGGAGCGCTGCGCAGATCCGAGAATCTCGTGACGAGAAGGCGCTGGCCGGTTCCCCATCCGGCATAAGATGGTCGGCTCAAGGCCGACCATGACGAGCCCTGATCCTACCTGATGATCTGCGGTGGCTGCGCCGGCGGGCGGCGGGTCTGCCGAGCCGCGAAGCGCTCGACCTCGAGCGCACGCTCGGCGACCTCGCGCAACTCGCAGCCGGCCTGCAGCCCGGCCGAGCGCGCCGGTGGCTGGGCAGCGCCATAGAAGGCGCATTTCTGCACGGCATAGCTCTGCCAGGCGAGCTGCAGTGCCGCGAACTGGCTGCGCGCGCCGGCATCGAGCGTCCGGCCGAGCGCTGCCCCGGCCAGAGTCAACCGCTCGCGCCAGACGGCCTCCTCGCGCCTTGCGCAAGTGATCTCGGCCTGGGGCCGGTCGTTCACCGAGGCGGCGCTGACGCAAGGCACCGCAACGAGACCAATGCAGGCCGGGCTTGCGGCGAGGCCCTGCCTGACGCAATTCGCCACCTGCATGCGGTCGGCCGACTGCACCGGATTGGTCGGCACCTGCGCGAGCGCCGCCGCACAGCCGAATTGCACCAGAACGGCGGAAATGACGAGGAAATCGCGCATGGCGGCGATCATGACCGCCAAATCGGCGGGGTCAAGCGCCGCCGCCCGGGCTTCACGTGATTGGCAACGGCATGGCGGGGCCGGCCGCCGGCCGCGCCGAGACCTGCGCATACCAGCGGCGGATATTGGGCCACTCCTTGTGTTGCACCGGCATGTGCAGCCAGCGATGCGCGCCGAGTGCCACCGTGATGTCGCCCATGCCAAAGCGTTCATTGGCGAGGTAGGCCCGCCCCGCCAGATGCGCCTCCAGGATATCGAGCTTGGCTTGCGCCTTGGTGACGGAGGCCGCGATCACCGCCTCATCGGTATAGCCCGGCGTCTTGCGGACCAGCCCCCAGAAGGCCGGCGTCATCGACGGCTGCAATTCCGACAGCATCCAGTCCATCCAGCGATCGGCCTCGGCCCGCTTCGCCGGGTCCTCCTCCCAGATCCAGCCGGCTCCATAGCGGGCGGCGAGATAGCGCACGATGCTGTTCGATTCCCAGATGACGACCTCGCCATCCTCCAGCGTCGGAACCTGCCCGTTCGGATTCTTGGCGAGATAGGCCGGCTCGCGATTGCCGCCGAATTGGCCGCCGACATCGATGCGCTCGAAGGGTTGTCCGACCTCGCCGGCGGCCCAGACCACCTTCTGCACATTGATCGAGCTGATCCGTCCCCAGATCGTCAGCATGGTCGCCACCTTCGCGTGATAGGGCGGCGACAATCATCCGGCGGTCCTGCGAAGGCAAGCGCCTCAGGCGAATTCCATGATGACGGCGTCGACGGCCAGCGAGTCGCCTTCCTTCGCCAGGATCTTGGCGATGGTGACGTCCTTCTCGGCGCGCAGCACGTTCT
>NZ_JBNNPK010000039.1:0-15011 GCF_050275675.1 Allobosea sp. NPDC003192
ACGACGCCCGCCCAGGTCTTCGCCGCCAGGATCGACCGCGAGGCGCTGGTGGCGGAAGCCGGCCTCGACTGGCGCCTCTCGCAGGCCACCGCGCTCGGCCTGACCTACTCGGCCGCCATCGGCGAGCGCGCCCGCGATCACGCCCTCAAGGGCAGGGTCGAGATGCGGTTCTGATTGCAGGCTCTGTCTTGGTCTGGTGATGTCGGCTGAGAGCGAACCAGTTTCGCTGGCAGCCGTACCAGCCGGTGGCGTCTGCCTCAGGCGGCGAGGCCGCCCTGCGATCCGCGGTTGCCGCGCAGCATGTTGCGCAGCTGATAGGCCAGTGCGACCGGCGCCGGGAGGCGCTTGCGGCAGAAGGCGATCTTGCGGACGTAATTGTCGATCCGCCATGTCGCCCAGGTCTTGCCGGCGAAATAGGCGATGTCGCCCTGGCGCAGCGTCCGCTGTGAGCCGTCCTGCGCGGTGACATGGACCTCGCCTTCGAGGATCACGACGGTCTCGTCCCAGTCGAAGAACCAGCGGAATTCGCCGGCGGTGCAGTCCCACATGGCGGTGGAGGCGGCATCGTCGCCGGCGCGCGAATGCAGGCCGACGCGCGCGAACGGTTCGCCGGAGATGATCCAGGACGGCTCGATCGGGGAGGGCTCCAGCGGCAGGTCGTCCATGCCGCGGGCCACGAGAGGTGCTTGCTCTGCCGGAGCGGCCAGCGGAATCTGCCGCATCATCATCGCAGCGGCGCCGGCTAGCATCATCTTCAAGGCCATTAATTCCTCCCTAAAATCGCTTGGGATCATAGGGGAGGCGGGTAAAGGCGGCCCTCGGGAATTCCTCGCATTTGTCGGCATCCGGTAACGGCCCGGGTAACCATCCCGAGCCGCTCGCCATGAGCGCCGCCTTCAGGCGCGGTCGACCGCGATGATCGCCTCGGCGAAGGCGGCCGGGGCCTCCTGCGGCAGGTTGTGGCCGATGCCGCCATCGAGCGTCCGGTGGCGGTACCAGCCGGAGAATTTTTTGGCGTAGGCGGCCGGATCGGGATGCGGCGCGCCATTGGCGTCGCCTTCCAGCGTGAAGGTCGGGACGGTGATGACGGGGAAGGCTGCCAGCTTGCTCTCCAGCGCGTCGAATTGCGCCTCACCCTGCGCCAGGCCGAGGCGCCAGCGGTAATTATGGATCGAGATCGCTACATGGTCGGGATTGTCGAAGGCCGTCGCCGAGCGCGCGAAGACCGCGTCATCGAACCTCCACTTCGGCGAGGCGGTCTCCCAGATCAGGCGGGCGAAGTCGCGGGTGTTCCTGGCGTAGCCGGCCGCGCCCCGCTCGGTGGCGAAATAGAACTGGTACCACCACTGCTGCTCAGCCTTCGGCGGCAGCGGCGCTTCGTTCAGCTTCTGGCTGCCGATCAGATAGCCGCTGACCGAGACCAGCCCCTTGACCCACTCGGGCCAGAGTGCCGCGACGATGCAGGCCGTGCGCGCGCCCCAGTCGCAGCCGCCGAGCAGCACCTTGTCGAGCTTGAGCGCATCCATCAGCGCGATGACGTCGACGGCGAGTGCGGCCTGCTGGCCGTTCCGCGGCGTGTCCTGCGAGAGGAAACGGGTTTCGCCATAGCCGCGCAGCGAAGGCACGATCACCCGATAGCCCCTGGCGGCCAGGAGCGGGGCAACATCGACATAGGTGTGGATGTCATAAGGCCAGCCATGCAGCAGGATGACGACCGGACCATCGGCGGGGCCCTGCTCGGCATAGGAGACGCGGAGCACCCCGGCATCGATCTGCTTGAGCGTCCCGAAGGAGGACAGCGTGGCCGGCGCCGCGAGAGCTGATCGGCCGAGGCCGAGCCCGGCCGCGGCGATTGCCGTCGTCATGGCGCCGACAAAGAAGCGGCGGCTGGGATCGATGGTTTCGGAGGCCTTGGCCTTGGTCATGATGGAATGCCTTCTGCGCGAGGTGGCGACGACTGGGAGAAGAAGGGCGCCGGCGGAGATCTCCGCGCGGCGCCGTCCGGTACAGGTCAGACGAGGTTGATCTCGACCTCGATGTTGCCGCGGGTCGCCTTGGAGTAGGGGCAGGTCCGGTGCGCCGCATCGACCAGGGCGCGGGCGGTGCCGCGATCCAGCCCCGGCAGGGCGACGTTGAGGCGGGCCTGCAGGAAGTAGCCGGCCTCGCCATGGCGCAGGTCAACCTCGGCATCGACGGCGGTCTCGGCGGGAACCGCGACCTTGCGCTCGCGCGCCGCCAGCCCGATCGCGCCGATGAAGCAGGCCGACCAGCCGGCGGCGAAGAGCTGCTCGGGATTGGTGCCGGCGCCGGGCACGCCGGGGGAGGTCAGATTGACCTCGAGACGGCCATCCGAGCTGCGGGCGGCGCCGTCGCGGCCGCCGGTGGTGTGGGTGCGGCCGGTGTAGAGAACCTTGTCGGTAGAGGACATGTCTGGCTTCCTTTCGTGAATTAGATCGTATCCGATCTAATCGGATGCGGTCATATATGTGAAGCGCTCAAACGATGTCAAGTCTTCCGATTTAATCGGATGCGATATATATTGAGGAACAATGACGCGCTCACGACGAGGCCCGGCCATGCCCGCTCCGACCCCGAACGATCCGAATGTGCCCAAGCTGGCGAATTTCCTCTGCTTTGCGATCTATTCGGCCAATCTGGCCTATGGGCGCGCCTACAAGCCGATCCTCGACGAACTCGGCCTGACCTACACCCAGTACATCGCGATCATCGCGCTTTGGGAGGAGGATAATCAGAGCGTCGGCGGCCTGGGCGAGAAGCTGTTCCTGGAGTCGAATACGCTGACCCCGATCCTCAAGAAGCTGGAAGCGCTCGGCTATATCCGCCGCCAGCGCGATCCGGCCGATGAGCGCCAGGTTCGCGTCAGCCTGACACCGGAGGGCAGGGCCCTGCGCGAGAAGGCGCTGCCGATGAACCTGGTGGCGGCCGCCGGCCTTGGCGAGGATTTTCCGGTGGTGCAGAAGGCGGTGGTCAGGCTCCGCAGCAACCTGCTCAAGGCGGCGCGGGGGCAGGGGGCGAAGGCGGCTGAGGCTGCTGAGTGAGGTTCGCGCCTAGTTTCCAGCGGGCGATGATCGACGTGATATCCGCGGGGAACCCTTCTCCCGAGTGGGAGAAGGGTAGGGATGAGGGCCTGCCGTAGCCGGTCGAGGTCGCAGCGGAGCCGCCTCGCCTTAGCGATCAGCGGCGGTCCCTCACCCCTACCCCTCTCCCATCCGGGAGAGGGCATTCCGCGCTTGTTCGATGATATTGCATTACTTCTCTACCGGGGCTCAAGCCACGGCCTTGGCCTGGTTGCCAGATTCAGCGCCTTCGAGATCGGCCATCGCCGCCGAAACGCCGCCGCTGCGATGGGGCACGCCGGCGGCGGCAAGGCCCATCTCGACGCCGGAGAGGGCGCCGAGCAGAGCAAGCTCGTTGCACTCGCCGAGATGGCCGATGCGGAAGACCTTGCCGGCGACTTTTCCGAGCCCTGAGCCGAGCGAGATGTTGTACTTCTCCAGCGCGATCTTGCGGAAGCGGTCGGCGTCATGGCTCGGCGGCATCAGCACGGCGGTCAGGACCGGCGAGTGCTCGGCCGGATTCTCGCAGAGCACTTCGAGCCCCCAGGCCCTGACCGCGGCGCGGCAGGCGCTGGCGAGGCGCTTATGGCGGGAGAAGACCTGGTCCAGCCCCTCTTCCTGCAGCATGGCGAGCGCCTCCTTCAGCCCGTAGAGCAGGTTGGTCGCCGGCGTATAGGGGAAGAAGCCGCCGGCATTGATCCTGATCATCTCCTCCCAGTCCCAGAAGGAGCGCGGCAACGTGTTGTTCTTGGAGGCCGCGAGCGCCTTCTCCGAGACGGCGTTGAAGCCGAGGCCTGGCGGCAGCATCAGTCCCTTCTGCGAGCCCGAGACGGTGACGTCGACCTGCCATTCTTCATGACGGTAGTCGACCGAGGCGAGCGAGGAGATGGTGTCGACCATGAACAGGGCCGGGTGGCCGGCAGCGTCGATGGCCTTGCGGATCTCGGCGACGCGGCTGGTCGCGCCGGTCGAGGTCTCGTTGTGGACGACCATCACCGCCTTGATCCTGCGGGCCTTGTCCTCGGAAAGCCTCGCCTCGATCGCGGCCGGATCGGCGCCGCGGCGCCAGTCGCCCGGGATGAACTCGACCTCGATGCCGAAACGCGTCGCGATGTTCTTCCACAGCGTGGCGAAGTGGCCGGTCTCGGCCATCAGCACGGTATCGCCGGGCGAGAGCGTGTTGACGATCGCCGCTTCCCAGGCGCCGGTGCCGGAGGAGGGGTAGATCACCACCGGCTGCTTTGTCTTGAAGATGGCCTTGCTGCCTTCCAGCACGGTCTTGCCGAGCGCGGCGAACTCGGCGCTGCGATGGTCGATGATCGGCATGGCGATGGCGCGCAGAATCCGGTCCGGAATCGGGCTCGGACCGGGAATGTGCAGGAAGTGACGCCCTTGCATGATGTTCTTATCCTCCCCTAGGGCCAGGCGCCGCTGCGCCGTTGCCGGATATTTTGCATTCATTTTTTGGAAGATCAACTGCATCATGGTATGCTACTTGTCGACAAGCGGGCTCGACAGGCGAGCCAAGCCGACTTAGCGATGATGCATGAGCGAGCCGTTTCTCGATACTCTCGATGAGCAGGGCCTGGCGCCGCCCGAGGCTGCAAGACCTGCCGTCTCGCTGCATGAAGGGCTGCTCGCCGCGCTGCGCGACTTCATCGTCGAGGGCAATCTCGCCGATGGCGCGCGCGTTCCCGAGCGGGCGCTGTGCGAGCGCTTCAGCATCTCGCGCACGCCTTTGCGCGAGGCGCTCAAGGTGCTGGCGGCGGAGGGGTTGATTGAACTCCTGCCCAATCGCGGCGCGCGAGTGCGTGAGCTCAGCCCCGAGGATGTCCGCGAACTCTTCGACGTGATGGGCGGGCTCGAGGCGCTGGCGGGGCGGCTGGCCTGCGAGCGGATTTCTGAGGCGGAGTTTGCCGAAATCGAGCGGATGCATCATGAAATGTACCGCTTTTACCTGCGCCGCGACATGCATGGCTACTTCCATTGCAACCAAACGATCCATCAGTTGATCGTTGCGGCAGCAGGCAATGCGACGCTGGCTGCGACCTATGCCAGCCTGGCCGGCCGGATCCGGCGGGTGCGCTATTCGGCCAATCTCGCCAAGGATCGCGATCGCTGGGGCGAGGCGATGCGCGAGCACGAGGCGATCCTCGACGCGCTGCGCCGGCGCGCCGGCTCGGAGCTTTCCGACATCCTGTTCCTGCATCTGCGCAACAAGCGGAAGGCGGCGCAGGCTTCGGCGGGATGAGCGGCCGTTCCCGATGGCGTCATGCTCGGGCTTGATCTGGGCATCTCGGAGCAGGTGCTGTTTGGTCATGGGATTTTTGGGTCTGCCGTTCACTCCCACCCGAGGCTGATGGCAAGAAACGCCGTCAAATTTTTCATCTTCACTTTTCATATTGAATGCAAAATTTTTTGATCTAAGGTCCCTTCACCGCGCCGACAGAGCGCAATCATCGGGAGGGTGCGATCATGAAGCAGCAATGGCTGGCCGCGACCGCGATTCTGGCCGCCGGCATCGGGCAGGCGGCCGCCTGGGAGCCGACGAAGCCGATCGAGATCGTGGTGCCGTTCTCGGCGGGCGGGGCGTCCGACCAGATGGCGCGGACGATCCAGGGCATCATCCAGAAGCAGCAGTTCACCAAGCAGCCGATCATCGTCGTCAACAAGCCGGCTGCCGGCGGCGCCGAGGGCATGCTCGACATTCAGAAATCGGCCGGCGATCCGCACAAGTTGATCACCACCTCGAGCGGCATCTTCATGACGCCGATGGCGACCAAGCTGGCGCTGAACTGGACCGACTACACCCCGGTCGCGATGCTGGCGCAGGATTCCTTCCTGCTCTGGGTCAACGCCAAGTCGCCCTACAAGAATGCGGGCGACCTGATGACGGCGGCGAAAGCGGCCAGCCCGCCGATGAAGATCGGCGGCACCTCGTCCAAGCGCGAGGACAACCTGCTGGTCTTCGCCATGGAGAAGCAGGGCGGCACCAAGTTCGCCTACATCCCCTATACCTCCGGCGGCCAGGCGACGACGCAGCTGGCGGGCGGCCATGTCGAGGCCACCACCAACAACCCGGCCGAGGATCTCGCCAATTGGCGCGGCGGCGCCACGCGCCCGCTCTGTGTCTTCGCCGAGCAGAAGATGGCCTATACCGAGAAGGTCGCGGACGGGCAGTCCTGGGCCGACATCCCGACCTGCGCCTCGCAGGGGCTGAACGTCAGCTACCAGATGCTGCGCGGCATGTTCATGCCCGGCAAGGTCAGCAAGGAGCAGCAGGCCTTCTATGTCGACCTGTTCAAGAAGGTCTCGGAGACGCCGGAGTGGAAGGACTATCTCGCCCGCAATGCGCTGGCGGCGGATTATCGCGACGGCGAGGCCTTCGTTTCCTTCCTGAAGGCCGACGAAGCCAAGCACGAGAAGCTGATGACCGAAGCCGGCTTCATGGCGAAGTGAACCTGGGCCGCAATCACGGCCTAGGGCGTCATGGTCGGGCTCGTCCCGACCATCCACGTCTTCGCTTCCCTGATCGAGCGCGGTGTCCAAGACGTGGATGCTCGCCACAAGGGCGAGCATGACGAACTGGAGCGGCCGGCCTTGGAATGACGCCAGCAGCGCCGCCGACGCGGCTTGTCCGGGACGACCAGCGGGAGTGATTGATGTCATTGCCTTCCGAAACCGAAGCACCCGAACGCGGCATCTCGCGTCGCCCGGTCGAGATCGTCACGGCGCTGCTGTTGATCGGGCTCGCCGGCATCGTCCTCTATGACTCGCATGGCCGCGGCGCCGGCTGGGATGGCGGGCCGCAGAACGGCTTCTTCCCGGCCCGCGTCGGCTGGATCTTCCTTGCGGCCTCGCTATTCATCCTCTGGCAGTCCTTCCGCCGGCCGGACGGAGTCTTCGTCACCTATGAGCAGTTGCGGCAGGTGGTCCGGGTGCTGGGGCCGCTCGTGCTGTTCGTGGCGCTGATCCAGCCGCTCGGGCTCTATGTCGCCTCGGCGATCTTCATCATCGCCTTCATGGCGGTGGTCGGCACTTCACGCTGGTGGTCGATCCTGCTGACCGCCGTGATCGTGCCGTTCGCCTGCTTCTGGGTCTTCGAACTGCAGTTCCGCGTGCCCCTGCCGAAGGGCCCGCTCGAAGCCATGCTCGGTTACTGAAGGACGACCGATGGACGATCTCGCCTCGCTCATCGCCGGCTTCCAGGTCGCGCTCTCCTGGCACAATATCGGTTTCATGGCGGTCGGGGTCATCCTCGGCATCATCGTCGGGGTGCTGCCGGGGCTGGGCGGGCCGAACGGTGTCGCGATCCTGCTGCCGCTCACCTTCGGCATGGACCCGACCTCGGCGATCATCCTGCTGTCCTCGATCTACTGGGGCGCGCTGTTCGGTGGCGCCATCACCTCGATCCTGTTCAATATTCCCGGCGAGGCTTGGTCGGTCGCGACCACCTTCGACGGCTATCCGATGGCGGTGCAGGGCAAGGCGGCAGAAGCGCTGACTGCGGCCTTCACCGCTTCCTTCATCGGCGCGCTCTCGGGCGTCGTGCTGATCACCTTCGTCGCACCGCTGGTCGCACAGTTCGCGCTTAGATTCGGCCCGGCCGAGTTCTTCGCGGTCTTCCTCCTGACGTTCTGCTCCTTCATAGGCATGGGCCGGGAGAACCGCGCCAAGATCATCGCCTCGCTCTGCATCGGTTTCCTGCTTGCGGCCGTCGGCCTCGATTCGATCTCGGGCGATCTGCGCATGACCTTCGGCTCGACCGAGCTGATGCGCGGCTTCGACTTCCTGATCGTGGTGATCGGCCTGTTCGGCGTCAGCGAGATCCTGCTGACGGTCGAGGAAGGGCTGGTGTTCAAGGGCAAGCAGGCCAAGATCGACCTGATGGTGGTGCTGCGGACCTGGGCCGGCCTGCCGCGCTACTGGGCGACACTGCTGCGCTCGGCCGTCGTCGGCATGTGGATGGGCGTGACGCCGGGCGGGGCGATCGCCGCGTCCTTCATGGGCTACGGCCTCGCCAAGCGCTTCTCGAAGCGCGGCAAGAATTTCGGCAAGGGCGAGATCGAAGGCGTGCTTGCGCCGGAGACGGCCGCGCACGCCGCCGGCACCAGCGCACTGCTGCCGATGCTGGCGCTCGGCATTCCCGGTTCGGCCACCGCAGCGGTGCTGCTCGGCGGCCTGCTGGTCTGGGGCCTGCAGCCCGGGCCGATGCTGTTCGTCGAGCAGAAGGACTTCGTCTGGGGGCTGATCGCCTCGATGTATCTCGGCAATCTCGCCGGGCTGATCATCGTGCTGGCGACGGTGCCGCTCTTCGCCGCGATCATGCGGATCCCGTTCTCCTTCGTCGCGCCGGTGATCCTGATCGTCTGCGCGATCGGCGCCTACACGATCTCGAACTCGATGTTCGACATCTGGCTGATGCTGATCTTCGGCGTCGTCGGCTATGTCTTCAAGAAGCTCGACTACCCGCTCGCCCCGATGATCCTGGCGCTGGTGCTCGGCGACCGGGCCGAGGACGCCTTCCGCCAGGCCCTGCTCGGCTCGGGCGGCTCGCTCGGCGTGTTCTGGGCGAACGGACTGGTCGCGACGCTCGTCGTCCTGGCCCTGCTGCTGCTCTGCTGGGGGCCGGCCGGCGATGCGATTGCCGCACTGCGCGGACGCGGCCGGATAGACCCCGAGACCGTTGAGGCCACACGATGACGCAGGCCGCGCTGCCGCGCCCGCATAGCCGCAATCTCGGCTTCGAACGGAAACTGTCGCAGGCGCTCGAAGGGGAGGTGCGTTTCGACGCCTTCACCCGCGGGCGCTACGCCACCGACGCCTCGATCTACCAGATCGTCCCGCAGGGCGTCGCCTTCCCGAAGAGCGATGCGGACATTGCCGCAGCGCTGACGATCGCCGCAGAGCACGGTGTGCCGGTGATCGCGCGCGGCGGCGGCACCTCACAGAACGGCCAGCCGATCGGCGACGCGCTGATCCTCGACATGAGCCGGCATTTCAACGCGATCCGCGACTACGACCCGGTGGCGCGCACGGTCTGCGTCGCGCCCGGTATCGTGCTGGAGGCGCTCAACGGCCATGTGAAGAAGGATGGCCTGTTCTTCCCGGTCGAGCCCTCGACGGCGAGCCGCTGCACCATCGGCGGGATGGTCGGCAACAACTCCTCCGGCGCGCGCTCGCTGCGCTATGGCAAGACCGTCGACAATGTCATCGCGCTGAAGGCGATGTTCCATGACGGCGAACCCTTCGCGCTTGGCGAGGGGCCGGTCGGCGACAATGCCTCGCCGCGGGCGCGGGCGCTGATGGAGCAGATGCTGGGCCTGGCCGGCCGGCATCGCGACGAGATCGAGGCGATCTTCCCCAAGGTGCAGCGGCGCGTCGGCGGCTACAATCTCGACGAGCTGATCGTGCCGCGGCCGAACCTGTCGCATCTGCTGGTCGGCTCGGAGGGCACGCTGGCGCTGACGACGCAGGCGACGCTCAAGCTCTCGACCCTGCCGCAGCACCGCGTCATGGGCGTCTGCCATTTCCCGAATTTTCGCGCCGCGATGGAGACGACGCAGCACATCGTCGCGCTCGGGCCGGTCGCGGTCGAGCTCGTCGACAACAATGTGCTGGTCTTGGGCGCCGATATTCCGCTCTTCGTGCGCACGCTCGCCGACATCACCAAGGGCAAGCCGAACTGCCTGCTGCTGGTCGAGTTCGCCGGTGACGATCTTGCCGCGCTGAAGGGCGACCTCAGGCGGCTCGACCAGTGCATGGCCGATTACGGTTTCCCCGATGCGGTGGTCGAGGTGGTCGAGCCTGCCAGGCAGAAGCCGGTCTGGGAGGTGCGCGAAGCCTGCCTCAACATCATGATGTCGATGAAGGGCGACGGGAAACCGGTCTCGTTCATCGAGGACTGCGCAGTTCCGCTCGAGCATCTCGCCGACTATACCGACGCGGTCACCGCGCTGTTCGAGCGGCACGGCACGCGCGGCACCTGGTACGCGCATGCCTCGGTCGGTTGCCTGCATGTCCGCCCGATCCTCAACATGAAGACGGAAGCCGGCGTGAAGGCGATGCGCGGCATCGCCGAGGAAGCCTGCGAGCTGGTGCGCCGCTTCAAGGGCTCGTTTTCCGGCGAGCATGGCGACGGCATCTCGCGCTCCGACTTCGTCGAGCCGATGTTCGGCGGACCGCTCACCCGCGCCTTCGAGGCGGTCAAGGACGGTTTCGATCCCGGCAATCATCTCAACCCCGGCAAGATCGTCCGGCCCTACCACATGGACGATCGCAGCCTGATGCGCTTTCCGCCCGGCTACGCCACGCCGGTGCCGGTGGAAACGGCGCTCGACTGGTCCGACTGGGGCGGTCTCGGCGGCGCCGTCGAGATGTGCAACAACAACGGCACCTGTCGGAAGATGGCCGGCGGCACGATGTGCCCGTCCTGGCGCGCGACGCGCGAGGAGCAGCATCTCACCCGCGGCCGGGCCAATACGCTCAGGCTCGCCATCTCCGGCCAGCTCGGCGAGGACGCCTTCACCTCGCCGGAGATGAAGGAGACGCTCGATCTCTGCGTCTCCTGCAAGGGCTGCAAGCGCGACTGCCCGACCGGCGTCGACATGGCCCGGATGAAGGTCGAGTTCCTGCATCACTACCACGCGAAGCACGGCCTGCCGCTGAAGGAGCGGCTGATCGCCTTCCTGCCGCGCTATGCGCCGATCGCCGCCAAGCTGGCGCCCTTGATGAACCTGCGCGACCGCATCCCGCCGCTGGCCAAGCTCAGCGAACGCTGGCTCGGCTTCTCGGCGCGGCGCTCGCTGCCGGTCTGGCGCAAGCCCTGGCGCGAGGCAGTTGCGCAGTCGAGCGCATCCGATGTCAAAGGCGATGGCCGCGACATCGTGCTCTTCGGCGACACCTTCAACCGCTATTTCGAGCGCGAGAACCTGGAGGCGGCCGAGCGCGTGCTGCTGGCCGGCGGCTATCGCCTGCACCGCGTCGAAGCTGCGGGGGGAGGCCGGCCGCTCTGCTGCGGGCGCACCTTCCTCTCGGCCGGGCTGGTCGATGAGGCGCGGGCCGAGGCAAGGCGGACGCTCGATGCGCTCGCCCCCTTCGTCGCCAAGGGCGCGCGCATCGTCGGGCTCGAACCCTCCTGCCTGATGAGCTTCCGCGACGAATTTGCAGCGCTGCTGCCCAAGGCTGAGGTCGAGCCCTTGGCCAAGGCGGCGCTGCTGGTCGAGGAACTGCTCGCCGCCGACATAGCTGTGGGCCGGACCAGGCTGGCGCTGCGCGACCAAGGCGGGCGCGTCGCGCATCTGCACGGGCACTGCCACCAGAAAGCCTTCGATGCGATGGGCGCGGTCGAGAGGACCTTGCGGGCGGTGCCGGGGCTGGAGGTCAAGCCGATCGAATCGAGCTGCTGCGGCATGTCCGGCGCCTTCGGCTATGGCGCCGCGACGATCGACGTCTCGCTGACGATGGGCGAGCTCTCGCTGCTACCGGCGGTGCGCAAGGCGGCGGCTGGCGATCTCATCGTCGCCGACGGCACCAGCTGCCGCCATCAGATCCATGACGGCGCCGGCCGCGAAGCCGTGCACGTCGTCAGGGTGCTGGACGAGGCGCTCAAGGAGCACGCCACACCGACATAGCGAACGACGAACCCGGAGAACGGGACAACCGAGGGAGGACGACCATGCAAAGGACGACGCTTCTCGGCACGATGGTGGCGCTCTGCGCCATCGCAGCGGCGCAACCGGCCCTCGCCAAGGACTATTTCCTCGCGAGCGGGCGCTGGGACAATGTCGTCCTGGTCATCGATCTCGACAAGGCGATCGACCCGGCCAATGACGGGACGGCGAAGGCGGTGGTCAATCGCCTGCGCGTCACGCCGGATATCCAGGTCGACGGCAAGAGCGTGGTGTCGAGCGGCCAGCCGATCTCGATCGCGATCGCCCCGGAGCAGCGCCGCGCCTATGTCGTCAACCATTCCGGCCGATCGACGCCGGAGGCGGCAGCGGCCTTCCAGCACGGCCATGCCGGCACGGTGACGGTGGTCGATCTCAAGAAGGCGCTGGATCCGGCCAGCAACGGCACGCTCGGCGCAGTCGAGGGCTATATCGAGACCGGCGGCTTCGGCCCGACCGGTTTCGCCATCGCCGCCGACGGCAAGCATGCGGTCCTCGCCCATGCCGAGCAGGAGGGCGACGAGGATGGCGGGCGCCATCTCAGCATCGTCGACCTCTCGACCAACAAGGTGATCCGCAAGGTCGAGCAGGCCTATGGCAAGCCGGGCTTTGCCTGTCCGCCCAATCCGATCCCGCATCGTGCGCCCGATCCGAAGTTCGGCTGCTTTCCCGACACCAACGGCGTCACCATCAGCCCGCTCGGCGGCGGCACGATCTTCGGCGCCAATGGCGGCACCGACGACATCACGGTGATGAGCCTGCAGAAGGCGATCGCCGGCGAGAGCGGTGCGGAGGTGGCGCGCATCCCGGTCCAGGCCGGCGGCTTCGGCATCTCGACCAGCCCGGACGGCAGGCTCGTCGCCCATGCCTCGCGCGAGAATGCCCAGACCGACACGCCCGGCAACACCGTCACGATCGTCGATGTCGAGAAGGCGCTGAGCGATCCCGCCAAGGCCGAGGTGGCGCGCGTCCTCGTCGGCACCGATGACGAGAAGACGCCGACCCGGCCTTTCGTCGCCGCCTTCCTGCCTGATGGAAAGCGCCTCCTCTCGACCCAGTTCCGCTCGAACAACATCGACATCATCGACGTCGCCAAGGCGCTCGCCGGGCAGCCTGCGACGATCAAGCGCGTCGAGTTGAAGACGCCGGGCGGCGAGCCGTCGCGGCCGCGCGGCATCGCGATCACGCGGGACGGGAAATATGCGGCGATCACCGGTGCGCCCAAGGGCAAATCCAATTCCAGCGTCGTCTGGATCGTCGATCTGGCGAGCTATGAGGTGAAGGGCCGCGTCACCGAGATCGGCAATGAGAGCTATATGATCGGCGCCTTCCAGGCCGATTGAGAGGGCAGGGCGCAGGTCACGATCCACAGCTATTTCCGGCGCGAATTCAGGGGCTGTTAACCCTGCGCCGGTACCTCTCGATGCTCAGTCGAGTGAGTGTCGGGCCTAGCGTCAATCATGCGTCGAATCCATCGCAATCTCCAGACGAACAGCGCTTCTCCCGCCGCGCGGATTTCGGATCAACTATCTGATTTCGCTGATATTCCGGAGACGGCTCTAGTCGATCGCCGCGGGTCCGGAGCAGAGGTGCCGCCGGGGCTCGTCCGTTACGGGCGCACCCCCGACAAGGTTCGCCGGCAGGAGGTCGAGCGCCCTGCCGCCGAGGCGGCCATCCCGCTGCCCGAGTCCGAGCCGGAAGTGCCCGTCGATCCCGCTCGCGTCCGCTATTGGCGCACCCCCCAGCGCATGCTGCAGCAGGTCTGGGGCGGCGGGTCTGCGGAGATTCCGGCGCCCGAACTGGCGTCGCAAGCCGAGACCGAGATGGTGGGCGATGGCGAGGACGCACTGATCGCGTCGGATTTCGATTTGTCGCTGCCGGAAGAGAATCCGGCCGAGGCCGTCACGACCCCGTTCGCCTTCCTCTCCGATGCCGCCTTCTGGGAGTTCATCCCTGACGCGGAGCAGGAAGACGAGGCAACGTTCGAGACCGCTCCGCCAGTCCTCGCATCCAGGGCACCGGCGAGGTCTCAGCTGATCGCGCCGGTGGCCGCGGCAGAGCCGGCACGCCCGGCACCCGCTCCGGTTCCAGCCGCCGCCCCGGCGACCATGACCTTCGGCTGGACGCAGCCCTATCGTTTCGAGCTGAGTCTGACGCCGCCGGCTCTGCAGGTCATTGCAACCGCTCCTATGCCGGCCGTAGCGGAATCGGCCGCACCGGCACCCGCCCCGAAGGCCCAGGCTCCACGCCGCAGGATCATGGGACAGCTCGCTCCCGCCGCGGCGCCGGTCGCAGCTTCTGTGCCGAAGGCCGTCGAGGCGGAGGTCGCGCCCCCGGCCGCAGCGCCGAAGGTCTCGGTCGTGCCCGCGGCGCCGAAGCTGCGCGCGGCCATGCCGATGCCAAAGCCGATCGCGTCGATGGGCTTTGAGTTGCCGCCGATCGAGTTCCTGGCCGAGCCGCCGCAGATCGCGACCGCGATCCCTATCGAGATCATCCAGCAGAACTCCGGCCTGCTCGAAGGAATCCTGGAGGATTTCAACGTCCGTGGCGAGGTCGTGCAGGCCTGCCCCGGCCCGGTGGTCACGCTCTATGAGTTGGAGCCTGCGCCGGGGACGAAGAGCTCGCGCGTGATCTCGCTGGCGGACGACATCGCCCGCTCGATGAGCGCGGTGTCGGCGCGTGTCGCAGTGGTGCAGGGCAAGAACGCGATCGGCATCGAACTGCCGAACGCCAGGCGCGAGACCGTCTTCCTGCGCGAGCTTCTCGCCTCCCAGGATTTCGAGGGCACCAAGCACAAGCTGGCGCTCTGCCTCGGCAAGACCATCGGCGGCGAGCCGGTGATCGCCGACCTGGCCCGCATGCCCCACCTTCTCGTGGCGGGCACCACCGGCTCGGGCAAGTCGGTGGCGATCAACACCATGATCCTGTCGATCCTCTACCGGCTGAAGCCGGAGGAGTGTCGGCTGATCATGGTCGATCCCAAGATGCTCGAGCTTTCCGTCTATGACGGCATCCCGCATCTGCTCACCCCCGTCGTCACCGACCCGAAGAAGGCGGTGGTCGCGCTGAAATGGGCGGTGCGCGAGATGGAGGAGCGCTACAAGAAGATGTCGAAGCTCGGTGTGCGCAACATCGACGGCTTCAACGTCCGGGTCGGCGAGGCGCTGGCTGCCGGCGAGGTCATCACCCGCACGGTCCAGACCGGCTTCGACAAGCATTCGGGCGAGGCGATCTACGAGGAGGAGGCGATGGACCTGTCGCCTCT
>NZ_JBNNPK010000040.1:0-14490 GCF_050275675.1 Allobosea sp. NPDC003192
GTCGCGATTCCGAGCCGGAGCGCCTGCGCCAGCTCGCCGAGGCCGCCTTCGCCCAGAGCAAGGTCGCGCCAGCCCGCAAGACCGCAAACGGACGCACAGACGATGCCGGATGGGAAGAGTTCTGAGCGAAAGAGGCAGCGTCAGCCGCCGAACGACGCCTCGCCGCCACGCAACCGGGCGACATCGCGTAGCGGCGGCGCGCCGAACAGGCGGCTGTACTCCCGGCTGAACTGCGACGGGCTCTCATAGCCGACCTCGAACCCGGCAGACGCCGCGTCGCGTGCATTGGCCAGGATCAACCGGCGCGCCTCCTGCAGCCGCAATTGTTTCTGGTACTGCAGCGGGCTCATCGCCGTCACAGCCTTGAAGTGCAGATGCAGCGCCGAAGGGCTCATCCGCGCCTCCGCCGCGACGATCTCGACACTGAACGGCTTGCGGTAATTGCGCTTGATCCAGCCGATGGCGCGGTTCACCTGCTGCAGCTTGCTCTCGGCCACCGCGATCTGGCGCAAGCGTGCCGCCTGTTCGCTGATCAGCAGGCGATAGAGGATTTCGCGCTCGACCAGCGGCGCGAGTACCGGGATGTCAGCGGGTGAGGCCAGCAGGCCGGTCAGCCTGATCACGGCATCGCGCAAGGCCGGTGTCAGCGTACTGACCACCAAGCCCGGCCCCGGCGCCGCTTCACGCTCTGCTGACGGCGCGGTTTCAAGCATCAGCGCGCCGATCGCAGCCGGGTCGAGCTCGAGTTTGACGCAGAGATAGGGCTTATCGGGCGTCGCCTCGATCACCTGGCCTATCACAGGCAGGTCGAGCGAGACGACGAGGCAGTGCGCGGCATCGTAACGATAGATCTGGTCACCCAGGATGACCTGCTTGGCGCCTTGGGCGATGATGCAGAGCGCCGGCTCGTGCAGGCCGTGCATCGGCTCGCTCGGCTGCGACAGGCGGACCACCTTCAAGCGCGGGACCGCTGTCTCATGGACGCCGTCGGTCGGCGCGAAGCGCGCGATCAGCGCGGCGAGTTCCTCGACCTGGCGCATGCGGATCTCCTTTGCGAGCAGCCCCCGCTTCGGACTTTCATATAAGGAAGCACCGGGGTTTTGCGAGCATTGGGCCGAGACGCTGGAGGATCAGGCAATGATCGCGGCGGATCGGTCTACCGCTCCCGGGCCCCGCCAGTGCATTGTCCGAGCATACCGGCAGCGTTGTCGACCAACGGACCCAGAGGCTGATCGCCCTGGCGCCCTGAGCCGGTTGCTACTGACATATTCCTGTCAAACGCGGCGCTATCAGCACCGCCCCACAACCTGAACGAAAGGAGATCATCATGCCCTTCAGCCAGGTCTTCCAGTCGCTCGGCGCGATCGCGTCGATCATCGCTCCGGCCAAGCGGCCGATCCGCCCGCTCGAGATCGATCTCGAAGCCTTCCAGCCACTGAGCAAGGCCGAGCGCGCCGTGCTCGGCCGCTGGGTCAGCGAGGACGGGGCCACCCGGCTCGATCTTCGGCCCAATGGCCGGTTCGGCAAGCAGCGCGACCAGGCGGCCGGTCATGGCGGCCGCTACGAGGTCGATGCGTCGCAGCTCTATTTCGAGAGCGACGCTGGCCAT
Organism: Allobosea sp. NPDC003192; assembly: GCF_050275675.1. Lineage (NCBI taxonomy): Bacteria > Pseudomonadati > Pseudomonadota > Alphaproteobacteria > Hyphomicrobiales > Alloboseaceae > Allobosea > Allobosea sp. NPDC003192. The sequence continues at coordinate 1,610 of NZ_JBNNPK010000040.1, forward strand.
GTCTGGAGCGGCGAACTTCGCCGCGGCCAGCTCGCGTTCGGCGAGAAGCGCTTCCGCCGCACCCTGCAGCTGGATCCGGTCGGATTGATCCGATCCGACCGGTAAAGACCCACAGAGTCGAGGCGGGGCCTTGTGCCCCGCCTCAATAACCGACCGTGAAACGCTGGCGCGAATGCGCCGACTTTTCCAGTTCATCGACCAAAGCGACGGCGTAGTCCTCGGCCGAGATCCGGCTCTGGCCGTTGCCATCGACCAGGAGCTGATCCTTGCCGAGACGGAATTTTCCGGTGCGCTCGCCCGGCTCGATCAGGGCGGAGGGCGAAAGGAAAGTCCAGTCGAGGCCTATCTCGCCCTTCAGCAGGTCGAGATAGGCACCACCCTTCCTGGCCTCATCGAGATAGATCGCCGGGAATTCCTTGGTGTCGAACAGCTTGACGCCGGGCGCAACCTCGAGGCTGCCGGCGCCGCCGACGACGAGATAGCGCTTCACGCCGGACTGCTTCACTGCCGCAAGCAGAACCGCCGGATCGCTGGCGGTGTAGTGCACAGCGCTGATGACCGCATCATGGCCGGTGAGCAGGACAGCGAGCCCGTCCTTGTCGTAGACATCGCCTTTCTTCGCGCTGACGCCGGCGCCCTGCGGCACTTTCTCGGGATTGCGGACGATGGCGGTGACCTGATGGCCACGGCTGGTGAGTTCGGCGAGCAGGCGCGAGCCGATGAAGCCGGTGGCGCCGATGAGTGCAATCTTCATGGTGATCTTCCTGGTATCTTCTGGGAACCTACATCCCAATGGACACCAGATGGCAGTCATGCGATTTTCTCTCAAGAAGGCACTTTCACGCCACAAGGTCACCTGCCGGAAACCGCCATGCTCCACCGCCCCGACCCGTTCAATGCCCGTTGCCCGACTCGGCAGGTGCTCGACCGCATCGGTGACAAATGGGCGGTGCTGGTGCTGATCCTGCTGGAGCAGGAGACATTGCGCTTCAACGAATTGCGCCGGCGGATCGATTCCATCTCGCAGAAGATGCTATCGCAAACGCTGAAGAGCCTGGAGCGCGACGGGCTGATCTCGCGCCGCGCCTTCCCGACCGTCCCGGTCACAGTCGAGTATTCGCTGACGCCCCTGGGCCGCACGCTCGCCGGCACGGTCGCGGCACTGACGCAATGGGCGGAGGCTCATATCGGCGAGGTCGAGGAAGCCCAGCGCCAATACGACCGGGGCGAGGTCGCCGCCTGATCAGCGCTTCAGCGCTCGCTTCGGCTTGAAGAAGCCGGCCCAGACACCGTCCGGCGGGCCATTCTTCATCACCTCGGGAGCCTTGAAGGCATCGGGCGCCAGACCCTTCTCCAGCAGCTCCCAGGCAACCGGCATGGCGACTGCAGCGCCCGGGCGGGCCCGCGTCGAGAACGGCGCGATCGCGGTCGAGCCACGGCCGTTGCGGAGATAGTCGATGAAGATGCGGCCCTTGCGCGCTTTCTTCGACAAGGTCGCGGTATAGAGTTTTGGCTCGGCCTGCTCCATCGCCTTGGCGAAGTCGCGGGCAAAACCCTTGACCTCGTCCCAATCCGCTTTCGGCTTCAGCGGCAGCACGACATGGAAGCCCTTGCCGCCGGAGGTCTTGAGGAAGCTCTCGAAACCGAGCTCGTCGAGGCGCTGGCGCACGGTGAGCGCCGCCTCGCGCACGCGCTCCATCGGCACGCCTTGGTCGGGGTCGAGATCGAAGATGACCTGGTCGGGTGTCTCGATCGCATCGACTTTTGCGCCCCAGACATGGACTTCGACCGTGCCGAGCTGCACCAGCGCGGCTAGCCCATCGAAGTCGCGGATGAAAAGCAGCTCCTCACCATCCTCATCCTTCATCCGCGAGACGGATTTGTGCAGGCCGGCGCCGGCATGCTTCTGGAAGAAGACCTGGCCACCGACGCCATCGGGCGCCCGCAACAGGCTCAAGGGCCGCTCGACCACGAAGGGCGCCATGCGCTCCCAGACGCTGGTGTAATAGTCGAGCAGCCCCTGCTTGGTGAAACCGATGTCGGGCCAGAGCGGCTTGTCGGGATTGCTGAGCGTCACGGTGGTCTCCGGCCCGGCCTTGCGCCTGCTTTTCGTCGCAGGCCGCGCTGTCTTCGCTTCCGCCTTGACCGGCTTCTCCTCGATTACCTCTTCAGCCGGCTTGTCCTCGCGCAGGCCGAGGAAGGACGAGTGTCGCAGGGTCTTCGAGGCCGTCCAAGAGCCGAACGCGATCTCGGCGACGAGCTCGGGCTTGACCCAGACGATACCACGCTCGCGCCCAGCGTCGCCGCTGAAAGGCGAGGCTTTCGCGGCGATGGCTTCGAGCTTTTTCTTCAGCGTAGCAGCCGAATTGCGGGTGAAACCCGTGCCGACGCGGCCGGCGGGCTTCAGCTCACCGTCCTCATGATAGCCGAGGACGAGCGAGCCGAGCTGATTGCGCGAGGCCTTCGACGGCACATAGCCCGCGATGACGAATTCCTGGCGCTGCGTGCATTTCGACTTGATCCAATCGCGTCCGCGGCCGCTGCGATAGGGCGCCTCGGCGCGCTTCGAGATCACGCCCTCCAGCCCCATGCGGCAGGCATGGCGCAGCATGGTCTGGCCCGGCTCGATGAAGTGCTCGGAATAGCGCAGCGGCGAATCCAAGTCGGCGGCCTTGAGAAGTTCTTCCAGCTGCTCCTTGCGGGCGAGCAGCGGCTCGGACTGCAGATTTGCGCCATCGAGATGGAGCAGGTCGAAGGCGAAGAAGACGAGGTTCGCAGTCTTCCCCTCCGACAAAGCGGCCTGAAGCGCGGAAAAGGAGGAGATGCCGTTCTCGCCGAGCGCCACGACCTCACCGTCGATCAGCGCCGTCTCGCAAGGGAGTGCCGCGAGCGCATCGGCGATTCGCTCGCCGAAGCGCTCGGTCCAGTCGAGGCCGGTGCGGGTGAGCAGCTTGACCTTTCCGGCGGAGATCCTCGCCTGCAGCCGATAGCCGTCGAACTTGACCTCGTGCAGCCAGGCATCACCGGCCGGGGGCTTGTCCTGCAAGGTCGCAAGGCAGGGCTCGACGAAGCGGGGTAGCGGCTCGGCTTCTGTTTTCTGCGAGTGGCGGGCCGGCCTGGCCTTCGCAGCTGTCGACTTGGAGGTTATCGACTTGGCAGCCTTGGCCAGACGACCCTTCGCGGGCTTCTCGTCGGTCGACCAGACGTCGCCAGCGGGATCCTCGCCGACCTCCTCGACGCTGCGGCCGGATTTCACCGAGTCCGGCGCGGTCTCCAGGATGTCCTCGTCGTCGCGGGCAAAGTCGTCGTCGACCTTGATCAGCAGCCAGTTGTCGCGTTTCTCACCGCGGCGCGGCTTGAGCCTGACCAGATGCCAGCGGCCGCCGAGCTTGTGACCTTCGAGCAAGAAGGCGAGATGGCCCTTCTCCATGCCGCGGACGGGATCGCTTTCCGGGATCCACTTGCCTTCGTCCCAGACGACGACCGAGCCGGCGCCGTATTCGCCTTCAGGAATCGTGCCTTCGAAGGAGCCGTATTCGAGCGGATGGTCCTCGACATGAACCGCAAGACGTTTCTCGCCGGGATCGAGGCTAGGGCCCCGCGTCACTGCCCAGGACCAGAGCACGCCGTCATGCTCCAGCCTGAGATCGTAATGGAGCCGGCGCGCGGCGTGCTTGTGGATCACGAAGGCGCCGCCGCTCCGGGCAGCCTTGCGGCGGCCGGCAGCGCCTTTAGGTTCGCGGGTACGGGAGAAGTCACGCTTTGAGCGATAGAGGTCGAGATTGGCCATGGCGCCCTCCGACGCGCGTCAGGCGCTCTTTTTGGCCTTGCCGGCAGCGGGCTTTTTCGTCGGCTTGCGGGCACTCGATGCCTTCTTGCCGCGAGCGGGCGCTTTGCTGGACGAACCACTCTCCTCGCCGAGGCTCTTCTTCAGGGCCTCGAACAGGTTGACGACGTTGGACGGACGCTCGGCGGGCTTGGCCACCGGTGGTTTCTTGCCCTTGCGCTTGGCCGCGATCAGCTCGAGCAGTGCCTCTTCATAGCGGTCCTCGAAGCCGCTCGGATCGAACTTCGCCTGCTTCTTGTCTATGATATGGGTGGCGAGATCGACCAGTTCCTCGTCGAGTTTGCCCTTGCGCAGCCCGTCGAAGACCTCGGCCGGCTGGCGCACGGTCTTGTCGTAGCGCAGCGTGGTCAGCAGCAGGCCCTTGTCGAAGGGCTCGATCATCACCGGACGCTCGCGGCGATAGAGCACGATGCGGGCGATGCCGGCCTTCTTCTGCTTCGCCATCGCCTCGCGGATCACGGCAAAAGCCTCCTCCGAGACCTCGTCGGACGGGCTGAGATAATAGGGCTGGTCGAAATAGATCTGCGGGATCGCGGCGCGGTCGACGAATTGCTCGATCGAGAGCGTGTGCGAACTCTCGATCTGGACCGCGTCGATCTCGTCCTCCTCGATCAGCAGGTACTCGTCGCCGCCGATCTCGTAGCCCTTGACCTCGTCGTCGGTATCGACCGGCTTGCCGCTGACACTGTCGATATATTGCCGGCGGACGGTGTTGCCGGTCTTGCGGTTTATGACGCGGAAGGAGACCTTCTCGCTATGGTCGGTCGCCGAGGTCAACTCGACCGCGCAGGAGACCAGCGAGAGCTTGAGATAGCCCTTCCAGGCCGGCCGGGGCGCCATCAGGCCGCCCTCAGCTTGGGCCGGGCCGGAAAGGCCGGCGGCAACTCGCGCAGCCAGGCCTCGGCCCGGACGATCTCGTCGCGGGTCACGACCGGTACGGGATCGGAGAGGATCGCCAGCAGCACCTCGCGGTCGAGCTGGCCGTTGGCGATCACCTCGGCAAGCGCGTCACGGGTCTCGCGCTCGGCCCGGAGCTGGGCGCCGAGCGCGGCGATGAGGCGATCCTTGGGCATGGTACGCATGACGGCACCCGGACTGACATCTGTCAGGGTTCAACTGCGGGCCGGGCCACTGGTTCCGCCAGGGTCCGCCGACGGGACCAGCGCCATGAGCGGAATGGCTTAGGCTGGATCACCGAAGCCGCCGAGGCCGGAGAGGAATCCGACAAGCTCGGCCTGCCGGTTCATGCCGGATTTTCGCAGGACCGACTTGATATACGCCCTGACCGTCTCGACCGATAGCTTGCTCGCCTTGGCAATCTCGGCCGTGCTCAGGCCCGATGTCAGGAGGCGTGTGACGCGCGCTTCCCCGGGCGTCAGATCAAACAGTGCGTTGAGAACTTCGAAGGGGGGTGCCTTCGGGCGCCCGACCGGCGTCGCCACCAGGAAAGCCTCGGAGCCAAGGAACAGGTCATGAGCATTGCGACGGATCGGGATCACATGGAAGATGAAGGGCGGGTGTTCATCGCTGCCCGTCACCGCAATCGAGCGAGGGCTACGATGACCGCTCCTGATCTGCTCCAATGCCTGCTGAACGAGTCCGTTCGCGCTCGCGTTTCGAAGGGCGAACCGGCCATGCGCCTTCGCGACGACGACCGAATTGAGTTTGTCGAAGCCGGAACTGACAGCGAGGACGCGCCCGCCCCCGCCCAATACCGCAGCCGGATAACCCAGCATCTCAATGCCTGACAGGGACGCCTGGAGCTTTTCGAGCTGCAGGCGGCAGCTCAGCAAAGCCGATCGCGCCAGATGCGGGCGAAGCTCATCGAGAAGTCCCACGGAGCGATGGTCGACGGGACCCCGCTGAAACTGGTTCTCGAAATGGAAGGTCAAGACTTCGCCGGTCGGCATCAGGATGACCGTCCCGGCGGCCCAGCCCCAGCCTCTCGGGCGAAGGAATTCGGCGAACAAGGGCTCGCGGTCGAGCTCTTCGAGCGTGAACAGTTCCTGGTCGGTGACGAACCCGGCATGCCTCAAGGCGAGCGCGCGACTGTTCCGGGCGTTTCCCGGCATGTGTCCCTCATCGATGAAGGCGGCTACCGTCTCGGAAAAGGTCGGGGTAGCCGTCCATCTGACGACCTGGTCCGAGGCCACGAACAGCGCACCACCATCGACACTACTCAACTGATTCACGCGCGACAGCGCATCAGGCCAAAACTGCGGCAGCACGGCTGCTTCATAGATGCGGTCAAGCACATCGTTGGTGTCGGTCATGGGTCTGCGCGCGTCCCGGTACGTTCGCACGCTACCATACAGCAGCACGCCAAGAGGTCGCAGACGGTTCGCGGCGACGAATGACGCCGTTTCAGTCCCGGACGCGCCCTCCGCAGCCCGCTCGTGCTGCAACGCAGCACCCTAGCGTTTCGCCAGATTTCGTGTATATGCCCGGGCAACCGGCCCGATGGCCGGCTGCGCATCCCTTCCGCGATGAGGCGGATGCGGGCTTCGGACCTTGCTGGACGACATCCCGGCCTGGCCCGCCAGATCAACACCCAACCAAAGGACATCACGATGTCGATCACTGCCGAGCGCAAAAACGCGCTCATCAAGGAACACGCCACCAAGCCGAACGACACCGGCTCGCCGGAAGTCCAGGTCGCGATCCTCACCGAGCGCATCAACAACCTGACCGGCCACTTCAAGTCCCACACCAAGGACAACCATTCGCGTCGCGGCCTGCTCAAGCTGGTCTCGCAGCGCCGCTCCCTGCTCGACTACCTGAAGGGCAAGGAAGAAGCGCGCTACAAGACCCTGATCGAGAAGCTCGGCATCCGCCGCTGATCGAACCGAATTCCCGCCCGGTGCCTCGCTGCTCCGGGCGGTTCTACTAGGGGCCAGCTACGGCCTCGCTCCGGGAACGCCGCAATGAGGCGACGTTCCCCCTTCAATGCGGCAACCGCATGGGGCGGTTCCCGCATGATCCGCCGGCGTCAGTGACGTCCATGGCAGGATCGCCAAGCGCCCGGGCGCGCTTCCTGCGAGCACCTCCCGGACGTTTAGCCGTCTTGCCCATGGGCACGATCGACGCCGGACGGATCGCATCCGACCGAAAGAAAATCCTATGTTCGATGTACAGACCGAAGAGCTGATCTGGGGCGGGCGCAAGCTCGTACTCGAAACCGGCAAGATCGCCCGCCAGGCCGACGGCGCCGTGCTCGCCACCTATGGCGAGACCGTCGTGCTCGCGACCATCGTCTCGGCCAAGGAGCCGAAGCCGGGCTTCGACTTCTTCCCGCTGACCGTGAACTACCAGGAAAAGACCTTCGCCGCCGGCCGTATCCCGGGCGGTTATTTCAAGCGCGAGGGACGCCCGACCGAGAAGGAGACGCTGGTCTCCCGCCTGATCGACCGGCCGATTCGCCCGCTCTTCGCCGAAGGCTACAAGAACGACACCCAGGTGGTCGTCACCGTCCTGCAGCATGACCTCGAGAACGACCCCGACATCGTCGCGATGGTCGCCGCCTCCGCCGCTCTGACGCTCTCGGGCGTGCCTTTCATGGGCCCGGTCGGCGCTGCCCGCGTCGGCTATATCGACGGCGCCTACAAGCTCAATCCGCTGATCGAAGAGGTCAAGGAATCGCAGCTCGACCTCGTCGTCGCCGGCACCCAGGACGCCGTCCTGATGGTCGAGTCGGAGGCCAAGGAGCTCTCCGAGGAAATCATGCTCGGCGCCGTGATGTTCGGCCACAAGCACTTCCAGCCGGTGATCGACGCGATCATCCGCCTGGCCGAGAAGGCCGCCAAGGAGCCGCGCGACTACACCCCGGCCGACAACTCGGTCGTGCTCGACGCCGTGCTCAAGCTGGTCGATGCCGACCTGCGCGCCGCCTACAAGATCACCACCAAGGCCGAGCGCTACAAGGCTCTCGACGCCGCCAAGGCCAAGGTCCAGGCGCTGGTCTCGGCCGAGCCGGACGGCAAGACCACCTTCACGAAGGAGCAGGTCGGCGGCCAGTTCAAGGAAGCCCAGGCCAAGGTCGTGCGCTGGACCATCCTCGACGACGGCGTCCGCATCGACGGCCGCGACGTCAAGACCGTCCGCAAGATCGTGGCGGAAGCGGGTATCCTGCCGCGCACCCACGGCTCCTCGCTGTTCACCCGCGGCGAGACCCAGGCGCTGGTCGTGACCACGCTCGGCACCGGCGATGACGAGCAGTTCATCGACTCGCTGGAAGGCACCTACAAGGAAACCTTCCTGCTGCACTACAACTTCCCGCCCTATTCGGTCGGCGAGACCGGCCGCATGGGTTCGCCCGGCCGCCGCGAAATCGGCCATGGCAAGCTCGCCTGGCGCGCCATTCGCCCGATGCTCCCGGCGAAGTCGGAGTTCCCCTACACGATCCGCGTCGTCTCGGAGATCACCGAGTCGAACGGTTCCTCCTCGATGGCCACCGTCTGCGGCACCTCGCTGGCGCTGATGGATGCGGGCGTTCCGCTGAAGTCGCCGGTCGCCGGCATCGCCATGGGCCTGATCCTCGAGGGTGAGCGCTTCGCGGTGCTCTCCGACATCCTCGGCGACGAGGACCATCTCGGCGACATGGACTTCAAGGTGGCCGGCACCGCTGCGGGCATCACCTCGCTGCAGATGGACATCAAGATCGCCGGCATCACCGAGGAGATCATGAAGGTCGCCCTTGGCCAGGCCAAGGGCGGTCGCGAGCACATCCTCGGCGAGATGAGCAAGGCCCTCTCGGCCTCGCGCAGCCAGCTCGGCGAGTATGCGCCGCGCATCGAGACGATGAAGATCCCGGTCGACAAGATCCGCGAAGTCATCGGTTCGGGCGGCAAGGTGATCCGCGAGATCGTCGAGAAGACCGGCGCCAAGGTCAACATCGAGGACGACGGCACCATCAAGATCGCCTCGGCCGACGGCAAGTCGATCGAAGCGGCGATCAAGTGGATCAAGTCGATCGTCTCCGAGCCGGAAGCCGGCCAGATCTATGACGGCTCCGTCGTCAAGGTCATGGAGTTCGGCGCCTTCGTGAACTTCTTCGGCGCCAAGGACGGCCTCGTCCACATCTCCGAGCTCGCCCCGCGGCGGGTCCAGAAGGTGCAGGACGTCGTCAAGGAAGGCGACAAGGTCAAGGTCAAGTTCCTCGGCATGGACGAGCGCGGCAAGGTGCGCCTGTCGATGAAGGTGGTCGACCAGGCCACCGGCGAGGACATCACCGAGAAGCTGAAGGCCGAGCGCGAGGCCGAGAAGTCCCGCGAGCGCCAGAACGCCGACGATTGATACGCGATCAGCGTTTCACGTGAATCAGACGCCCCGCATCGAAAGGTGCGGGGCGTTTTCCTTTTGGCCGCCCTCTGGTGCGCTGCAGCGAAGTCGAATAGTCTAGACTTATTGCTTTCGGAGGCTAGCATGACCGCGCATCAGATCACGTCGCTCGACCAGCTCGCCACGCTCTATCCGAACCCGGTCGCGCCGGCTTCCGTCCTCAAGGAGATCGATCACATCGACGCCAACTACGGCGCGCTGATCGCGGCCTCGCCGTTTTTCGTGCTCGCGACCAACGGTCCGGACGGGCTGGATTGCTCGCCGCGCGGGGATTTGCCGGGCTTCGTTGCGGTCAGCGACGCGAAAACGCTGCTGATTCCGGACCGAAGAGGCAATAACCGTCTGGATTCACTGAAGAATCTTCTGTCCGACAATCGAGTCGGAATGCTCTTTCTGATCCCCGGTTACGGCGAAACGCTGCGCGTGAACGGCACAGCCGTGCTCTCGACCGATCCGGAGCTGTGCGCGCGCTTCGAGATGGCGGGCAAGCTGCCGGCCTGCGTGATCGTCGTCACCGTCGAGGCCGCCTACTTCCAGTGCTCGCGGGCGGTGGTGCGCGCCGATCTCTGGAACCCGGCGGCGCTGGTCGACAAACGCTCCCTGCCCAGCGCCGGCACGATCCTGCGTGAGATCTCGGCGCGGGCAGCCGTGGAGGCGTTCGATGGCGAGGCCTATGACAAGGCACTGCCGGAACGGGTCAAGGCGACGCTGTACTGAGCAGGCTTCCTCGACCGCGACCATAAGAGCGCGGGAACCCTCTCCTGTAAGGAGAAGGTAGGGTGAGGTGTAGGCCGTTCGACCAGCTCCGCGCAGCCTGACCGCGCGGTTGGGTTCAGGCCAACGTTTCCAGTCCGAACACCTCTCCCCTGCCCCTCTCCTTCCAGGAGAGGGGTTCTCCAGAGCCTTACTCCAACCCGCCCACCACCGCCTCGACCGCCTCGACGATAGCACCCGAGCGGATAAGCGCCGTCGCCTGGTTCATCTCGGTGGCGTACCAGCGGTCGCCGTCGAGCGCCGGCGGAATCGTCTCGCGCAGGGCGTCCAGCGCCGCCTGCGTGCCCTTGCCGAGTGGATGGGCCTTGGCCGTCTCGGCGATCAGCGAGAGCGCCTGGCAGGCCATCAGGATCTCGGCGGCGATGATCATCTCGACGTTCTCGACCACCGTGCGCGCCTTGCGGCCGCACCAGGTCGAGTTCGAGACATGGTCTTCCGCATTGGACTTGCCTGGGATCGAATCGACCGAACCCGGCGAGGAGAGCGTGCGGTTCTCCATCACCAGCGCCGACATCGAGCACTGAACGGTGGCAAAGCCGGTGTTGAGGCCGCGCTTGCCGGCAAGCAGGTTGCGCGGCAGGCCGTAGCTCAAGGTCGGATCGACCAGGCGGGCGAGGCGACGCTCGCAGATCGAGCCGAGATCGGTCATTGCGATGGCGAGCAGGTCCATCGCCTGCGCGACATACTGGCCGTGGAAATGGCCGCCGGAGATGACACGGTAGCCGTCATCCTCGGGGAAGATCAGCGGGTTGTCGGTCGCCGAATTGGTCTCGGTCGCGATGATGCGGCTGACATAGTCGAGCGCCTCGCGGGCCGGGCCATGCACCTGCGGGGCGCAACGCAAGGAATAGACGTCCTGGACCCGCGGCGCCGGCGGCTTGCCCGGCGTGCGGCCGATCTCGTCGGGGTAGATCGTCTCGCGGGCCGAGGCCGAGCAGCGCTTCGAGCCTTGCGTGATCTTGACGAGGTTGCGGGCGACCAGGGCCTGGCCGGGATGCGGGCGGGCGGCATGGACGCGCGGATCGAAGGCGGCGAGCTCCCCGCGCATGGCTTCGAGCGAGAGCGCAAGGCCGATATCGGCAGCCTTGATCAGGCGCTTGGCGTCCTCGGTCGCGAGCACGCCGAGCGCCAGCGACACGGTCGAGCCGTTGATCAGGGCCGACGCATCCTTGGCGCCGAGCTTGAAATCGGGCTCCAGCCCGGCCTTGGCCAGGGCTTCGCGGGCCTTCATCCGCTTGCCCTTGTAGACGGCTTCGCCCTCCTCGAAGCCGCAGACCGCCGCCGACATATGGGCGAGCGGGGCAAGATCGCCGGAGGCGCCGACCGAGCCCTTCTGCGGGATCACCGGATGGATGCCGGCATTGAGGCAGGCGAGCAGGCGTTCAACCAGGGCGACCTGCGGGCCGGAATAGTTCGAGGCGAAGGCATTGGCGCGCAGCAGCATGGTGGCGCGCGTCACATCCTCCGGGAAGGGCTCGCCGATGCCGGTGGCGTGGGCATAGACGCTCTTGCGCTGATATTCGGTCATCTCCGACATCAGCACGCGCTGGTCCTTGAACAGGCCGACGCCGGTGTTGAAGGAGTACATGAACGGGGCCTCGTCGTTCATGAAATTGGCGTCGATATGGGCGCGCGTCGCCGCGATCGCGTCGCGCGCGGACTTGGCCAGCGTCGCCTTCTCATAGCGGCCGGAGGCGCCGGGCCGGGCCACGCGCAGCACCTGCTTGCCCTTCAGGGTCCGTCCGTCGATCGTTACCGCCATGGCCTGTCCTCGTCAGCTTTGCCGACGATCTAACGGCCCATCGTGCCAAAGGGAAAGGGCCATTCCCGCCCGGAAACGAAAAGCACCTTGCACGCTCCGGCGCAGCCTGCGCTAGGATCATGCCGCCGCGGCCTGCTGCGGCGCGACATCGGCGCGCCTTTACCCCGCGCCTGGAATCCCTCAAAGGTGCCGCCAGGAGCGTCACTCATGGATTTCGAAGCCTTTTTCCGCAGCGAGCTCGACGGTCTCAAGGCCGAAGGCCGCTATCGCGTCTTTGCCGATCTCGAGCGCCGCGCCGGCCGCTTTCCCCGCGCCGCCTTCCACGGCCCGGACGGTCCGCGCGAGGTCACCGTCTGGTGCTCGAACGATTATCTCGGCATGGGTCAGCACCCTGCCGTGCTCGCCGCGATGCGCGAGGCGCTCGACAGCTGCGGCGCCGGCGCCGGCGGCACCCGCAACATCGCCGGGACCAACCACTACCACGTCCTGCTGGAGCGCGAGCTCGCCGACCTGCACGGCAAGGAGGCGGCGCTGCTGTTCAACTCCGGCTACATGTCGAACTGGGCCTCGCTCTCGACCCTGGCCGCGCGCATTCCCGGCTGCGTGGTGCTGACCGATGCGGCCAACCATGCCTCGATGATCGAGGGCATCCGGCATTCGCGCTCCGAAAAGCTGATCTTCGCCCATAACGACGCGCAGGACCTGCGCCGCAAGCTCGCGAGCATCGACCCGAGCCGGCCGAAGCTGATCGCCTTCGAGTCGGTCTATTCGATGGATGGCGACATCGCCCCGGTCGCGGAATTCTGCGATCTCGCCGAGGAGTTCGGCGCGATGACCTATATCGACGAGGTCCATGCCGTCGGGCTCTACGGACCGCGCGGCGGCGGCGTCAGCGAGCGCGACGGCCTCGCACACCGGCTCGACCTGATCGAGGGTACGCTGGCCAAATCCTTCGGCGTGATGGGCGGCTATGTCACCGGCTCGGCGGCCTTGTGCGACTTCATCCGCAGCTTCGCCTCGGGCTTCATCTTCTCGAGCTCGCTGCCGCCGACGCTCGCCGCCGGCGCGCTCGCGGCGATCCGGCATCTCAAGGTCAGCTCGGCCGAGCGTGAGGGCCAGCAGGACCGGGTCCGCAAGCTGCGCGGCCAGCTCGACCAGGCC
>NZ_JBNNPK010000041.1:0-13613 GCF_050275675.1 Allobosea sp. NPDC003192
ACCGCCACCGTCCCGATGCCCATGCGGCGCGCCGTCTTGATGACGCGGCAGGCAATCTCGCCACGGTTCGCGATCAGGATCTTCGAGAACATGCGTGGCGTCCCCCCGGCCCGGTGCCTTCACTGTGCAGTGCGGGATTTACGGGAGGCAAGCGCATCCGTCCACTGATGCGAAAGTTTTGTAACGTGCGCAAACGCCCGGCGGCAGCCGGGCGCTAGAGCACGCTCCGGTCTGTCGACCTCAGCTCGCCAGCACCACGCGCTGGGCGATCGGGGCGGCGGACATCCGGGCATCGGCCTTGCGCAAGGCGAAGCTGACCAGCGCCTCGTCGCAGGATTCGGCCTCGCGGACGACCTCGAAGGCGATCTTCTGCGCCAGCGGCGTCGGGCCGTCGCCAGCCGAGAGCGTCGTCACCAGCCAATGCGCCTTGTCGCGGTCGATCTTGCCGGTCGGGCGGCTCTCCCAGACCGAGAAGTCGACGCAGAACGCCAGCAGCACATCGGCGAAGAGCGGCGACTTGTCGGTAACGGCCCGGTCGAGCGCCACCAGCACATCGATGATGTCGCGGGTCAGCACAGCTTCGTGCAAGATCTCGCGCTGAAGAATTCGGACGTCTTCATCGTCGATGACGCGCCTGTCCATCACGTGATCAACGAATTCGCGAAGTTCGTGGCCAATCATCGTTCAACCCCTGTCCGACGTTGTTGTGTGTCGGTTTGTCCCTGTCGTGTGAAGACGATGCGGCCGGGCCAGTCATCAGGTGGTTAACACGCAAATCTGAACGCCCGTTCAGGTTAAACAGGGCTGAGTCAGCGTGGTTGCGAGGATGTTACTCGCCCCACCGCCCCCCGAGCCGGCAAGCGCTTTTCCGGGCTGCGCCTGGCGCATTGGACGCGGCCACGCGCGGCACTCTACCGTGATGCCGGATCCCATTCAGGCAGGCGGCGCGATCATGGCTTCTTCCGACACGCTCGCTGCGGTCTTCGCGCATATCGAGGCGAACCGCAGCGCCTTCCTCGATCGCCTGCTGGCCTATCTGCGCCATCCCAGCATCAGTGCCGAGAATATCGGCATCACCGAGGTCGGCGCACTGCTGGTCGAGATGCTGACGGAGATCGGGCTGGAGACCAACCTGGTGCCGACCGATGGGCATCCGATGGTGGTCGCGCGCTGGCAAAAGGCTCCGGGCAAGCCGACCGTGCTGCTCTACGGCCATTACGACGTGCAGCCGCCCGACCCGCTCGACAAATGGCTCTCGCCGCCCTTCGAGCCGGCGATCCGCGACGGCCGGATCTATGCGCGCGGCGTCGGCGACAACAAGGGCCAGCACTTCGCCCAGATCCTCGCGATCGAATCCCATCTCGCGGCGCACGGCACCTTGCCCTGCAACGTCATCCTGCTGCTGGAGGGCGAGGAGGAGATCGGCAGCCCGAACATCGCCGGCTTCGTGCGCGCCAACAAGGCGATGCTCAAGGCCGACCTCGCCGTAACCGCCGACGGGCCTCGCCATGCCAGCGGCGCGGCTGCGATCAAGTTCGGCTCGCGCGGCGTGATCTCCTTCGAACTGCGCTGCCGCCATGCCGTCCGCGACGTCCATTCCGGCAATTTCGGCGGCGTCGTGCCAAACCCGATCTGGACCCTGGTCCATCTGCTCGGCACGATGAAGAACGCCGAAGGCGAGATCACGATTGCCGGCCTGCATGACGATATCGACGCGCCGACGCCTGAGGAACTCGCCGCGATCGAGACCCTGCCGCTCGACATCGAGGCGGTGAAAAAGAGCCTCGGCCTGACCAGGCTCGATGCGCCAGCCGATCGGCCATTCTACGAGCGCCTCTGCTTCCGGCCGACGCTGACCATCAACGGCTTCCATGGCGGCTATGGCGGCCCCGGCAGCAAGACCGTGCTGCCCAACGAAGCCTTCGTGAAATGCGATATCCGCCTGGTCGAGGCGCAGGACCCTGAGAACATCCTGCGCAAGGTCGCGGCGCATGTGGCCGAGCATGCGCCGGAGGTCGAGTTCATCGCAACCGATGCCGGCATGCTGCCCTCGAAGACGCCAATCGCCTCGCCCTTCACCGCGCCCTTGCGCCGGGCCTTCGTCGCGGCGCAGGGCGTCGAGCCATTGCTGATCCCGGCTGGCTTCGGCAGCCTGCCCGGCTATGCCTTCACCAGGATCCTCGGCATTCCCGCTTTCGTCACGCCCTATGCCAATCCGGACGAGGCGAACCATGCCCCGAACGAGAATCTGACGCTCGACTGCTTCTACAGCGGACTGCGTACCGGCGCGGCGTTGCTATACGAACTCGGCCAGCTCGAGGTGCCCTGAGCAGCGCAGAGCGTGCGGATTTTGCTCGGAACCACGTCGTCATCCTGGACAAGCGGCGAAGCCGCGCAGCTCCGGAATCCATGGTAAGGCTCCGCTGCGCTACGATGGATCCCGGGTCGAGCTTCGCTCGCCCAGGATGACGAGGTCGACTCCGTGTGAAGTCAGCACCCTCTAAAGACGGATTCACCCATCAGCTTGTGATGCAAGCTGATGGGAACGAGCTGAAGGGGCGGTCCGCCGCCTCAGGCCGGCTCCGCCACCGCCAGCTTGTCGACAATGCCGGTTAGCTCGGCGCAGTTTTCGATCACATGCCGCGCCCCGGCGGCCCGCAGCGCCGCAACCGGCTGGAAGCCCCAGGAGACCGCGACCGGGGTCACGCCGGCCGCGACCGCCATCTCCATGTCGAAGGTGCTGTCGCCGACCATCAGCGTCCGCTCGGGCTTGGCCCCGGTCTGCGCCATCGCCCGCAGGATCATCTCCGGGTGCGGCTTCGAGATCGCATCGTCGGCGCTCTGGGTTGTCGCGAACAGACCGCCCCAGCCATGGTGCTCGATCGCGTAATCCGCCCCACGCCGCGACTTGCCGGTGGCGATGCCGAGCAGCGTCTGCGGCCGCTGCGACAATCCCGCCAGCATCTCCGCGACGCCTGGGAAGAGCGGCTCGGCCAGAGCCGGATCGCTCTCCGCCCGCTGCCGCATGCCGTTGAAGACATCCCGATAGGTCTGCGTCAGCACGTCGTCCGGCTCTGTGAGCCCGGCGACCCGCATCAGCGCGATGTCGAGGGTGAGCCCGATCACGCCGAGGCCGGCCTCGCGGCCCGGGTGGACACGGCCACAGCGCGCGAAGGTCTCGTATTGCGCGCCGAGGATGATCGCCTCGGAATTGATCAGCGTACCGTCGAGGTCGAAGATGATGAGGTCCATGTCCGGCGCTCTACAGGAGATGACGGCAGCCCGCCATCTCCGCCGGCGCAAGGCCCTCATGCTGCGACGGACTCACCCTTGCGGGTTGCGGCCGCATTCGGCGATCGCCGCCTTCAGGGCGTCGCCATCGAGCCCCTTGCCACGCGCCTCCTTGCGGCATTCGGCGCGCTGGGCGAGATCCGGCCGCTTGCCGTTGAAGCAGGCGACCAGCGCCGCGGTCCGTTCCGAGCCGGTGAGCCCCCGCGCATCCGCCTCCTGCTTGCAGACGGCGCGTGCCGTCGCCGCGGTCGGCCTGCCGTCGCGGGTCAGCCCGTCGCTGGCATAGAGCTTCACGCCCGGAAAGCGCCCCTGCATGCACTCGCGCATGGCGCGGCGCAGATCATCGCCCAAAAGTGCGATGTTCTCTGAATAGCAATCGCGCCGGGCCTCGGCGCGAGCGGCCCGAGGCACCGGCTCATCGGCCGCCGCAGCGGCCGGTTTCGGAGCTGTGGGAGCCGGCTGCGACTGGGCGAAGCCGGCAGACGAGAACGACAGAACGAGGCCGGCGGCGAGCAAGGCGATGCGCAACATGGAAAGCCTCCCGTGATGAACCATTCACAGGAACAAATTTAGAACATAACGTGTTTTGTTCTGCAAGCGTTCTTACGTCAGGTCACGCAACTTTTCCGTGCGAGCACAGCCTACTCGTCCGGCGCGTCGACGATCGGATCGTAGGGCGCGTCCTCGAAGCCGAGCAGGTTCCAGCTCTGGCGCATATGCGGCGGCAGCGGCGCGCTGACATCGATCGTGCCCTTGCCGCGCGGATGCGGCAGCACGATCCGCCGCGCCAGCAGATGCAGCTTGTTCTGGATGCCGCCGGGCATCTCCCAGTTCTGGATGTCGAAGTATTTCGGATCGCCGACGATCGGATGGCCGATATGGGCGGCGTGGGCGCGCAGCTGATGGGTGCGCCCGGTCACAGGCTTGAGCGACAGCCAGGCCAGCTTCTGCGCCGCGGTCTCGACCACGGCGTAATAAGTCACCGCGTGCATCGCGCCCTCTCCTCCATGCTCGGCGACGGCCATGCGCTGGTCGCCGTCATAGGCCTCCTCGCGGGCGAGATAGGTCGAGATCCGGCCCTGCTTCACGCGCGGGACATGATAGACCAGCGCCCAGTAAACCTTGCGGGCAGAGCGCGAGCGGAAGGTCTTGGCCAGCGTCGCTGCGGCGAAGCGCGACTTGGCGATGACGAGGCAGCCGGCCGTGTCCTTGTCCAGGCGGTGGACGAGGCGCGGCTTCTGCCCGTCCTTGCCGGTCAGCGCTGCCAGCATGCCGTCGACGTGGCGGGTCGTGCCCGAGCCGCCCTGCACGGCCAGGCCCGCCGGCTTGTTGAGGACCATGACGTCCTCGTCCTCGTAGAGCGTGATCGAGCGCAGGAAGCCGATCGTGTCGGCATCGGCCTTGGCAGAGCGCGGCCGCTCCGCCGCCTGCTCCAGCTTCAGCGGCGGGATGCGCACGGTCTGGCCGGCTTCCAGCCTGTCCTTGCTGTCGGCACGCTTGCCGTTGACGCGCAACTCGCCCTTCCGGACGATGCGCTGGATATGGCTGAAGGAAAGCTGCGGGAAACGCGCCTCGAGGAAGCGGTCGATCCGCATCTCGTTCTCGTCCTGCGTCACCACCAGCTGCTGCACGCCGGTCGAGAGCACCTCGGCGGTGACGGCCTTGACCTCGGCGCGCGTCGGCGCGTCGGTGATCGGCGGCTTGCGTGTCGCGGGCTTGCGCGGCCCTGTTGCCCTCTGCGCCGGATGATGCGGCTTCGGGTTGCGCGTCGGCTCGGTACGCACGACCTCGTCTTCCGCCGGACGCGGCCTGGCTCGGGCCGAGCGGCGCGCATCATGGCTCGGGCGCTTGCCCTTCGGCGAGCCGGAAGCTGGTGGCCTGCCGCCGCGCTTGGGGCCGTTGCCACGCGCAGGGCCGCCCGTTCCCTTGCCGCCGGTTCTCATGACAGCCCCCTGACCAGAGCGAGCCCAGCGACCAGCGCCGCGAGCGACAGGACGACCGAGCCGAGCACATAGAACGCCGCAAGCAGCGCCTCGCCGCGCTCCCAGAGCAGTACCGCGTCGAGCGAGAAGGCCGAGAAGGTGGTGAAACCGCCGAGAATGCCGGTGGCGAGGAAGAGCCGCGCATTCTGCGTCCAGCCTTCCCCCGCCTTGAAGGCGAGGAAACCGGCGACGAGGCCCATCACACCGGAGCCGATGATGTTGATCGCCATCGTCCCGTAAGGGAACGAAGGGCCGAGCCATTTCAGCGAGACGAGGTTGACGCCGTGCCGGAGCACGCCGCCGATGCCGGCGCCGAGGAAGACGAGAGCGGTGGAAAGCATCCCCGAGGCATAGAGCGCCGGGCCAGCGCGCACAAACGAAATCCGCTGCGATTGCAGCTCATTTCGCCCCTTCCGTCCCGTATCCCCGCAGGAAGGCGTCGACCGCGGCCTGCCCATAGCCGGCGAGCTCGGCCGGGTCGCTGTCGCAATTGCCGCTGAACATGGCCCGGTTCAGCGGAATCCAGAGCACCAGGCCGGCGAAATGATTGGCCGCGAGCATGGCAAACCCGTCCTGGGCAGGCGTGATCGTCGGCGCCGCCGGCCTCGTCCTGTTCGGCTGGTTCTCGCTCGTCGCCCTTACGATCCGCGGCGAGTCCTCGCCCGCCCGATCGCTTTCAGCCTACGCCCTCGTGGCCCGAGCCTGATACCCCGCCGGCGCGATTGACTTGGCACCTCCCTGACCGGCAGAAACGCCGGAACGTGGGGGGTGATCATCGCGCCGATGGCATGCGGCTCTGAACCGGCAAGCGAGCATATCGGCGCGGTGTTCCGCCGGGCGGCCCTGCCTGCCGGCCTTTGCCTCGCCCTGCTCTCGCAGACCGCCCTCGCCGCGCCGGCGCGCCTGCCATCCCGCCCCGCGCAGGCCCCGAGCTTCGCCCGCGCCTGCACGATTGCCGGGCCCGAAACCAAGCCGCTCTTCGCCAGTGAATCGACAGAGACCACAACTTCGAGTGAGGACGAGGCAGACGACGACAGCGACGACGAAGATGGTGATGAGGAGGACGAAGAGGACCCGCCCGAGCGCGGCCTCATCCTGCCGGGTTCGTCGACCTGCCTGTCCATCACCGGCACGGTCAGCGCCGGCCTCCAGCGCGATTCCTTCCGCGCCTCGCGCAATGGGCCGCCGCCGCCGTCCAACGTGACCTCCTTCCCGGTCAGCGCCGCCTTCCGGATCGCGACCTCGCATGAGCTCGCCTCGGGCCTGCGCGTCGGCACCGCCTTCGGCTTCACTCTCTACAGCCCGGTCGACGGCGCCAGCGAACCGTCGATCGACGAGGCGACGATCCTGGTCGGCCCCTGGACCTTCGGCCTCGATTCCTCGCGCTTCTCGTTCTGGACCGGCGACGAGTTCATCTTCTCGGCGCGGGTGCCGTCACGCACCGTCGGCGTCATCGCACTGGAACTGCCGCTGACCGAAAGCTGGACCGCGACGCTCGCGCTCGAGGATCCGGCGCTCGGCAACACCTCCTCGACCGCGCCGGTCCCGACCGGGCGACGCGTGCCGGATACGATCGGCCGTCTGGTCTATGAGGCCGGCGGCTGGACCGTGCATGGCGCGCTCGCCCTGCGCGAAATTCCCGGCATGCCCTCGCGCTTCGGCCGGGCCGGCATCATCGGCGCGACCTATGAAGGCGAGGCGCTCGGGCATGGCTGGAGCCTGACCGCCCAGCTCGCCGGCGCGATCGACGGCGCCCCCTATCTCGGCTCGGTGCTCGACGCCCGCATCGTCAACCGCGTGCTGCTGGCGAGCGATGCCACGCGCGGCTTCTCGACAGTGGTCTCGGGCCGCTTCGAGTGGACCGGCGAGCTCGCCAGCAACCTCTATCTCAGTCGCTACTGGCTGGAGGTACCGCTCGCCAACCAGGTCCGCGGCGAGATCAGGATCGACCGCCTCGCCGCCAATCTGGTCTGGACCCCGGTCGAGGGCTTCAAGCTCGGTATCGAGAACTCGGTCGCCTGGGCCAGGATCGCCCTCAGCGGCCGAGAGATCGCGGCTGGCCTGGCCGGGCGGCAGATCTCGACGCAGGTTTTCATCGAGCGGAGTTTTTGAGGGCGTCATGCTCGCCCTTGTGGCGAGCATCCACGTCTTGAACACGCCCTTCGACCAGCAAAGACGTGAATGATCGGGTCAAGCCCGAGCATGACGCTGGCGCTACTCCCCCCGCTCCTGCCGCAGCTTCTCCCAGTATTCCAGCCGCTTCCTGATCTCGCGCTCGAAGCCGCGCTCGGGCGGATCGTAGAAAAGCTGGCGGCCGAGCGCGTCGGGCCAGTAGTTTTGGCCGGAGAAGGCGTCGGGCGCGTCATGGTCATAGGCGTAGTCGGCGCCGTAGCCCTCTTGCTTCATCAGCTTGGTCGGCGCGTTCAGAATCGTCTTGGGCGGCGTCAGCGAGCCGTGTTCCTTGGCGGTACGCATCGCCGCCTTGTAGGCGACATAGGCGGCGTTCGATTTCGGGGCGGTGGCGAGGTAGATCACCGTATTGGCCAGAGCGAGCTCGCCCTCGGGCGAGCCGAGCTGCTCATAGGTCTCGGCGGCGGCGCGGGCATGCACCAGCGCCTGCGGATCGGCGAGGCCGATATCCTCGACCGCCATGCGGACCAGCCGCCGCGCCAGGAAGCGCGGGTCCTCGCCGGCGTCGAGCATGCGGGCGAAATAGTAGAGAGCCGCATCGGGATCGGAGCCGCGGATCGTCTTGTGCAGCGCCGAGATTAGGTTGTAGTGGCCGTCCTGCGCCTTGTCGTAGATCGGGGCGCGGCGCTGGATCACCTCGGAGAGGCCGGCCTCGTCGAAGATCTCGCCCAGCTTGGCGGCGCGCCAGGTCTCTTCTGCCAAAGTCAGCACAGCCCGTCCGTCGCCATCGGCGAAGCGCGCCAGCGCGAGCCGCGCCTCCGGCGTCAGCGGCAGTTCGCGGTTTTCCAGCGCCTCGGCCCGGCCGAGCATGAACAGCAGCGCGCCCTCGTCGAGCGCCTTGAAGGTCAGGACGCGAGCGCGCGAGAGCAGCGCCGCGTTGAGCGCGAAGGACGGGTTCTCGGTGGTGGCGCCGACCAGGGTGATCGTGCCGTCCTCCATCACCGGCAGGAAAGCATCCTGCTGGGCCCGGTTGAAGCGGTGGATCTCGTCGACGAACAGCAAGGTACCCCGGCCACCGAGACGGCGGCCGCGGGCGGCGTCGAAGACCTTCTTCAGGTCGGCGACGCCGGAGAAGATCGCGCTGATCTGCTCGAAGCCGAGATCGGTCACGCCGGCCAGCAGGCGCGCGACGGTCGTCTTGCCGGTGCCGGGAGGCCCCCAGAAGATCAGGCTGCCGAGCGAGCCCGAGGCGATCAGCCGGGTCAGCACCCCGTCCTCGCCGGTCAGGTGGTCCTGGCCGGCGACCTCGCCGAGCGTCGTCGGCCGCACCCGGTCCGCGAGCGGGCGCGGGCCGGATTTGTCGAGACCGGAAGCGGAGAAGAGGTCGCTCACCTCACCCGCCGAAGGTCGAGGTCACCGTCTGGCCACCGCGCGAGATCGTCACCTCCCAGGAGCGCTTGCGCTCGCGCGTCGCCAGCTCGATCTCGCGCGAGGCGTTGATGCGCTCGCCATTGATCGCGAGGATCAGGTCGCCCTTGCGGAAACCGACGCGCGCGGCCGGGCTGCCTTCCTCGATATCGCCGACGACCACGCCCTCGGTCGACAGGTCGATCGAGAGTTCCTCCGCGACGGCCGGCGACAGGTTCAGCACGGTCAAGCCGGTGAAGGGCGAGCGGCCGGCGACCTTGACAGGCTCGCGCGGCCGCGTCTCCGGCGCCGGCGTTAGCTTGACGGGGATGGTGATGCGCTTGCCGGCGCGCAGCACGGTGAGTTGCGTCGTGCTGCCGATCGGCCGCGTGGCGAAGCGGTAGCCGAAGCTCTCGGGGTCGTCGACGCCGACGCCGTCAACGGCGAGGATCACGTCGGAGCGCTTGAGGCCGCCTTCGGCCGCCGGCCCCGCATCGACCACGCTGGCGACCACCGAGCCAGCCGGCCGGTCGAGCCCGAGCCCGTCGGCGACGTCCTGGGTCAGCGCCTGCAGCCGCGCCCCGAACCAGGCCCGGCGCACGGTCGTCGCCCCGGCCTTGGCGCTTTCGACGACGACGCGGACCATGGCCGAAGGAATGGCGAAGCCGATGCCGACGCTGCCGCCCGACTTCGAGAAGATCGCGGTGTTGATGCCGGTGAGCCGGCCCTGCATGTCGACCAGCGCGCCGCCGGAGTTGCCGGGATTGATCGCGGCATCGGTCTGGATGAAGGACTGGGCGTCGCCGACGCCGACCTGCGTGCGCGCCAGCGCCGAGATGATGCCCTGCGTCACCGTCTGGCCGACGCCGAACGGGTTGCCGATCGCCAGCACGAGATCGCCGATCTGCAGCGTGTCGGAATCGCCGAGCTCGATCGCGGCGAGGTCCTTGGCGCCCTTGAGCTTGAGCACGGCAAGATCGGTGCGCGGGTCGCGCAGCAGGATGGTCGCCTCGTATTCGCGCTTGTCGGCGAGCGCGACCTTGACCTCGGTCATGCCCTCGATGACGTGGTTGTTGGTGACCACCAGCCCGCCAGCATCGACGATCACACCCGAGCCGAGCGAACGCTGCACCTGCTCGCGCGGCAGGCCGAAGCCGCCATCACCGAAGAAGCGGCGGAAGAAGGGATCGTCCATGAACGGGTTCTGTGGCCGCCGCTCGACGCGCGCGCCATAGACGTTGACCACCGAGGGCGCCGTCTTCTGCACGACCGGTGCGAAGGACAGCGTGATCTGCTGGCGCGCCTCGGGGACTTGCCGGGCCTGGGCGAGGGTCAGCGTCGACGCTCCCATGGACAGCGCAAGGCCAAGGGTCAAGGCGACAAGCCGACTGCGGTTCGGCATGATGGAACGGCGCATGCCGGTCTCCTTCTTGAAACAAACTGGCTGCCTCGGACGTTCAGCTCCTGAACCATCTCTCCGCGGCAGCACCCCGGACAGTCTCGGAAACACGCGCTGCGCGATTCCGTTCCGGGCCGCGAACCTCCCACCCTGCCCCCCGAAAGGACCGTCGACGTGAGCCTCGTGCGCCTTGTTTATGCCAGCCGTAGCCGACTCGTCGAGGCGGATCGACGCGTCGAGCTCGCGCGCATTCTCGAGACGGCGCGGCGGCTCAATGCCGAAAGACATGTCACGGGGTTCCTGATGGCGACGCCGGGCGGATTCGCCCAGATCCTCGAAGGCGAGGCCGGCTCTATCGCGGAAACCTATGGCCGGATCATGGTCGACCCGCGCCATGACGATCTGCGCCTGCTGGCGCAGGATGCCGTCGCCCACCGGCAGTTCACCGGCTGGGCGATGGCCTTCGCCGAGCACAACGAGACGACCCAGTTCATCTTCGGGCTCTATGGCGTCTCGCCAGAGACGGACATCTTCGAGCAGCCGCTGGATGTGCTGCTCGATCTTGCCGGCGAGCTCGCCAATACTCGGACATGAACTTTACTTCGCGTCGCTGAGCAGCACCTTGTATTTCTCGATCTCGGCCGGGACCATCTTGGCGACGAACTCCGGCGACATCTCGTCCTTCTCGGGCAGCACGGAAGAAAGCTCCTTGAAGCGCGCATGCAGCTTCTCGCTGGCGAGCGCGGTGCGCAGCGCCTGGTTCAGCTTGTCGATCACCGGCTGCGGCGTGCCCTTCGGCGCGAAGATCGCATTCCAGCCCTGAGCCTGGAAGGCCGGCAGACCGGCTTCGGTCGAGGTTGGCACATCCGGCAGGCTCGGCAGGCGCTGCGGCGTCGCCACCACCAGCGCCTTGACCTTGTTGCCCTGGACGGCGCCCGACAGCGAGGTCGCAGCATCGCAGACGCCGTCGATCTGCCCGCCCATCAGGTCGTTCAGCGCCGGCCCAGCGCCGCGATAGCTCACCAGCGCCACATCGAGGCCGGACGCCTTCAGGAAATTGCGGCAGATCAGATAGTTCGACGAGCCGACGCCGGCATGGCCGAGGCTGAGCTTGCCGGGGTTCGCCTTGGCGTAGGCGAGGAATTCCTTGAGGTCCTTGGCCGGGAAGTCGAGCTTCAGCGCGATCATCGGCGAGGTCTTGGCGACGAGGCCGACCGGCACGAAATCGGCCGGCGTGTATTTCAGGTCGTTGTAGATCGTGTAGGACGCCGCGTTGGTGCCGCTGTTGCCGATCACGATGGTATAGCCGTCGGGCTCGGCCCTCGCCGCCCGCGTCAGCGCCGTTGCGCCGCCCGCCCCACCCATGTTCTCCATCACGATGCGCTGTCCGAGAACCTGCGCCATCTCCTCGCCGACGAGGCGTGCGATCACGTCGGACGAGCCGCCGGCTGCAAACGGCACCAGCATGTTGATCGGCTTCGACGGATACTTGTCCTGAGCCTGCGCCGGCAGGACGGCGATGGCGGCAAGAACAGCTAGAGCTGCGCGCTTCATGTGATACATCCCCTCCGTGCCGGGCTTGTTTTCGACGGCATCGTGCCGCCCTGCCGGTCGAGGAAGACGCTAGCACCCACCTGACGCAGCGAAAAGCGCGAGCGGTCGCAACAATCTCGCGCAGCAATCGTCGATCTGTACCGGCAAAGAAAAAGGGCGGCCCGAAGACCGCCCTTTCGAAACTTCACCGCCCTTTCGAAACTTCAAAGCCTGGAAAACTCAGGCAGCCTGCTCGTCATCCGCGGTGAAGACCGGGCCGGAATCCTTGCCCTTGGCGTCGACATCGCGATCGACGAACTCGATCACGGCCAGCGGAGCGTTGTCGCCGAAGCGGAAGCCCGCCTTCATGATGCGCAGATAGCCGCCATTGCGCTCCTTGTAGCGCGGGCCGAGCACCGCGAAGAGCTTGCCGACCAGGGCAACGTCCTTGATCTGCGCGATCGCCTGACGGCGGGCGTGCAGGTCGCCGCGCTTGCCGAGCGTGACCAGCTTCTCGACGACCGGACGCAAGTCCTTGGCCTTCGGCAGCGTGGTGGTGATCTGCTCGTGCTTGATCAGGGCCTGGGCCATGTTGGCGAACATCGCCTGGCGATGCTCGACCGAGCGGTTGAAACGACGACCGCGGAAACCGTGACGCATGATTGGCTCCTTCGTTGCTTACGGCCGCCGTGCCACGGAACGGCCGTCCTTTATGCTCCGGCGCTCATGCGCCGGGCGGGAATGGCGCGGGATTGCCGCCCGCGCCGGGGTCTCAGTAATGCTCTTCGAAGCGCTTTGCCAGCTCTTCGATGTTCTCCGGCGGCCAGCCCTGCACATCCATGCCGAGATGGAGGCCCATGGTGGCGAGCACTTCCTTGATCTCGTTCAGCGACTTGCGGCCGAAGTTCGGGGTGCGCAGCATCTCGCCCTCCGACTTCTGGATCAGGTCGCCGATATAGACGATGTTGTCGTTCTTCAGGCAGTTCGCCGAGCGGACCGACAGTTCGAGCTCGTCGACCTTCTTGAGCAGGGCCGGGTTGAACGGCAGCTGCGGCGCGGTCGAGACGGCCTCTTCCTTGCGCGGCTCTTCGAAGGTGATGAAGACGGCGAGCTGGTCCTGCAGGATGCGGGCGGCGAGCGCCAGCGCGTCCTCGGGCGAAACCGAGCCGTTGGTCTCGATCTGCATGGTCAGCATGTCGCGGTCGAGGTTCTGGCCCTCGCGGGTGTTCTCGACGCGGTAGGAGACCTTCTTGACCGGCGAGTACAGGCTGTCGACCGGGATCAGGCCGATCGGCGCATCTTCCGGACGGTTCTGCTCAGAGGGGACATAGCCCTTGCCGGTGTTGACCGTGAACTCCATGCGGATCTCGGCCCCGTCGTCGAGCGTGCAGAGCACGAGATCGGGGTTGAGGATCGAGACGTCGCCGATGGTGTTGATGTCGCCGGCCGTGACGGTGCCCGGGCCGGTCTTGCGCAGGGTCATGCGCTTGGGACCTTCGCCCTGCATCTTGATGGCGATCGCCTTGATGTTCAGGACGATGTCGGTGACGTCCTCGCGAACGCCCGGGATCGAGGAGAACTCATGCAGCACGCCGTCGATCTGGACGGCGGTGACGGCAGCGCCCTGGAGCGAGGAGAGCAGCACGCGGCGCAGCGCATTGCCGAGCGTCATGCCGAAGCCGCGCTCGAGCGGACGCGCGATCACGGTGGCCTGACGCTTCGGGTCGTCTCCGACCTTGACTTCGAGCTTGTTCGGCTTGGACAGATCCTGCCAGTTCTTGCTGAAGAGCGCACATTGCGCGACATTGGAAGCAACGTTGCGATGGGTCAGGGTCGCGCCCTTGGCGACGCCGGTGGTGCCGCCGGTGTAT
>NZ_JBNNPK010000042.1:0-10212 GCF_050275675.1 Allobosea sp. NPDC003192
GGTTGGGAGGGGTGACTGGGTGATCGGCGTCGTGGTTTCGCCGATGATCAGCCTCACAGCTGACTACCCCCCTCTCTAGCTCTCCCCCACAAGGGGGGAGAGGACGGGTCGCGGCTCCAGCATACGCATGCTCAAGGGCATCGCCCGCATCATCGCTTGTAGCCGCTTGCAATTGCGCAAGATCCGGCAATGCTGCGCGCAGGTTTGCCGGAGAATGCGCGTTGTCGACGTCGAAGCTCGCCTGGGATGATTTCCGCCTGATCAAGGCGATCGCCGATGCCGGCGGGCTGACCGGCGCAGCCGCTGCGCTCAACGTCAATCATTCGACGGTGTTCCGCCGGCTCGGCCAGATCGAGGAGCAGCTCGGTCACGCCCTCTTCGAGCGGCGCAAGACCGGCTATGTCGCAACCTCGGCCGGCGAGGAGATGACCACGCTCGCCTCGCGCATCGACGACGACGTCACCGCCTTCGGGCGCCGGCTGGCGGGCCGTGACCTCGCGCCCTCAGGCGATCTGCGCGTGACCACCACCGACACGCTCTATCTGCATGCACTGCTGCCGATCTTCGCGGCGTTCCGGGCGGCGCATCCTCTGATCCGGCTCGACGTCGTCATGGCGAGCCAGACGCTCAACCTGTCGCGCCGCGATGCCGACGTCGCTATCCGCGCCAGCGATTCACCAGGCGAGACGCTGGTCGGCCGCCGCCTCGCCAATCTGAACTGGGCGGTCTATGCCCGCGCCGATGCGCCGACCACGGAGGCCGAGGCGCACGAGCCGAAGCTGCTGTTCAAGCGCGACTGGGTCGCGCTCGGCGACCCACTCGGCTACGTCAAGGCGGCCCGCTATGTCCGCGACCATGTCCCGGCCGAACGGATCGCACTGCGCTCCTCGGCCGTGCTCGGCCTGACGGAAGCGGTCGAGCAGGGCATCGGCATCGGCCCCCTGCCCTGCTTCATCGCCGACCAGCGGCCGGGGCTCGTCCGCCTGCTGCCGCCGGACCCGGATTTCTCGACCGGTCTGTGGATCCTGACCCATCCCGACATCAGGCATGCGCCGCGGGTACGCGCCTTCATGGATTTCGTCGGCGGCGAGCTCGCCAAGCGCAAGGCGCAGCTCGAAGGGACAGGCTGAATCTCAGCCGATCTCGACGACGACCCGGCCGCGGACCTTGCCGTCGAGCAAGGCGCGGCCGGTCTCGACGACATCCTCCAGCGGAATCGTCGTGGTGATTACTGCAAGCTTGTCGCGGTCGAGATCACGGGCGAGGCGCTGCCAGGCTTCGAGCCGGCGTGGCTTCGGGCACATCACCGAATCGATGCCGAGCAGCGCGACGCCGCGCAGGATGAAGGGCGCAACCGAGGCCGGCAGGTCCATGCCCTGAGCCAGGCCACAGGCGGCGACGGCGCCACCGTATTTGGTCGTCGACAGCACATTGGCGAGCGTATGCGAGCCGACCGCATCGACCCCGGCGATCCAGCGCTCCTTGCCGAGCGGGCGGCCGGGGCCGGAGAGCTCGCCCCGGTCGATAATCTCGGCGGCTCCGAGGCCCTTGAGGTAATCCGCTTCCTCGGGACGGCCGGTCGAAGCAATCACATGCCAGCCCGCCTTGGCGAGTAGCGCGGTCGCGACCGAGCCGACGCCGCCGGCCGCGCCGGTGACGACGACCGGACCGTCAGCCGGCTTCACGCCGTAACGCTCCAACGCAAGCAGGCTGAGCATGGCTGTGTAGCCGGCGGTGCCGATCGCCATCGCCTCAGCCGGCGTCATGCCTTCGGGAAGCGGCACCAGCCAGTCGCCCTTGACCCGGCTCTTCTGGGCATAGGCGCCCAGATGCGTCTCTCCCGTGCCCCAGCCATTGAGGATGACGAGATCGCCGGGCTTGAACTCGGGATTGTCAGAGGTCTCGACCCGGCCGGCGAAGTCGATGCCGGGGATCATCGGCCAGCGCCGCACGACGGGTGCGCGGCCGGTGATGGCGAGGCCGTCCTTGTAGTTCAGCGTCGAATGGGTGACGCGGACGGTGACGTCGCCTTCCATTAGGTCGGCCTCGGCGAACTCGCCGAAGGCGACGCTGGTGCCGGCTTCGCCCTTGCTGGCGATCAGGGCCTTGAAAGTCGACATGAACTCACTCCCGGAAGCGATCGAACTCTCCCTAGGAGTGGCGCGCCCGGCCGCCGCCTGCAAGCGGCAAGCCGGTGCGCCTTTGGTCAGGCCGGCTGCGGCGCAGCGCGCGCGACCGGCTTCTCGACGATCGGCAGGTTGATCAGCGCCGAGGTGACGCCGAGCGCGACCGAGAGCCACCAGACGATATTATAGGAGCCGAACTGCTCGTAGAGGATACCGCCGAGCAGCACGCCGAGGAAGCCACCGACCTGATGCGAGAAGAAGGCGAAGCCGTAGAGCATCGCCATGTACTTGGTGCCGAACATCAGCATGACCAGCGCCGAGGTCGGCGGCACGGTCGAGAGCCAGAATACGCCGATGACGATGCCGAAGGCGATCGCGGTCATCGGGCTCGGCGGCAACAGGATGAAGGCGGCGATGGCGACGGCGCGGCCGAGATAGATCCAGGCGAGCAGATGGCGCTTGGGCATGCGCGCGGTCAGCCAGCCGGAACCGAGCGAGCCGACCGCGTTCGCGAGGCCGATCGCCGCCAGCGTCCAGCCGCCGACCCAGGCCGGAAGGCCGGTGTCCTTGAGATAAGCCGGCATATGCACGGTGATGAAGGCGAGCTGGAAGCCGCAGGTGAAGAACCCCAGCACGAGCAGGACATAGGAGCGGTGCCTGAAGGCCTCGGCTAGCGCCTGCGCGATGCTCTGGTTCGGCGCGGCAACGGCGCCAGGCGCAGCAGCCGGCTGGCTCGTGCTGCGTGTCGCCAGCATCACCGAGAGCGGGATCACCGGCAGCAAGGTGAAGGCGAAGACGATCAGCGCCTGCTGCCAGCCGAGCGTCTCGATCAGGATGTTGCCGATCGGCGGGAACAGGAACTGGCCGAAGGAACCGGCCGCGGTGCCGGCGCCGAAGGCGAGCGGGCGCCATTGCTCGGGCAGCAACTTGCCGAAGGCGGCAAGGATCAGGTTGAAGGAGCAGGCCGAGAGCCCGAAGCCGATCAGCACACCGGCGCCGAGATGGAGCTGCAGCGGCGTCGAGGCATAGGCCATCATCACGAGACCGGCGGCATAGAGCAGCGCGCCGACGCAGAGCACCCGCACCATGCCGAAGCGGTCGGCGAGCGCGCCGGCGAAGGGCGCGCCCAGGCCCCAGAGCAGGTTCTGGATCGCCAGCGCCAGGCTGAAGATGTCGCGGCCCCAGCCATATTGCGAGGTCATCGGGATCTGGAAGAGGCCGGCGCTGGCGCGCGGGCCGAAGCTGATCAGCGCGATCAGACAGCCGGCAGCGACGATAATCTCCGGCGCGTAGCCGCGCCTGGCGGTTGCGGTCATGACGGGCTCCGGAGCGAGAAACGTGTGTCTGCACGATAGGGCGTGCAGCACGAGCATGCCAACGCGTTTCCGTTACGTTGCGCATCACAACATTGCATGGAGATTCGCCCTCGTTGCTGCCATTGGCTGGCCGCGTCCATGCGCCATAGAAGGCTGACTCTGTCGATCGTAAGGAGCCTAGCCATGTCCGCAGCGAGCAATGACCGCCGCATCGACTATGTCGAATTCGTCGTCGCCGACATCCCGCGCGCCTGCACCTTCTACGAAAAGGCCTTCGGCTGGACGATGACGGATTACGGCCCGGAGTATTGCGCCTTCGCCGATGGCCGGCTGGAGGGCGGCTTCACCACGATCGGCACGGTCAGGCTCGGCGGCCCGCTGGTGGTTCTCTATGCCGACGACCTCACCGCCGTGCAGGAGAGCATCGAGGCGGCCGGCGGCCGGATCGTCAAGCCGGCCTTCGATTTCCCCGGTGGCCGACGCTTCCATTTCGCCGACCCGGACGGTTACGAGCTCGCGGTCTGGACGAAGGCCTGACCTGCAGAATTCGCCGGCAAACAGCGCATTTTTCTGCTAGGATCGCCTCCGCAATCGTGGAGGCGTCTTATGCGTGCCGTCATGGAGTTGCTTGCCGCCTACTCTTCCTGGCTGTCCCGGATGCTTCTGGTGACGCCGGAGTTCATCACCAAGGATCGCAGAGGCAACCTGCCGCCGCCTTCCGGCGGCATCGGAGCCTATTGATCGACGCTGCCCGCCTGCGCGACGGGCAGCGGTACCAACTGGGCTACTTGCCCCAGCGCAGAGCCAGCGGATCGAGTTCGCGTGCGAGCTCGAGCAGGCCCTCGCGCGTCTGCGGATGCAGCGGCGTCAGTGGGTGGCGGACGGCGTCCGACTTGATCACGCCACCCGCCTTCATCACCGCCTTGGCCGAGCGCAGGCCGCATTGCCGGTTCTCGTAGTTGATGATCGGCAGCACGCGGGCATAGAGCGCCGCCGCCTGCTTGCGATCGCCCGAGGCATGGGCGGCCAGGATCGGCTTGATCAAATCGGGGATCATCGCCGAGGTCATCGTGCCGGTGGCGCCGGCGTCGAGATCGGCCATCAGCGTGATCGCCTCTTCGCCGTCGAATGGGCCGACGATGGCGTCACCGCCGGCCTCGATCAGCGAGCGCAGCTTGCCCGCCGTACCCGGTACCTCGATCTTGAAGTAGCGGACGAGCGGTACCTCCTTGTTGAGCCTGACCATGAAGGGCACGGTCATCGTCACGCCGGAGAGCGGTGCGTCCTGCAGGATGATCGGGATGCCGCAGGCATCCGCCACGATCTTGAAGTGCTCGATCATGCCCTGCTCGTCGGCCTTGAGCAGCGCGCCGTGATAGGGCGGCATCATCATCAGCATCTTGGCGCCGGCATCGGCGGCGGCCTTGGCGCGCTGAGCGGCAATACGGGTCGAGAAATGCGAGGTCGTGACGCAGACCGGCACCCGGCCCGCCACCTGCTCGATCGAGAGCCGCATCACCTCGTCGCGCTCGGCGTCGGTCAGCAGGAACTGCTCGGAGAAATTGGCGAGGATGCAGATGCCGTCTACGCCCTGGTCGACCATCAGGTCCATGACCCGGCGGTTGCCCTCGTGGTCGACGTCGCCGTTCTCATGGAAGATTGTCGGCGCGATCGGGATGATGCCCTTATAGGGTTCGCTCATGGCAAGACCTCGGCTTTTGCTGATGGGAAAGGGTTGAGCTCATTGCGCCCGCGGGGCGCCGGCTTCGGCGAGCTCGCGCTGGTATATGGCGAGATCCTCGGGCGAGAAGCTGCAGAAGGCGATCTGGTCGAAAACGGCCCCGTTCTTCAGGGCGGCAGAAACCGTCGCCACGGCGATCTTCGCCGCGGGCGCGACCGGATAACCGTAGACACCGGTGCTGATGCTCGGAAAGGCGATGGTTCGCGCGCCCGCTTCGGCCGCGACCGCAAGGGAGCGGCGATAACAGGATGCCAGCAACTCCGCCTCGCTCTGGCCGCCGCCCTGCCAGACCGGCCCGACCGTATGGATGACGAAGCGCGCCGGCAGGCGATAGCCCTTCGTCAGCTTGGCGTCGCCGGTCTGGCAGCCGCCGAGCCTGCGGCATTCCTGCAGGAGCTCCGGCCCCGCTGCGCGGTGGATCGCGCCATCGACGCCGCCCCCGCCCAGCAGCGTGTTGTTGGCGGCATTGACGATGGCGTCGACGGGAAGCGTCGTGATGTCGGCCTGGATGGCGCGCAGTCTCGAGTCTGTCATCGGCGCTCCGCCCTCGGCTCGGTTCTGGACGGCTCACCATAGCGTCGGCATCCAGGCTCCGGCAGTGCGTCTGGCTCACGCCTTGGCTGCGCGGGCCGTCACCAGCTTGCGGATGCCACGTCTCGTCGAACCGATCAGCGGGAAGAGCAGGAGCGCGAGGCCGATCGCCATCAGGCTCGCGACCAGGGCGTTCGACCAGAAGATCGAGAGCGAGCCCTGGCTGAAGATCATCGACTGGCGGAAGGCGTCCTCTGCCTTGTCGCCGATGACCATGGCCAGCACCAGTGGCGCGATCGGATAGTCGAGCTTCTTGAAGAGATAGCCGACGATGCCGAAGGCGAGCGCCAGCCAGATGTCGAACTGCTTGTTGCCGACGGTATAGGCGCCAATGAAGCAGACCACGACGATTGCCGGCCCGATGATCGAGAACGGGATGCGCAGGATCGAGGCGAAGAGCGGCACGGTCGCCAGCACGACGATGACGGCAACGACGTTGCCGAGATACATCGAGGCGATCAGGCCCCAGACGAAATCGGGCCGCTCGACGAAGAGCATCGGGCCGGGGTTGAGGCCCCAGATCATCAGGCCGCCCATCATCACCGCGGCAGTCGCAGAACCCGGGATACCGAGCGCCAGCATCGGCAGCATGGCCGAAGAGCCGGCGGCATGGTCGGCGGTCTCGGGCGAGATCACACCTTCCGGCTCGCCCTTGCCGAACTTCTCCGGATTGCGAGAGGAGCGCTTGGCCATGGCGTAGCTCATGAACGACGCCGCGGTCGGGCCACCCGGCGTGATGCCCATCCAGATGCCGATGATGCTGGAGCGCAGCAGAGCAAGCCAATAGCGCGGCAGCTTCAGCGCCGTGGCGAGCACGTCGCGCGGGCTGACCCTGGCCTTCACTCCGTCGAAACGAAGCCCCTCCTCCATGGTCTGCAGCAGTTCGCCGAGACCGAACAGGCCGATCACCGCGATCAGGAAGCTGACACCGGCAAGAAGCACGTCGAACTCATAGGTCAGGCGGACATTGCCCGAAACCGAATCCATGCCGATCGAGGCGAAGGCGAAACCCATCGCCATCGAGACGATCGTCTTGAACGGGGAAGCGCCGCCGAGGCCGACGAAGCTGGCGAAGGTCATGAAATAGACAGCGAAATACTCCGGCGAGGAGAATTTCAGTGCAAAGCGTGCGACCCAGCCCGAGAGCAGCGTGATCAGGATGACGCCGGCCATGGCGCCGATGCCGGCCGAGAGGAAGGCAAAGGAGAGCGCCTCCGTTGCCCTGCCCTGCTTGGCCATCGGGTGGCCATCGAAGGTGGTGGCGACCGAGGACGGCTCCCCCGGGATATTGAACAGGATCGAGGTGGTCGAGCCGCCGAACAGCGCTCCCCAATAGAGCGAGGTCAGCAAAATGATCGCCGAGACCGGGTCCATGCTGAAGGTCAACGGCAGCATCAGCGAGACGCCGTTCGGCGCGCCCAGCCCCGGCAGCACGCCGACCAGGATGCCGAGCAGCACGCCGGCGAACATCAGCGCGATGTGATGGGTCGTCAGCGCGACTTCGAAGCCGTGGAGAAGCGAGGCGAAGTTTTCCATGGAAGGCTCCGGCTCGCAGGTTCAGAGGCCGAGCATCGCTTCGACCGGCCCCTTGAGCAGGCCGACCTGAGCGAATTTCTCGAGG
Source organism: Allobosea sp. NPDC003192 (assembly GCF_050275675.1). Taxonomy (NCBI): domain Bacteria; kingdom Pseudomonadati; phylum Pseudomonadota; class Alphaproteobacteria; order Hyphomicrobiales; family Alloboseaceae; genus Allobosea; species Allobosea sp. NPDC003192. Next base: position 7,396 of record NZ_JBNNPK010000042.1, read on the forward strand.
CCGAAATAGAAGAAGGCGGCGGTGCCGAAGGCCGTCGCGAGCGAGGGCAGCCAGCCGTAGCGGCCCTGGAAGCGCATCGTGAAGACGAGGTAGAGCAGCATCGCGACATACATGCCGAGCGTGACGCTGAGCACGACGAAGGCAAGCATCGGCACGAAGAAGGCAAGGACGCGCTTGCCCTGCTCCTTGTCGAGGAAGATGCCGGCGAGCGCCGCCGAGCCGCCCATGCGCCGGCCGATCGTCGTTGCGATCGTGCCCGCACTGGCGAGCGCAATCAGCAGGCCGCAATAGAACGGGAAGGCGCCGGGCTGCGGGCCGGAGGAATCCCAGCCGATGCCGAATTCGCGGGCGCCGTTGACGATGACGAGGCCGAAGGCGAGCGTCGCCAGCGCTGTCGCGATCTCGGCCTGAAAACGGCTGATCATCGGCTTTCCTCCTTCAAACGTCGGACGCCCAGCCCGACCATGTCGTCCCGGGCGACCGAAGGGAGACCCCGGACCCATGCCGGAACGGTTCAGGCATGGATTCCGGATCAGCGCCGCTACGCGGCTTGTCCGGGATGACCGGAGGTTGGCGAGGTCAGTTGACGACCCAGCCTTCGTTCTTGAAGACCTTGGCGTTGGCCGCCTCGTCCTTGGCGACGAAGTCGGTGAGTTCCTTGCCCTTCATGAAGCGGGCGGTCTGCGCGGTGCGGGCGATGAACTCGGCCCATTCCGGCGTCTTGCTGACCTTCTCCATCACGTCGGCGTAGAAGGCGACGGCGTCAGCCGGGACCTCGGCGGGCAGCCAGACGGTGCGCGGCATCTGGAAAGCCTCGAGCGGCAGGCCGGCCTCCTTGCAGGTCGGGATGTCGCCCCAGCCCTTGCCATCATGGATCGGGTCGCTCTTGGCGAGGCGCACCGGCGAGAAGACGCAGAGCGGCTTCACCTGACCGGCCTTCCACTGGCCGATGTTCTCGTTCGGGTTGTTGGTGTTGGAATCGACATGGCCCCCGGCGAGCTGGGTCGCTGCCGCGCCACCGCCCTGGAAGGGTACGTAGATCCACTTGGCGCCGGTCGCCTCCTGGATCATCGCGGTCAGCGTCTGGTCGGTGTCCTTGGACTGGCTGCCGGCCATCTTGAAGCTGCCGGGCTTGGCCTTGGCCGCCTCGACATAGGCCTTGGCGTCGTTGAAGGGCGCGTCGCCCTTCACCCAGATCAGGAACTCGTCGAGCGCCAGCGCCGAGACCGGCGTCAGGTCGGAGAGCTTGTAGCCGAGCTTGGCGACGTAGGGCAGCAGATAGGCGTTGTTGGTGCCGAAGACGACCTTGTGGGCGTCGCCCTTGGCTCCCTTGCCATAGATGTAGCCCTCGGCGCCGCTGCCGCCGCCCTTGTTGAGCACGACGACGGGCTGCTCGATCAGCTTGTGCTTGGTGATGATCGACTGGACGATGCGGGCGAAGTTGTCGGTACCGCCGCCGGGGCCCGAGGTCACGACGAATTCGATCGGCTTGGTCGGCTGCCAGGCCGCGGCCGGAACCACCGCGGCAATGACGGAGGCGAGCGCGACGCCAGCCGCGATACAGAAACGTTTCATACTGTCTCTCCCTAGGTGATTATTGAAACGGAGCGGCTCTTTTCGGCCGCTGGGACGGGCGCTCAGGCGGCCTTGCGTGCCGCCTTGCCCTCGCTCGCCATCTTGATCGCGAGCGACAGCGCCGCGCGGGTGGCGCCGAGATTGGCGATCCCCTTGCCGGCGATCTCATAGGCCGTGCCATGGGCCGGCGTGCAGATCGGGAACGGGAAGCCACCGATCAGCGTGACGCCGCGATCGAAGCCCATCAGCTTCATCGCGATCTGGCCCTGGTCGTGATACATGGTCAGCACGGCGTCGAAATCGCCGTTCTTGGCGCGCAGGAACACCGTGTCGGACGGGAACGGCCCCTCGACCACATAGCCCTTGGCCTTGGCCGTCTTCACCGCCGGCTCGATCGTCTCGATCTCGTCGCGGCCGAAATTGCCGCCATCGCCGGCATGGGGGTTTATTCCGGCCACCGCGATGCGCGGCGGATTGAAGCCGGCGGCGCGCAGGTTCTTCTCGGCCAGGTCGAGCGCCCGCAGGATGCGCTCCTGCGTGATGTTCTGCGCCACTTCGGAGAGCGGGATATGCGAGGTGACGCGGGCGTTCCAGAGCTTCTCCAGCACATTGAACTCGCTGGCCGGCCCCTCGAACGCGATCGCGTCGCGCACGAAGCGAATCTCGTCGTCATAGCCGGGATAGGCGAAGCGCATCGCCGCCTTGTTGAAGGGTGTGAAGAACACCGCATCGGCCTTGCCGGAGGCGGCGAGGCGCAGCGCGCGGCGGAAATTGTCGGTCGCCGCCTTGCCACCGGCGAGCGTCGCCTTGCCGCGCTGGAGATCAGCCGGATCGTGGTTCTTGAGATCGACGAAAACAGGCTTGCCAGCATCGACCGGCAAGGCATCGCCGTCGCCGACGACATGCAGGTCCGGAGTCAGGCCGGCATCGTCGGCGCCAAGCTGGAACAGGCGATAGTCGCCGAAGACGACATAGCGGGCGGCCTTGCCGAGATCGGGCTCGGCCAGGATGCGGGCGGTGAGCTCGGGGCTGATGCCGGAAGGGTCGCCCATCGCGACCGCGATCACCGGCAAGTAAGCCTGCGCCTTGATGTCCATCTCGTCCTCCCGAGGCCGGCCACGGCCGGTTGCTTGCTCCCGACCTATCATGCCGGCGCGCGCGAAAGCAAGTATGCTGTATGCAGCATAACATTCCTGCACTACTCTGCCGCGAGTCCGGCCGCGGCTTCGCCTGTCCACAGGC
>NZ_JBNNPK010000043.1:0-9233 GCF_050275675.1 Allobosea sp. NPDC003192
CGGGATGCGCGGCGATCTTGGCCAGGTGCTTGCGTCCGATCAGCCCAGCGCCGATCACGCCGATTGCGATGCTCGTCATGCTCCCACGGATCCCTGTGTTGTCGGGCGGTTCATTGAGCCATTGGCTGCGGGCGCCTTGCGCGGCGGCAGGCCGTCGAGCAGTCGGCGCGTCGCGCTGTAGGCGGTGGCGATGCGCGAGCGGGCATCAAGCCCGCGCATAGGCAATTCGACGCTGAGCGCCGCATCGGCCGGCAATGCCTGCAGCAGCGCCGCGAGCGGCAGCGCGCCCTCTCCGGGCGGCAGGCGCCCCTCGCGCGCTTCGGCGATGGCGTCGGCATCGCTCACCGGTTGGGTCGGGGCTGCATCGCAGAGCTGGGCGGCGCGCAAGAACTGCTGCGGCAGGGCCATGAAATCGCCGGGAGCTCCACCCGAGCGGCTGAGATGCAGCGCGTCGACGAGCACCGCGCCGTTGGGCCTGCCTGCCTGGCGCACGATCGCCTCGGCCTGCGCCAGGGTTCCGACCACGCGCCAGCGCATGAACTCCAGGTCGACCCGCAGACCGAACTCGCCGGCGAGATCGCACAGCGCGGCGAAGCTGGCCGTCAGGCGCAGGCGGTCGGCATCGTCGCCGGAGACGGTCACCGCGCTCGCGCCCAGTTCGGCTCCGGCTTCGAGCAGCGGAGCGAAGGCGGCGATGTCGAGCCCGGGCGTCAACTGGATGAACTCGATCTCGTTCAGGCGCACGCCTTCCGACGCCAGGATCGTGCGCAGCTCCCGCTGCGCCCATGAGCCGGTCCGGATCGGATAGGCGACGCCGCCCGCCATGGCGGGATGGACGCGCAGGCCAATGGAGGCAAAGCCAGCGCTTGCCGCCTCCCGCGCCAGTTCCCGCGGCGAGAGCTCCAGCGCAGTCAAATGGGCAAGGCCGAGCAAGCTCATCGACCGGCGGCCTTCCCGTGGGCAAGCGACGGATCGCGCCACAGGCCAAGATGGCGCACCGCAACCAAGACGGACGGGAGACTCCGAGCGGATCGACCGGATGCCGTGATCATCATGCGCCCTCCCTATAATTAATCTATAGGATAATTGCGAGATAATTATCCTGACGGATAATTGATGTCAAGCGCCCTCAAATCGGCTAAGCAGGGAGGCACAATCGCCAGGACGAGCAATCGGGATCGCGGGATGAAAACAGTGAGCGCACACACGCTGGCGCAGGGCGCGCCGGCCAAGGTTCGCCGGCGGGACCGCGAAAAGACGAAGGCCGAGATCCTGCAGATCGCCTTCGAGGAATTCGCCGAGAGTGGGCTGCTCGGTGCCAATGCCGATGCGATCGCGGCCAGAGCCGGGATCACCAAGCGGCTGATCTTCTACTACTTCAACTCGAAGGAGGAGCTCTTCATCGCGGTGCTCGAGATGGCCTATGGCCGGATGCGCCAGGCTGAGGAGAGCCTGCATCTCGAGGCCCTCGCACCGGAGGCGGCGATCCGCCGGCTCGCCGAGTTCACCTTCGACTTCCACCAGGCCAATCCGGAGTTCGTCCGACTGGTCGCGATCGAGAACATCCATCGTGGCCGGCACATCCAGCGCAGCGAGAAGCTGACGCAGATGACCCGGCCGGTCATCGGCCAGATCGAGCGCGTGCTGGCCAAGGGCAAGAGCCTCGGCACGATCAGGCCGGAGATCAATGCGCATGAGCTCCATGTCACGCTGAACGCCATGTCGATCTTCTCGGTGGCGAACCGGCATACCTTCGAGGCGCAGTTCTGCTGGGACATGTCTTCACCCGAGGCGAAGGCCCGGCGGCGGACTGAGATCGCCGAGGTGCTTTGGCGCTATGTCCGCTGCGACGAGCCCTCCGCAATTGTCGATCTAGGGTCAGAGGAACGACCACCGGACGCCTGACCCAGCGCCCGCAAAGGGGCCAACCCCGCCTGTGTCGCCGATCCGCCAAATGGACTGCCCGAAAGCAGACATTCTGAGTGTCAGCTACGGGCCAGAAGACAACTCTTAGCTCGTTGAAGAAAGCGAGCTTTAGAGTGCAGCGCGAGCAAGGCCGGAATTGGCCCTTAGCCGACGCTGCGAATGTCTGCTTTCGGGCGCTGCGATGAGGTCGGAGGAAGAGCGGCCGGCGATGGCGCGATCTGACTGAACTCCCCGGATCAGCCTCGACCTCTAAGTCTCGACGGTTCCCGACGAGTCCGTGAGTTCGCCAAGGGGCAGGAAAACTCAAGCTTGACTCAAAAACTGAACTGAGTTCTAAAAAGAACATAGTTCAGGAAAAATCGATGGCTGCCTCACTTCTCGATCGCGCGTTGAACACACTGGAGCTGATGTCCACCCGGCCGGGCGGTGTCAGCGTCACATTGATCGCCGAGGAAATCGGGCTCCCGAAGAGCGGGGCCCATCGCCTGCTCGCCGACCTGATCCGCCTTGGCTATGTCCGGCAGGATCCGGAGACGGAGCGTTACCACCTCACCACGCGCCTGATCTCGATCGGTCTGGCCTATCTTTCGGCGAGCGGCATTACCGACATCTCCCAGCCGATCCTCGATCGCCTTGCCCACGAGACCGGTGAGCTGGTCCGCATGACCGTGGTCGACAGCGACGATCTGACCTGGGTCGCGAAAGCGCAGGGCGCCCGGTCCGGCTTGCGCTACGACCCCGAGATGGGTGGGCATCCCGTCCTGTTCTGCACCGCGACCGGGCAGGCCTGGCTGGCGAGCTTCGACGATGACGAGGCCATCGCACGCGTCGCCAGACATGGCTTCGGCAGACTCGACGAGCACGGACCGAACGCGCCGCGCACGATCTCGGCCTTCGTTGAAGCGCTCGGCCGGGCCCGCGCAAAGGGCTATGCCTATGTCGACCAGGCCGCGGCGGCAGGGACTTCGGCGCTCTCCGCCGCCATCCTTCAGCCGCGGACAGGCGTGGCGATCGGCACCGTCAGCATCGCGGGACCTTCGTCCCGGCTGACGCCCGATCACGCAGCGCGGCTCGCCCCGCTGTTGCTCGCCGCAGCGAAGGAGCTGTCGGCGGCCAGCGCCGGCTCCGAGCTTTTCACCGATAAGGCCGCCGCCCGGGCGGCGGGCTGAACAAAGCCTCAAGAGGACGACTGCCATGACCGTTCTGACGGCGCCGACGCGCGCGCCCGCTCCGACCCGGAAAGCCGTGCTGGCGCGCCCGTTCAAGGGCGTGATCTCAGCGCCCTTCATGCCGATGCAGGGCGATGGCGAGATCGATTGGGCCTCGCTTCGGCACTATATGGACTGGATCGCCACTCAGTACCCGAGCGCGATCGCGGTCAACATGGATGCGGCCGAGGCGCCCGCGCTGAGCAATGCCGAGCGCGTCGAGGTGATGCGGGTCTGCGCCGAGGTCGTCGCAGGGCGCGTCCCGCTGATCTGTGGGCTGATCGGCGGCTCGACCGACCAGATGATCGCGCATGGCCGTGATCTTGTCGCGGCCGGGGCCGAGGGCTTTTGCGTCTTCCCGCCCTTCCCGGTCTTCATGGGTGCGCCGATCGCGCCTGAGATGATCCGGCGCTTCCATGCCGATCTCGCCGATGCGCTCGGCCTGCCGCTGATCGCCTTCCAGTTCCCGCGCGGCTGGGGGCCGGACTATTCCGGCGAGATGCTCGACGCCCTCGCCTCGATCCCGCAGGTGATCGCGATCAAGGAATCCTCCTTCGACGCCAACCAGACCATCCAGTCGGTGCAGAGCGTCAAGGCGCTGCCCGACCCGATCGGCATCCTGACCGGCAGCGACACCTTCATCTACGAGGCGATCCTGATGGGCTGCGACGGCGCCCTGATCGGTTTCGCCGGCACCGCCGTGGCCGAGCTCATGGCGATGAACGAGGCGGCGCAGAACGGCGACGCGCAGAAGGGCCGTGAGATCTGGGAACGACTGGCGCCGATCGCCCGCTATTGCTGGCGCGCGCCGATCCGCGATTTCCGCCCGCGCATGAAGGAGATCCTGCGGCTGCAGGGCCTGATTGCCGACGGCGCCGTCCGCCGGCCTCAGCTCGGCATCCCGGATGCTGAAAAGCGCGAGCTCGCACGCCTGGCACAGGCAGCAGGTCTCATCTGAACCAAAAAAAGGCCCAGGCGACGCCCCGGGCCGGAGGGAGGAAACCATGGTCGAGACAAACATTACCCGGCGCAGCCTTGTCGGAGGCGCGGCGACGCTCGCAGCCGCCTCGACATTGCCAGCGCCATTCGTCCGCGCCCAGGCGCAGCGGCGCATCGTCTTCTGGCACAGCTATTCCCAGAAGGAGCGCTCCGACTTCATGCGCCAGGTCGCGGACCGTTTCGAAAAAGCCAATCCCGGCGTCAAGGTCGATATCGAGATCGTGCCTTGGCCTGCCTTCGCGCAGAAATGGCCGGCTGCGATGGCGGCGGGAACCTTGCCGGATGTCACGATCCTGCTCGCTGAGAACGCCGTGCCGATGGCGCTCGCCGGCGCGCTCAACCCGATGGACGACGTCGTCAAGGCTCTAGGCGGGCCCGAAGCCTTCAAGGGCGACATCGCCCGGACAACCGGCTTCTTCCGCGGCCAGTACGTCTCGATCCCACATTACGTCCATAATCGCCTGCTGGTCTATCGGAAGGACCGCCTGGCGGAGGCCGGGCTCCAGCCGCCGGTGACATGGGACGATGCGCTCAAGGTCGCGATCGCGACCACCAAGGCGCCCGAGCATTTCGGCTGGATCCCCAAGCTCGCCAAGGGCGACACCGGTGGCGGCTTTCTGCTCTGGATGATGGCGCGTTCCGCCAACGGCTCCTTCTTCGACAAGGACGGCAAGGTCTCGTTCGACAGCGCGCCGGTGAGGGAGGCCACGGCGTTTGTCGTCGAACTAGCGCGCAAGGCCGGCGGGCCGGGAGTCACCGACTACAAGATCAACGACGGTTTCAGCCTGGTGAACAGCGGCAAGACCAGCCTGTCCGATGATTCCGCGGCGATCGTCGCCGGCGCCGCCAAGGATGCGCCGGCGGTCGCCGAGCAGCTCGACGCCACCTTCATGCCGAGGCGCGAGCGCGTCGGAAACCTGCTTGGCGGCATCTCCGTTGCACTACCGAAGGGCAAGAATCCGGCCGATGGCAAGGAGTTCGCAAAGTTCCTTTTCACTGAGGAGAACTACGCGCCCTTCCTGCTGACCATCCCGCTCTTCATGTTCCCGAGCCTGAGGCGGGCCGAGGGACCGGCCTTCTTCGACGATCCGACGATCAAGCGCTTCCGCAATGTCGTCGACGTCACGCTGAAAGCATTGGAGGACGCCAGTCTCGCCGGCATGGAGCATGGGCTCAACCCCTATGCCGGGCCGGTGATGAATAGCTACGCGGTTGAGGACATGTTCCAGCGCATCCTGCTGCGCAACGAGCCGATCGACCAGGCTGTAGGCGCCACGGCGAGGCAGATCGAGAAGGTCGTCGGCGACGTGCGAACGCGCTTCGACCGGGGCTGATCGGGCATGTCGGCTCTGGCGGTGAAGGCCGATACATCGCGCCGGTCCGGCTCGTCGGGCAGCCGGCTTGCCGCTTGGCTCGACGAGCGGCTGGCGATCCTGTTCCTGATTCCTGGCCTGGCCTGCCTTTCGGCCGTCATTTTCTATCCCGTCGCCTACAACGCAGTCGTCGGTTTCACCAATGCCAGCCTGATGTTCCCGGGCTGGCGCTTCGTCGGCACCGCCAATTTCGAGGCGACACTGGCCGATCCGCTCTTCTGGCGGGCGACGCTGAACACGCTGGTGTGGACCGCTTTCTCTGTCGCCGGGCAATTGCTGCTCGGGCTCGTCGCGGCGCTGGCGCTGGAGCAGGTCACGGTCGGGCGCACCGCGCTGCGGCTTGCCCTGATCGTGCCCTGGGCCTTCCCGTCCATCGTGATGGCCTTCGCCTGGCGCTACATGCTCGACCCGCTCTACGGCGTGCTGAACTTCCTGCTGATGTCGCTCGGCCTCATCGACGCTCCCCAGCAATGGCTGGGTTCGCCGACGCTGGCCATGCCGACGGTCATCCTCATGAACATCTGGTTCGGCTTTCCCTTCATGATGGTCGCGATCGTCGCGGGATTGCAGACCATCCCGCAGGAACTCTACGAGGCCGCCGATATCGACGGTGCCGGCGCCTGGCAGAAGTTCTGGTACGTCACCTTGCCGGCGCTCTGGCAGGTCATCGCGACCGTGGTGATCCTGCGCACGATCTGGGTCTTCAACAATTTCGACTTCGTCTTCCTGACCACCGGCGGCGGGCCGATCGACGCCACCACGACGCTGCCGATCTACGCCTACAATGCCGGCTGGCAGCAATACGACCTCGGCCGCATGGCGGCGGTTGCCCTGATCATGATGGTGATCCTCGGCTTCATCCTCGCCGTCTATTTCAGACTCCTCAGCCTCCAGAAGAAGACGGGGGAAGAATGAGCATGCGCAGTCGCGGCTGGACCCTCGCCGCCTATGCCGGCTGCGCGCTCTTTGCAGCCTTCGCGCTGGCGCCGTTGCTCTGGATGATCTTCTCGTCGCTGAAGCCCTATGAGGAACTCTACAACTTCCCGCCGTCCTTCACCCTGTCGACCCTGGGGCCGCACTACTACGAGAAGGTGCTGCTCTCCTCGCCGTTCCCGCAGTTCCTCGCCAACAGCCTGATCGTCTCGGTCATCTCGACGCTGATCAGCGTCCTGTTCGCGGCGATGGCCGGCTGGTCGCTGGCGCGGGCCCGCTTCCGCGGCCAGTGGCTGATCCTGAACACGGTGCTGCTGGCCTATCTCTTCCCGCAGGCGCTGATCGTCCTGCCGCTGTTCACCGCGATCGCGAAGCTTGGGCTCGCCAACACCTATCTCGGCCTGATCCTCGCCTATGTCACCTTCACCTTCCCGTTCTCGACCTGGATGCTGACGGCCTATTTCGCCAAGGTGCCGATCGAGATCGAGGAGGCCGGGCGCATGGACGGCGCCAGTAATCTCACCATCTTCCGCCGTCTCGTGCTGCCCCTGGCGGCGCCCGGCATCGTCACGGTCGCGATCTTCTCCTTCATCAACGCCTGGAACGAGTTCCTCTACGGGCTCGTCATCCTCGGCGGCGGCGAGAAGCGCACGCTGCCGGTCGGCCTCTATAACTTTGTCGGCGGCGAATTCGCTCAGTGGGGTGAGATGATGGCGGCGACGAGCCTCACCATGCTGCCCACGCTGCTGCTGTTCCTCTTCATCCAGCGTCGCCTGGTCGGCGGACTGACCGCCGGTGCCGTCAAGAGCTGAGCCGTGACCGACAAGCCCAACCTCGTCTTCGCCATGAACCCCGACATGACGCCTGACCTGATCACGCCGGCGCTGCGCGAAAGGCTGGCCCGTTCCTGCACCCTGCTGAACCGAGAGCCGCTGCGTGACTACGACACAGGGGATGCGCGGGCGCTGCTTGCCCGCGCCGACATACTGTTCACCGGCTGGGGTGCGGCCCGGGTCGATGCCAAGGCCCTAGCGATCGCGGCGCGCTTGCGCCTGATCGCCCATGCCGGTAGCGCCGTGAAGCCGGCAGCGGCCCCGGAGGTCTGGCAGGCCGGCATCGCCGTCACCGCCGCGGCGATCGCCAATGCCGTGCCGGTCGCGGAATACGCGCTGGCGATGATCCTGCTCGCGAACAAGCGGACCTTTCCGGTGCGCGAGCGCTTCCGCACCGAGCGCAAGCTCTGGCAGCCGCAATGGCTCGCGCCCGGCGAGCCCGGCAATTACGGTGCGATCGTCGGCATCGTCGGCGCCTCCCGCATCGGCCGGCGATTGCTCGCGCTGCTGAAGCCGTTCGACCTGACCGTCCTGGTCTGCGACCCCTATCTGTCGGACGAGGAGGCGCGCGCGCTCAGCGTCGAGAAAGTCACGTTAACGGAGCTGATGGCCCGCTCCGACGTGGTCAGCCTGCACGCGCCCTCGCTGCCCGAGACTGCGGGCATGATCGGCCGGACCCAACTCGCCACGATGCGCGACGGGGCGACGCTGATCAATACGGCGCGCGGCGCGCTGGTCGATCATGCGGCGCTGACGCAAGAGCTGGTCTCGGGTCGCCTCGACGCCGTCCTCGATGTCACCGAGCCCGAGCCGTTGCCGCCGGATTCCCCATTGTTCGGCCTGCCCAACGTCGTCCTCACCCCGCATATCGCGGGCGCGGCCGGCTACGAGACAAGGCGGATGGCCGAGTTGCTGGCCGACGAGATCGAACGCTTCGTTGCCGGCAAGCCGTTGCTGCACGCGGTAACGGCCGAGATGCTTGCGAGGGTCGCCTGAACGATGCGCCTGCTGCTTCACACCATGGCAACCCCCGAACTCGACCCTTCCAGGGCTCTTGCTCTCGCCCAGCAACTGGAGCTCGACGGGATCGATCTCATCTGCCAGTCGGGCTATCGCTGCGCGATCGCACCTGACGCTTCGCTCGACGTCGCAAGGGCGCTTCGTGAGGAGGCCGACCGGCGCGGCCTCGTCATCGGCGCGCTCACGCCCTACGAAAAGCGCTTCAACAGCTCCCTCGCCAGCGAACGCGAAGAGGCCGTCGCGAGCCTGGTCCACGCCATCGATCTGGCGGACGCACTGGGCGCTGCCAGCGTCCGCGTCTTCGGCGGCGCCGAGGTTCCCGATGCTGACTGGAACGTCGCGGCCGGGCGGCTCGTCGAAAGCCTGAAGCGCGCAGCGCCCCGTGCCGCGGAGCGCCGGATCGGCCTCAATATCGAGAACCATGACGGCACCATGGCCGATACGGCTGCCCGGACATACGAGATTTGGCGGCGGGCCGAGGAGGAGATCATCGGAATCGTCTACGATCCCGCCAATCTGATGCGCGATGGCAAGGAAGGCTTTCCGGAGAGCCTTGACATCCAAGCCAAGGCGATCCGGCTCGTCCACGTCAAGGACTACAGTTTCGTGCCAAGATTCCCGCGCCGCGGCTCCAACGAGGCCAGTCGCCGTTCGGTGCCTGTCGGTGAGGGCGATGTGCCATGGGCGAATATCCTCGGGACACTCGCGGCACAGGGCTACGATGGCGACCTGACATTTGAATACGAGATGCGCTGGGTGCCGGAGCAATTGCCGCCGACCCCTATCGGCGTCGCCCGATCGCGCGACTTTGTGCGCCGCACTTTATCGGACGTCCTACGGAACATAGTGACGTTGCCCCCTGTTTGCCCTCGTTCATAACTGGACTCTGTTCTCGCTGTGGTCCGTTCTGGATCGGGTTGCAAACTCGTTCGGGGTGGGCC
>NZ_JBNNPK010000044.1:0-8606 GCF_050275675.1 Allobosea sp. NPDC003192
CTCAAGGACGAGCGTGAAAGCCTCGCTCGGAGGCTGCGCGAGGCGGCGGCGGACTGCGACCTGATCCTGACCTCGGGCGGCGTCTCGACCGGCGAGGAGGATCACGTCAAGGCTGCGGTCGAGCAGGCCGGCGAGCTCGCCTTCTGGCGCGTCGCGATCAAGCCCGGCCGGCCGGTGGCGATGGGGCTGGTCGCCGGCACCCCCTTCATCGGCCTGCCCGGCAATCCGGTCGCGGTCTTCATCACCTTCGCCTTCGTCGCCCGCACCGTGATCGCGCTCCTCTCGGGCACGAAGCCGGTGCGGCTGCCCGGCCTGCCCGTCCGGCTGGGCTTCGCCTACAAGAAGAAGGCCGGCCGGCGCGAATATGTCCGTGTCTCGCTCGCTCCGGGTCCGGATGGCATCGCGGTGGCGCGCAAGCATCCCCGCGATGGGGCGGGCGTACTGACCTCGCTGACCGAGACCGACGGCTTGGTCGAGCTCGCCGACGAGCTCACCAGCGTCGCGGAGGGCACGATCGCGCCCTTCCTGGCCTATGAGATGCTGACGGGCTGAAGCATCGGACCGAAAAGTGGAAGCCACTTTTCGGAACGCTCTGATGCGCGATCCAAAGCTCAGTCGCGCCGGAAGATCACCGTCGCCAGCCAGCCCAGCAGCAGCGCCACCGAGACCGTCGCCAGGCCGTAGAGCAGCGGCCGGTCATGCGCGGCCGAGGTCATGCGCTGTTCCGCGCCGGTCTTCACCACTTCGAAATTGGTGGTCTGGCGCGCCAGGATGGAGCCGCCGGCATAGAGCAGCACCTCGACCTCGTAGGGGCCGGTCGGCGCTATCGCCGGGATCTTGATCTGCGAGCTGAACAGCGCCGGCGACAGGAAGGTGACGCCGCGCTCGTCTAGCGTATAGAGCTGCTTGCCTTCGAGCGTCCGGATCAGCGCCTCGCGGAAGCGGGCGATGTCGAACTCGAAGTCGAAGCCTCCCTGCGTGCGCTGCGCATTGGCGAGGCCGATGCGGTCGCGTCGTGCCGCTTCGTCGGACAGGATCTCCTTGATCGGTCGATTGGTCGCGACCGAGAGATAGATCGAGCGATCCGGAAAGCGCCGCTGGGTACGGTTGATCCAGATCGGGCCGACGCGCTCCTTCTCGCGCACGATGAGCATGCGCTGCGGCCCGCGCACCGTGACGACGATGTCGTAGGGGTCGGCACGAGCCACCGAGCGCCCGTCCCGCTCGACCAGGCCGAACACGGCGAGCTGGTCGCCGGTGAAGTTGGAGGCGATCGCGATCCGGTGGGTCGACAGCGCCGCGATCAGCGCCTCGGCCTTCGCCGGAGCACCGGCGAACATCGCAAGGCAAGCTGCTGCGAGGGCGAGCGCCGCGCGTCTCATCGCTGCGCTCCCTCCGGCACGACCACCGAATAGGGCTCGTTCGGCGGCAGGAAGAGCTCGACTGCGAACCGCAGGCCGACCGAGAGGATCAGTAGCGCCAGCAGCAGCCGGAACGACGAGACGTTGAGATTGCGCGCTGCGCGGCCGCCGAACTGCGCGCCGATGACGCCGCCGACCAGCAGCAGCATGGCGAGGATGATATCGACCGACTGGTTGGTGACGGCGTGCAGCACCGTCGCGCCGGTCATGGTGACCAGGATCTGGAATAGCGAGGTGCCGACCACCACGGCCGGCGGAATCCGGAAGAAGTAGATCAGCGCCGGCACCAGCATGAAGCCGCCGCCGACGCCGAGTACCGCGCCGATGAAGCCGATGACGATGGCGAGCGCCGCGATCGGGATCACGCTGGCGTAGAGCTGCGAGCGGGGGAAGCGCATGCGCAGCGGCAGGCCCATCCAGGGTGGGTGTGAGCCGGCCTCGCGCAGGCGGCGAGCCGGCTTGCCGCGGCGGTCGCGCAGTGCGGCGCGCACCGCGTCGAACAGCATCAGCCCGCCGATGCAGGTGAAGAGCGTGACATAGGACAGGGTGATGACCAGTTCGAGCTGGCCGAGGCGTCGCATCGAGTTGAAGAACAGCACGCCCATGATCGTGCCGAAGATGCCGCCGGAGACCAGGATGCCGCCTAGCTTGAAGTCGAGCGCGTTGCGTCGCCAGTAGGTCAGAACGCCGGTCATCGAAGAGCCGGCGACCTGTGCGGCGACGGTCGCGACCGCGACGGCTGGGGGAATATCGAGGAAGATGAGCAGCGGTGTCAGCAGGAAGCCGCCGCCGACGCCGAACAGGCCCGAGATGAAGCCGACCGCGCCGCTCAGCCCGAGCACGAGGAAAATGCTGATCGGCAGTTCCGCGATCGGGAGATAGATCTGCACTCTTCCAAAACCCCGTCGGCCGTCGGCGCGTTCCCATGTCGGGCATGGTTCCGCAAAAGTGGATACGACTTTTGCGACAAGAACATGCCCAACCTGCTGAGCCGGCACGAATTTCTGGTTCGGCCGGAGCCGACCGAACGAAAGGCGCGCCGTAGCGGTGACGCTACAGCGTAAACCTTTTCAATTTGTGCAGCTTTGAACCGATCTCGCGTGCAGGCGCAGGCCTGCACCGCCTGGCTCAGCCACGGCCGGGCTTGGCCGGCTTCTTGGCGGCCACCGGAGCTTCGTCCCAGCCCTTGGCCGGCGGCGTGACCTCGTTGGCGTTCGCTTCGAGCGGCTTCGGCTTCCAGCTCTCTGCCGCCGCCTTGGCTGCGGCGAGATCACCGGCGGGCAGCCGGCTCGCCACCTCGTCGCGCTTGCGCGCCGCATCGTCGTCGCCCTGGGCGGCGGCGATCGCAAACCAGCGGTAGGACTGGCCAAGATCGGCCGGAGCGCCGAGGCCGCGGCCGAGGAGGATGGCGAGGTTGTACTGGCTGTCGCGCACGCCGTGCTCGGCGGCGCGGCGGAACCATTCGGTCGCCGTGGCATAGTCCGGCTTGCCGCCGGCGCCCTCGGCATAGAGCACGGCGAGGTTGTGCATCGCCTTGGCGTTGCCGCGCTCGGCGGCGCGCCCGTACCAGACCTTGGCGAGCGCCGGGTCGCGATTGGTGCCGATGCCCTTCTCGAACATGTTGCCGAGCCGGAACTGCGCCGGCGTAAGGCCGGCGACGGCAGCGCGCTCGAACAGGCGCAGCGCCAGCTTCGGGTCGCGGTTGCCCGGACCGTCGGCGGCTTGGGCGGCGATCTGATAGACGGCGCGGGCATCGCCCGCGAGCGCTGCCTTCCGAATGCCGGCGCTGCCGGCAGTGCCGGGCAATTCGCCGATCCCGGTGACGCTCTCGACCGCTTCGGACGGGCTTTGCAGCGGTAGCGAAGCGACCATCGAAGGCATGGAGGCGACCGGTGGAAGCTCAGGGCTCGCCGCCTGGGCCGGTGCGGGCGCGGCCGCCTGGGCAGGCGTCGTGCCGATCTGCAGCGGCGGCAAGGCCGAGCTCTGGTCCTTGGCTGGCGGCGGCGTCGGCTCGGTCGGGGCGCTCTGCGGCGTCGGCTTGGCCGCAGGGGTCTCGACGGGAGCGGCAGCGCTCGGTTCGGTCCGGCTGCTCTCGTTCGCCACCTGCTTCTTGGCGCTGCCCTGCTGGCCACCCGAGAACACCTGGGCGGCGCCGATCGCGAGGACAACCGCGGCGAGGCCGAGCAGCAGGGGCCGCCGGCGCTTCTCGAGGATCGCCTTCAGGCGCCCACCGGAGGCGGGCTTGCCGGCCTTGGCCGTCTCGACTGCGGGCGCCGGGTTGGCGGCGGCAGCTTCGCTGGCGGCCTTGGCCGAACGGCGCGCCGCGGCGATCAGGCTCTGGCGCACGGCCTGGGGGTCATTGCCCTGCGGGGCCGGGGCATCGGGGCGCGGCCGGCCGGAGCCAGGCTCCAGCGGCATGTCGAGCCCACCGACCCGCGGCGGGCGCTGCTCGGCCGCGAAGCGCTCGGCCATCGGCACGGCAGGAGCCGTCACCTTGATCTCTTCGGCCGGGGCAAGCGCCCGGACGCGCGAAGCGGGAGCCGGGGCGGCGCTGGGGCGCTCGCGTTCGCCGCCCAGCTCGGCTTCGAGATCGCCGAGGCGACCGATGATGGTCTCCAGCGTCCGGTGCACGGCGCCGATCGCATCCTGGGTCTCGCGCCCGGTCGAGACATGGCTCTCGCGCAGGCCGCTCATCAGGTCGCTGAGCTCGGACAGGCTCGCGCCGCGCGACGAAGGCAGGTCGGCCATGGCGGCGCGCGCTGCGCGCTCGGCCGCGGCGGCGGTGTCCTCGCGCATGCTCTGGAGATGGACGACGAGGTCCTGCAGCGTCCGTTCGATGCCATGCTCGGCCGAGCGCGTCGCCGCCTGCTGGTCGAGCCGCTGGGTCAGGCCCGCGATCTGGCGCTCAAGCGCGTCGAAGGAATCGGAGCCGGCGCCGGGGCGCCCGGCTTCGTCGATCTTGGCGGCGAGGCCGCGCAGCATGTCCTCGACGGGACGCATGTCGACCCGGGCGAGGGGAGTCCCGCCCTCATCGACCATCTGGGCGAGCGTGCTGGAGGCCGTGAGTTGCTCGACGCGGTCGGTCAGAGCCTCGATCCGGTCCTCGAGCCGGCTCGGCGGGCGCTCGGCCAGATGCTCGAGCTTGATCACCAGCGCTTCGATGCGGCCGGCGAGTTCGTTCGAGGCAGGGCGGCCGATGGCGTCGAGCTCGCCGAGGCGGGCGACAAGCTGGTCGACCTGCCCGTCGATGACGGACGCCTTCATCTCCGGCAGCGAGTCGATCTTCTGGGCGAGCGACTCGACCTGGCGCGACAAGGCGAGCATCGGTCCGCTGTCGCCAGCGCGCTCGCGCTGGCGGTCGCTGTGCAGGCTCTCGCGGACGTCCTCGATCGCCAGCGACAGGCTGCGCAGATCGCGCGTGTCGTCGCGCAGGCGGCCGATGTCCGAGGTCAGGGCGTTGAGCTGCAGCGACAGATCGTCGAACCGCCGGCCGTCCGGTGCGGCGACGATTTCGCGCAGCTCGGCCAACTCGTTCAGGATCGGGGCGATCATCTGGCGGTCGCCGCCGCGCGTGGCGAGGGCGTCGACCTTGGCGGCGAGATGGGCGACCTCCAGCTCGAAGCGGCTGTAGCTTTCCTGCGGGCGCGTCTCCGACAGGCGGCCGATCTCGGCCTCGATCCGGGCCAGCGGCTTCAGGACGGCGTCGAGCCGGTCGCGCCCGTCGAGGCGGTCGAGCCGGGCGCCGAGCTCGCCGATCGCTCGTTCGAGTGGCTTGTAGGCGGCGCGCTGATCCTCAGTCCGGATCGCCGGTTGTGCTGGAGCGATCCGGTCGCTCAGCTGGCGCAGATCGTCGCGCAGATTGGCCAGCGTCGGGGCGTGGTTCGAACGTTCGAGAGCAGGCGTCCTCGGCCCCTCGTCGAGGGCACGCTGGCGCGAGCGGATGTCGGAAACCGCAGCGGCGAGGCCTTCGCGGCTCAGCACCGGGCGCGCCGGCTGCACCACCGGCCGGCGGTTGGCTTCCGTGGCCCGACGCTCGATCTCGCTGAGGCGCTCGCCCATCGCCTTGATGGAATCGGCGATCACGCTGGTGGTGCGCTCCTGGCGCTCGACCGTGGCGCGCTCGCCCTGCGACAGGCGGCTCTCGGTACGCTCCATCCATTGCGCAATCGAATCGAGCGCGTTCGCCGTGCGGGCGTTGCTGTCGCGGGTCAGGCGTTCGGCCATGGCGGCCTGCGTGATGAAGGCGTCGATGCGCTCGCGCGCGGGATCGGACCTGGCGGCCTGCGGCGGAGCGGCCGTCTGCATCCCGCCCTGCGAGAGCCGGGCGAGGCGCTCCGACAGGGCGACGATGTCGTGCTCCTGCGCCTCGTGCGCGACGGCTTCGGGTTCCCCCGCCTCTTCGCGAATCTTGCTGTCCAGCCACTCGCCGAGCGTCATCCCGGCGCGACGAGCAGCGGCTTTCGCCGCGTCGCGTGTGCGCGGATCGACGCCCTTGACGCTCCAGGGCAGGCTGGTCGCCATGTCACGCTCGCCTCGAGGGGCAGATATTGACCAAAGAGCGCTCGCTACCCCCTCACGCGGCGGCGCCCTTGCGATCTCGGTAATCATGAACATCGGGTTGATGCGGCTGATGCTGGAGATCGCGGCACCGACTTTTCGCCGTCACGGTAAATAGAGCGTTAAGATCGAGGGCCTGGACGTTAATTTTCCGGAAACACCTGTCGCGGCAGGTTGCCCTGACCGGGCATAACGGTAACTTACCCCCGGCTGGTGGGGAACGACGTGACGTAAGGGAGCCGCAACGCCTACATTGCCGGCAACGCAGGGGCGCTCCGATTGGTCGCTGCCCCGCCCGCAACCTCTAAGGAATCAGACATGTCGCGCCAAAGCTCGGCTCTGGCGGCCACACCAAGTCACGACGGCCGCTCCGCCTCCCCCCAGACGACGAATGCCAGCGAAGCCGATGGCTTCACGATCAGCGATCTCGCCCGCGAATTCGGCGTCACCCTGCGCACGCTGCGCTTCTATGAATCGCGTGGCCTGCTCGCACCGGCCCGTTCCGGCCTGACCCGGATCTATTCCGGCCGCGACCGCGCCCGTCTCGCCCTCATCCTGAAGGGCAAGCAGCTCGGCTTCACCCTGGTCGAAATCCGCGCCATGCTCGCAAACGAGGAGGGCAAGGAGCTCAAGGGCAAGGAGCCGTCCGCCTCGGTCGGCGGTCTACAGCTCAGCCGCGGCCAGATCGCCGAGCAGCTCGACCTGCTGCGCAGCCAACGGGCCGAGATCGAGGCGGCGATCGCCGAGCTCGAAGCGACCCTCGCGCGCCTCGACGCCTGAAGCGACTCGGTCGCTCGACCGCACCCTTCAAAACACGATGCCCTGAACCCTCGCCGGTTCGGGGCATTTTTCGTTTGCACGTTCCGCGTGCGGCGCGCCAATCTCTCCCAACTACGCTGTCCGGCTGAAAAAGTTGATGCCGCCCCTTGGCAAGTCGCAACCAGATAGTTTATATATGAACTATCTCGAAGCGCCGCTGTCATATGAAGCCGGCAAGCTTCGTCACGAAGGCTGCACGAAACGCCAGGGAGGGATGCGATGCCGGTCTACAAGGCGCCTGTCGAGGACACGCTGTTCCTGCTCAACGACGTCTTCCAGTTCGAGCGCTACAACAATCTCCCGGGCTTCGCCGAGGCGACGCCGGATCTGGTCGAGGCCGTGCTCGGCGAAGGCGCCAAGCTCTGTGAGGAGGTTCTTCAGCCGATCAACCATTCCGGCGACCAGGAGGGCTGCAAGCGCAACGCCGACGGTTCTGTGACGACGCCGAAGGGTTTCAAGCAGGCTTATGAGGCCTATGCGGCCGGCGGCTGGATCGGCCTCGCCATGGACCCTGAGTACGGTGGCCAGGGCCTGCCCTACACGCTTGGCGCCATCATCAACGAGTTCTCCTCCTCGGCGAACATGGCCTTCGCCATGTATCCGGGCCTGACCATGGGCGCGATGGCCGCGCTCTATGTCCACGGCACGGACGAACAGAAGCGCACCTATCTGCCGAAGATGGCCGAGGGCATCTGGTCGGGCACGATGAACCTGACCGAGCCGCATTGCGGCACCGATCTCGGCCTGATCAAGACCAAGGCCGTGCCGAATGGCGACGGCTCCTATGCGATCACCGGCACCAAGATCTTCATCTCGGCCGGCGAGCAGGACATCACCGAGAACATCGTCCATCTCGTGCTCGCCCGCATCGAGGGCGCGCCGCAGGGCGTCAAGGGCATTTCGCTCTTCGTCGTGCCGCGCAACGAGGTCGGCGCGGACGGTTCGGTCGGCGAGAACAACCACGTCTCCTGTGGCTCGATCGAGCACAAGATGGGCATCCACGGCAATTCGACCTGCGTCATGAACTATGACGGGGCGAAGGGCTGGCTGGTCGGGGCCGAGAACAAGGGGCTCAACGCCATGTTCGTGATGATGAACGAGGCCCGCCTCGGCGTCGCGATCCAGGGCCTCGCCCAGTCCGAGGTCGCCTATCAGAACGCCGTCGCCTACGCCAAGGATCGCCTGCAGGGCCGGGCCCTGACCGGCGCCAAGAGCCCCGACAAGCCGGCAGATCCGCTGTTCGTACATCCGGACGTGCGCCGCACTCTGATGTCGATCAAGGCCTTCAACGAGGCCGCCCGCGCTTTCGTCATCTGGAACGCGATCAAGTCGGACGTCGCCCACCGCTCCGGGGACGACGCCGAGCGCCAGGCGGCCGACGACCAGCTCGGCCTGATGACGCCGGTGCTCAAGGGCGTGCTCACCGATATCGGCTTCGACAACGCGGTGAAGGCCCAGCAAATGTATGGCGGCCATGGCTACATCGCCGAGCACGGCATGGAGCAGTTCGTGCGCGATGCCCGCATCGCCATGATCTATGAGGGCGCCAACGGCGTGCAGGCGATGGACCTGGTCGGCCGCAAGCTCGGCCGCGACGGTGGCCGCGCCATCATGGCCTTCTTCAACGAGGTCGGCGCCTTCGTGAAGGAGAACGAGGGCGACGAGGCGCTGAAGCCGCTGCTGGCCTCGCTTGCCGCCTCGCTCGGCCATCTCCAGCAGGCGACGATGTGGTTCATGCAGAACGCCCTCGCCAAGCCGGACAACGCCGGCGCCGGCGCACATGACTACATGCACCTGCTCGGTCTGGTC
>NZ_JBNNPK010000045.1:0-8205 GCF_050275675.1 Allobosea sp. NPDC003192
TTAAACACCCATTAGCGCGGGGTGGAGCAGCCCGGTAGCTCGTCAGGCTCATAACCTGAAGGTCGTCAGTTCAAATCTGGCCCCCGCAACCAAATCAACAAAAGGCCGATCTTCGGCGCTCAAAGCCGCCCCTCCAAGGGCGGCTTTTTTGCATGCCAGCAGCAAACAGCGAGAAGCCGCGCCAGGTCGCCGTGCAGCTCAAGCGAGACGCCGCCGCCCCGAGACGCGACAACGATCGTCTCAGCGCGCCGCTCCTGATCCTCCAGCGAGCTCTCCAGCTGGCCACGCGCCGCCGATAGGCTTCCGCAAGGTTCGGGTGAACCAGGACCGCAGGACGCTCGCCGGGCTCTGCTACCCGGATCTCCAGCGATCACTCCTCGAGCTCGCGGCGGCTGATCGTCCGATCGTTCTGACATAAGCCCTTGGAACCCGGCCGGCGCAGCCATAGCGCCCGACCGCGACCAAGGTGTAGCCGGCACCGCAGCAACCGCAGGTGAGAAGACCCGACAGGAGATACCGCCGCCGGTGGGCGCGGTTCAGAACGTTCCCGCCTTCATCACGGCCCATCTCGAAGGCAGTTGTCTCCGGCCAGCGCGTGCAGCTTGCCACGTTGCTGCATCCGCCTCCACCCTGGCCATCAGCTCGATCTGCTGATCGCGAGTTCCCTGCGCACGATGACGGCGATCTGGATGGCGCTGGCGACGATCAAGAAGGAGCCCGACACCGGTCAAATGGAGATCGATGGCGATCAGGCCCTGGCTTGCTCCATGCAGCAATGGCTGGGGCTCAGCGCCTTCGCCTTCGAACTGCGTCGAGTGCAGTGACGGGCACCACGATCATCACAAGTCTTTCGACAAACGAACCATTCAACTGAGCGCATATTCTTCTTATACTCGCCTGATTCGATCAAGATATGTGACCAAGAGTGCCCCGCACATGATAATAGTGCTAGGAATCATAAAGGCCTGTTCGAGCGGCTCGCCAAAAAGCAGCGCGCCGGCAGCTGCGAGTGCTGGAATGCGCAAAGTATCGAGCGCCGAGACCTGAACTGCGGTACCATGGCGCGTCGCTTGGCTCAGTGACGCTTGGGTCATGTAGCCGGAGACAGCCATCAGAACGATCGCAAGCGCGAATGTCGCGGTCCCGTGCGCAAAGAGCGTCGTCGTCGATATGGACGAGGATGGAAGCTGGAGAGCTTCAGTCCCCAACAGGCTCAGTGTCAGGAAGATCACCAGTTGCGCGGCATTCATGATAAACAATATCGAATGCGTGGACTGCTTCTGGGTGAGCGTTCCCAGCATTATATTCGTGCATGTCAGGAATCCGACGCCAGCAAACGGAATGATGATCGCGAGACCCATGACCTCTTTATACTGAAACACGATAGCCGCAGCCCCGGCGAAAATTAAGCCGAGCCCGATCCAGGCGAATCTGGCTGGCCGTAGCCGGAATGCGAACGCGCCGATTGCGGCCGCGAACAACGGTCCACTGAATTCAATGCTCGCCACGAGGCCCAGCGGCAGATTGGCGACACTCCAAACCACCGCAATCGCGCCAACAGCATGCAGAGCACTTCGAGCGAGATGCAACGGCAGGCGCGAGCGCCAGACCTCACCAAATAACTTACGGTCGCGCCAACCCAGAACGAGACCGATCGCCAGCCCACCGGCGGAGCGTATGGCGAGAATTTCCGGATACGAGAGGTCGAGTTTTAGCTGACGGATCGCGACAGCGAGGAGGAAATAGGCGACGATGTTTCCGGCCATCCAGGCCGCAAGTGCGAAAGAGATCGCCCCGCCCAGCGCCGGCCCGCGAGCATGCGGCTGAGAACCGCCATCCGAATTGGAACCGAGAGCCGGACCTGTTCGAAGTACGCGGCGTTCGGGAGTCTGTCGCATGACTTGTCGGTCTCGGAATGCCGCGGCAGGGGGTTCAAAATCATCGTTTTGGACCGATTTCTAAGTATCTTTTCGGCCGTCAATGTAAATTTCTCGTCCTCTATCTTTTGAACCGTATCCATCTCGCCAATACGCCCGCTGATGATACTGGACGCTTTCTGAGTTTGGATCGAGAGAACGTCATAATTCAGCGTGTCCTCTACGTTATCCACCCTATCGATAGTCGTGCCGCAATGCCTCAAGTCATCAATCGCAGCCGCAGCGACGTTGGATAATTTCGTTTCAGGAGCGAGGCAGAGGGTGAAGCGCCGCGGGGGGCGCAACGCGAGCAGTTTCATGAAGGAGAGAGCATGGCGGGCGGTCGGATCGCACGACAGTGCCACCGACAGCTGCCTGACATCTCCAAGGCGTCGCTCGATCGTGAAGAGATCGACGAGGGCTTGAGTCGGATGCTCACCGATCCCGTTTCCGCCGTTGACCACGGGAAGATGCGTAAGGCGCGCGATCTCTTCGACCGTCGCGACATGTTCGGTCCTGGCGACAATGAGGTCGCAGTACTCCGAGACCGTCCGAACGTGATCCTCCAGATCTTCGCCTTGAGCCTTGCCGAGCCGGCTGGCCGGCGAAGCCGAGATATCGACGACATGATGGCGGAGCCGAGAGGCCGCGACGTCGAAACCTATCCTGGTCCTCGTGCTTTCCTGCTCGAAGAAAAGGCCAATCATCTTGGCGCTTGTCCGTGGGGGCAACTTTCCGTCGGCAATCGCCCCAGCCTTGTTCAAGACGTCGATCAGATCCGATTCGTCGATATCATCGGCGGATAGGAGGTCTTTGACGCCTACGCCGGCCATGGGGCCCTGGCTCCCGTTGCTAGGAAGCAGAACATATCCTGTTTAGGCTGCGGAGGAACGGCCCTTTTTCGTCACGGTTGTGGAAGGCCGGTCGATAGCGGGAAGCGCGACGCGCCGATCGATGATCGGATCGATATTCTCTTTCGGCATTGGTCGCGCGAACAGAAAGCCCTGAACGCCATAGGGAGCGAAGCGCGTCACCGCTTCGAACTGCTCTGGAGTCTCTACGCCCTCGACGATTATCGGCACGTTCAAATCGCCCGCCAAACCCGTGATGGCCCGCATCAACGATCTTGCCTTGGTACTCGTGGCGATGCTGCCGACGAAAGCCCGGTCGATCTTCAAGATGTCGATTGGGAGCTCGGCAAAGTAGCTCAGCGACGAGTATCCCGTGCCGAAATCATCCAGAGCGACCTTCACGCCCAACGCGCGTATCCGGTGCAACGTCGCGATCACGAATTCCTTATCGTCCGCAAGCGTCGTCTCAGTGACCTCGACGGTCACCCGGTGAGGCGCAACCCCGGTCCGCCGCAGCGCGTCTTCGATGATGCCGACCAGATCATGATCCCGGTGGAACTGCTTGCCGGATACATTGACGCTGACGCCGATCGGCTGCGGCCAGCTGATCGCAGCTTTCAGCGCCTGCTCGATCGCAAAAGAACCGAGGCTTTTGATCAGCCCGTTCTGTTCAGCAAGGGGGATAAACTCCGCAGGGTTGACCAAGCCGCGCGTTGGATGCTTCCAGCGCATCAACGCCTCACACATCAATATCGTTCGACCGCGCGGGCTATAGATCGGCTGGTAATGGAGATCGAATTGACCTTCCACAATGGCTTTGGCTAAGTCCTGCTCCAATTCCATCCGACGATCATAGGCTTCGCTCATCTCGGGCACATAAGACAGCCAGCGATTTTTGCCTTCGGCCTTCGCTTTGTAGAGAGCCAGGTCGCAGTGCTTCAGTGAACGCTCGAGCGACTCGCCAGTCGCATTGGCGAGCCCGATACTGACCGAAACCGAAAGCGTGGCTTTGCCGACGCTTATGGGATCCGTAAACAAGCTGACCACTAGCGCGGCTAGTTCGGCAATATCTTTGCTGGCGCGATCGGACACGATCATGAACTCGTCGCCGCCGATTCGCGCTGCTTTGTCGCCGGGGTCCAGAACCGACGAGATGCGAGCGGCTACCAGGGACAGCAGGGCATCGCCGATGTCGTGGCCCAGTGTGTCGTTGACTGTTTTGAAGTCATCGACGTCCACGGACAGAAGGTAGGTTCGTCTCTTCGACGAAAGCCGTTCTTCCACCTCCTCGATGAACCCGCGCCTGTTGAGAAGCGAGGTGATGCTGTCGGTCCTCGCGATCGTCTTAAGATCGCGTGTTGTGCGAAAATTCGATACGAACACACGATGTATGACGTCCGAGGACGAGATCGTCAGCACAACGGTCATCAACAGCGCACCAGCGATAACGACGAACGCTGGGATTTGGGACGCAATCAGCGCGCCGGCGAAGGGT
Organism: Allobosea sp. NPDC003192; assembly: GCF_050275675.1. Classification (NCBI taxonomy): domain Bacteria; kingdom Pseudomonadati; phylum Pseudomonadota; class Alphaproteobacteria; order Hyphomicrobiales; family Alloboseaceae; genus Allobosea; species Allobosea sp. NPDC003192. Next base: position 4,263 of record NZ_JBNNPK010000045.1, read on the forward strand.
AGCGCCGCGAAAGTGACCTGGATATTCGTGATGAACGGGCGGGAGCTGTTACGGCCGGCAATTCCGGCGATGTAGCCGATGGTCTGTGCAACCGCCAACGTCACGATACGGTCGTCGGAGTGAACCGTGACGGCATATGCACCGAAACAGCTCATCGTGAACGCGGTCGCCCACGCGCCGGCATATGCCAGACGCTCGAACACGACGGTCGAAACCGATGATTGCTTCCGTCTATAAAAAACCTGCGCGCCGAAGCGGAATGCGCCGACGCACCCCATGACGGCGCTGAGGAGAGCGAAAGTGGCGTCACCTGTGATGGCAGCGCAAGCTGCGATCACCGTCGTTGCGATCGCCATCCCGATCGGGATTGCCAATGGCGTGCCATAGAGCGCTCGCACCATGACGCTGCGAAGCTCGGGATCATAGAGGTCCGTCGTGGAAGCACGCGTCTTCATTGGTGTCGAAATCCGAGCACAGCTCCTTACCGGTCCGACACTCTTGCAAGGCAATCGTCGATAATTCGTTGACGCGCGCGAGGCCTGGATCGCGCTGCGTCCGTTCGGAAGCTCCAACGCTTGAGAATTCGTGTTAGTAGGAGGATCGCATCGGACATCATACTATTTGGGCGGAACAGACAACTGCCCCGGGAGGATTCACAAGATGCGACCCTCTTTGAGTGATTGTGAAGTTGCGACTGGCCTGGATCGCCGAAAGCGGACATGTTGAGCGTCTACTAAGGGCCGATTGTGTTGAAGAAGTCGGTGTTGCTGCGAGGCTGGGTCGCCCTGATCGGCCTGGACCCTGCGCTCTATGGGACACACAGCCTCCGGCGGACAAAAGTTGCGTTGATCTACAAGCGAACCGGCACCTCGGCATTGACGTTGATGATGCTCTGCTCCTGCCCGAGCAGACGGATCTATGAGCTTTCCGGCCTGGCAAAAGAAGCTGTCCCGCTTGGATTTGCTCCGGAAGTCAATGGTGGCCGAGCGGCGACCATGGACGAGGCGGCTTTGATTGCCGCCTCGTCCTCGCATGTCAGCCTCGGACGAAGGTCAGGATGTCCCTGTTCACGACATTCGCATGGGTCGTCGCCATGCCGTGGGGCAGCTTGTTGTAGATGTTCAGCGTCGCGCGCTTGAGCAGCTTGGCGGTGATCGGAGCGCTGTCGCCGATCGGGACGACCTGATCGTCATCGCCATGCATCACCAGCGCCGGGGCCTCGATCACCTTGAGGTCATCGGTGAAATCGGTCTCCGAAAAGGCCTTGATGCCATCATGATGGGCCTTGGCCGCCCCCATCATGCCCTGGCGCCACCAGTTCTGGACGAGGCTCGGATCCGCTTCGACCCCCGGTCGGTTGAAGCCATAGAACGGTCCCGCCGCGAGATCGGTGTAGAACCTGCTGCGATTGGCGGCGAGGCTCTTGCGGAACCCGTCGAAGACCTCGATCGGCAGGCCGCCGGGATTGCGGTCGGTCTTGACCATGATCGGCGGCACCGCGCCGATGAGGACGAGCTTGGCCGTGCGCTTCCTGCCGTGACGGGCGACATAGCGCGTGGCCTCGCCGCCACCGGTCGAATGGCCGATATGGACGGCATTGCGCAGCTCGAGATGCTCGACCACAGCCGCGACGTCGGCGGCGTAATGGTCCATGTCATGACCCTCGGAGACCTGGCTGGAGCGGCCATGCCCGCGCCGGTCATGCGCGACGACCCGGAAGCCCTGCGCCAGGAAAAACAGCATCTGCGCGTCCCAGTCATCCGAGCTGAGCGGCCAGCCATGGTGGAAGACGAGCGGTTGCGCCGATTTCGGGCCCCAATCCTTGTAGAAGATCTCGACGCCATCACGGGTCGTCACATAGTTCATGCGTTGGCTCCTTTTGCTGTTCCGAGTGGAAACGGTGGCGGGCTGTGCGAAAGACGAGAGCGGAAGCGTGCCGGCCGCGGCCGCGCAGGCGCCGCCGCACAGGAGGTCGCGCCGGCTGCAATCGGTCGGACGGGATGATGTATCGTTCGGCATTGGCGCCTCCGAGTCGCGGCTATGGGGCTGCGATCGACGCCTCCGGGCGATGCCTGGCTGCGCATCTCCTGAAGAGTCGGCTTCGAGACCGCAGTGAATGCGTTGAGAGAATCGCGGCTTGTCGAAGCCCGTTGATCTTGCGTCAGGCAATTTTGCGAGCAATAATCTCGATGTCAGCCCGATCTATACATATGTATAGATCATATCGACTTTTGAATATTTGATTTCAGCCGGGCGCGCCCCGATCTCGGATCCTTCAGATGGAGGTCCGCATGAACAAACTGTCGAACAAGGTCGCTGTGATCACCGGCGGCAATAGTGGCATCGGCTTCGCCACGGCCCGCATCTTCGTGGCCGAGGGCGCGAATGTCCTGATTGTCGGGCGCCGCGAAGAGGCGGTGGATCAAGCCGTCGAGGCCCTCGGGCAAAGGGCGATCGGTCTTACCGGCGACGTTGCCGATCTCGCCACGCATGAGCGCGTCGCCGCCCTCGTGGCGGAACGCTTCGGCAAGGCCGATATCTACATGGCGAATGCAGGCGGCATCCGGATCCAGCCGAGCCTCGCGGTGACGCCGCAGGACTATGACGCACAGTTCCTCGCCAATGCGCGTGGCACCTTCTTCGGCGTGCAGAAGATCGCCCCGCTGCTGCGTGATGGCGGCGCCATCCTGCTGACCAGCTCGATCGCCAGCCGCAAGGTACTGGACGGCCACGCCGTTTATGCCGGCAGCAAGGCTGCGATCGAGGCGTTCGCCCGCAACTGGGCGCTGGAGTTCAAGGATCGGCGCATCCGCGTCAACGTGCTCAGCCCCGGCCCGACCGCGACGCCGATCATCGGAAAGCTCGGCGTCGCGGCCGAAGCGCTGGCGCGGGTCGAGGAGATGGCCGCACAGGCGATCCCGTTTGGCCGAATGGGCGAGGCCGACGAACTCGCTCGAGCCGCACTTTTCCTCTGCTCGGCGCAGAGCGACTTCGTGACGGGCGTCAACCTCACCGTCGATGGCGGCATGGCGCTGACCTGATCGCCGGCACAGCGCGAGTTTTTGCGCATCGGCGCGGTGACTGGACTGCCGCCCTGGAGCATGTCTCGGGTTTCTCTCGAACCCCGAGACATGCTCCATCTTGTTGTTCATCCCATCACACAGCCGCGACCGCTTCCGATTTCGCTCAAAGGTCCTATGCGGCGTTGGTCGCGCGCATTCTGACCGGCAGGGCTTCCCAGGCCCGGATGAGTTCGCCGATCGAGGCGACCTCCATCTTCCGCATCAGATTGCCTCTGTGCAGCTTGACCGTGACCTCGCTGATGCCGAGGTCGAAGGCGATCTGCTTGTTGAGGCGCCCCCGCGTCACCTCATGCATGATTTCGCGCTCCCGCGGCGTCAGGGTCTGCAAGCGCTCGACATAGCCCTTGATCCTGGCGGCTTCCGCACGTCGCGCCGCATCCAGCCCGATCGCGGCGTTGACCGCGTCCAGCAGCGTCTGATCGCGGACCGGCTTCGTCAGGAAATCGACGGCGCCGGCCTTCATGGCCTGGACGGTCATCGGGATATCGCCATGCGCCGTCAGGAAGATGATCGGCTTGGGATTTCCGCTCGACGTCAAATGCCGCTGCAGATCGAGCCCGCTCGAGCCAGGCATGCGAACGTCGAGGATCAGGCATCCCGGCTGTTCGAGGGCGCTGGTCTCGAGCAGTGCCTTGGTCGAATTGAACGAAACCGCCTCGAAGCCGGCCGACAGCATCAACTCGCACAGCGCCTCGCGAACCGAGGCGTCATCGTCGACGATGATGACGAGGGGATGCTTCGCCTCGGCCTGGCGTTGTGCCGGCAGCGACCTCGACCTTGGCGAGAGTGAGCGATCAATGATCATGTTCACCTTCCACATCTCTCAGAAGCATTTTCCGCGACTTGTCGCTTGTATTCAC
>NZ_JBNNPK010000046.1:0-7485 GCF_050275675.1 Allobosea sp. NPDC003192
CGCTCGCGGCGATCCGGCATCTCAAGGTCAGCTCGGCCGAGCGTGAGGGCCAGCAGGACCGGGTCCGCAAGCTGCGCGGCCAGCTCGACCAGGCCGGCATCCCGCATCTGCCCAATCCGAGCCATATCGTGCCGGTGATGGTCGGCGATGCCGCCCTGTGCAAGCGGATCAGCGACGAGTTGCTGGAGCGCTTCGCGATCTACGTCCAGCCGATCAACTACCCGACCGTGGCGCGCGGCACCGAGCGCCTGCGGATTACGCCGACGCCACTGCATTCGGACGAGGACATCGCCACGTTGGTCAGCGCCCTCAGCGAGATCTGGAGTGCGACGGGGCTGAAGCGGGCGGCCTGAGCCGCCCGCGCTTTTCCTTCAGAGCAGGCCGTTATTGCCCGCGAGCGTCTTCAGGTTGACGTCCGGGCGGGCGCCGACATGGCTGATGACCTCGGCGGCAGCCAAAGCACCGAGCCGCAGGCAATCGCGCGCCTCGCGGTTCGTCGTCAGGCCATGCAGGAAGCCGGCGGCGAAGAGATCGCCGGCGCCGGTCGCATCGACGACGCGCTCGATCGGGAAGACCGGCTCGGCCACGACGCCATCCGGCGTCAGCGCCAGAGCGCCGTTCTCCGAGCGGGTGATCACCGCAAGCACATTCTCGGCCCGCAGCGCCGCCAGCGCCGTATCAAAATCGGCGCTCTGGTAGAGGCTCTTCAGCTCGTGCTCGTTGGCGAAGACGAGATCGACCATGCGATTGCGGATCAGACCGAGGAACTCGTCGCGATAGCGATCGACGCAGAAGGAGTCCGACAGCGTGATGGCGACGCGGCCGCCGGCCTTGTGGGCGAGCTCCGAGGCCTTGCGGAAGGCGTCCTTGGCCGCCGGCGGATCCCAAAGATAGCCTTCGAGATAGACGATATCGGCGTTCTCGACGGTGGCGGCATCGACATCGGCCGGCGACAGGCCCTGGCAGGCGCCAAGATAGGTGTTCATCGTGCGCTCGCCATCGGGGGTGACGATGATGAAGGAGCGTGCCGTCGCCGGGCCGTCGGTCGCCGCGGCGGTGTCGAAGGCGACGCCGAGCGAGGTGAGGTCATGGCGGTAGAGCTGGCCGAGTTCGTCGGCCTTGACCTTGCCGATGAAGGCGCCCTTGCCGCCGAAGGAGGCGAGGCCGGCAATGGTGTTGGCGGCCGAGCCGCCCGAGACGACCTTGCCCGGGCCCATCGCGCCATAGAGCAATTCGGCCCGCGGCTCGTCGATCAGCGCCATCGAGCCTTTGACCAGCTCGTACTTCGCCAGAAAATCTTCCTCCGCCGCAGCGAAGACGTCGACGATGGCATTGCCCAAGGCGAGCACGTCATAGCGCTTGGAGGTCATGAAACGATCCGTGATGGCGGGAGGATGGCGGCGTGTTGCATTGACGGCAGGCGAGGTCAAGCGCTGCCGCGCCGGCGCGCGGCGCTGTCGAGGATCGAGGTCAGCGCCGCAAGGTCGGACGGGCCGAGCCATTCCACCTCATGGGCGAGGCGATTGGCGAACAAGGTCGCCTCGGGTTCGAGCCCGGCCGTATCGATCACCACGCGCGGGTGCGAGAGCTCGGCGAGGCGGATCAATTCGTCGGCCTCGTCCCAGATCACGCCGAGATGGTGGATCGCGCCCTGGATCAAAGTGAAGGTCGGCTGGCCGCGCTTGCCGTGCTCCAGCGCCGAAAGATAGGCCGGGGTGACGCCGAGCGCCTGCGCCATCTGCGCCAGGGTGACGCCGCGGGCGGCGCGCAATTGGCGGACGCGGCGGCCGAACGGCGTCATCAGCCGGTCTCCCGGCTGCGACGCAGGCGAATATAGAGCGCGCCGGCGCCGCCATGGCGCTGCTCGGCCTCATCGAAGCCGAGCACCAGCGGCCGCAGATCGGGCAGGCGCAGCCAATGCGGGACATTGCGGCGCAGGATGCCGCGCTCCTCGCCATAGGGAACATCGCCGGCGATGCCCTTGCCGGTCACCACCAGCACGAGCTTGGCGCCACGCTGCTGCTGGAGGCGCAGGAAGCCGCGCAAGGCCGAATGCGCCTCCTCCTGACGCAGGCCGTGCAGGTCGATGACAGCCTCGACGCCCTGCTGGCCGCGACGCAATTGCGTCCGCATGCGCCGCTCCAGCGGCACCAAAGGCGGCGGAGCGGGCTTGGCGGAGGAGCGCCCAGGCGCCAGCACAGCCACAGGCGGACCAGTCTCCGCAGCCGGAGCAGGTTTTGCCTGCGCGGCCTCTGGCTCGGGCTCAACGGGCGCGCGGCCCGCGAGCGGCGTGACCGTGCGCGCGACCTGGCGCCAGAGCGCGAGTTCCGCCTCGGAGAGGAGCTTGCCACGCCGGCGCATGGCTCAGCGCGGCCAGAGCACGATGAAATCGACGGGATGACGGATCAGGCCGGCGCGGTGGCCTGCTTCCGCGCCTGAGCCGACGAAGAGGTCGATCCGGGCGGCACCGACGATCGCCGTTCCCGTATCCTGGGCCAGCATCAACCGGGCGAGCTTCTCGCTGCCGCCCTTGCCGTCGGGGATCTCGGTCTCGATCCAGGCCGGCATGCCATAAGGCCAGAGCGAGCGGTCGACAGCGACGCTGCGCAGGGGCGTCAGCGGCAAGCCGGCGCCGCCGATCGGGCCGGACTGAGGTGGCAGATCGTCGTTGCGGGCGAAGAAGACGAAGGAGCGGTTGAGCCGGATGAGATCGCGGGCGAAGCCGGCATCGGCCTTCAGCCGCGCGATCAGCTTGTCCATCGTCATCTGCTCGGGCGGGATGTTCTCGCGCCGGCTGAGCTCGCGCCCGAGCGAGGTATAGGGATGGCCATTACGCCCGGAATAGACCAGGCGCGTCACCCTGCCATCCGGCAGGCGGATCCGGCCGGATCCCTGGACCTGCAGGACGAAGCGATCGACGGGATCGCGCATCCAGAGAACTTCCAAACCCTGGCCGGCGAGCGCGCCCTCCTCGATCGCCGCGCGGTCCGGGAAGGGCTCCAATCCCCTGTTCGTCCGGCGCGCCGAAGTCAGGCCCGCATCGAAGCCCGGCCAGTCATCGCCGGGCATCTTGGTGACGAGATCGGCCGGGCGGCCGTAGAGCGGCGTCGGGAAGGCGTCGGAGCGGGTCAGCGAGCCCTCGAACTCCGGCTCGAAATAGCCGGTCATGAAGCCGCGCTCGGCCCCGGCCGGGCGGATGCGCCAGAAGGCAAAATTGTCTGCGAAGAAGCGGCGAGCGGCATCCGGGCTGACATTGCCCGCAGCGAGCAGGGCCGCGGCCTTGGTGCAGAGCGTTGGCAGGGCCGACGGAGGAGGAGCACCCTGGCGCAATGGCGGATCGGTCTCGCAGCCCTGTGCGAACAAGCGCAATACGGCGAGCTGATCGTCGACACTCCAGCCTGCAAGCGCAGCGGGCGCCACGGGTTCGGCCCGGGCGCCCGTCGGCAGAGGTGGAGGCGAAGCTTGCGCGCCGGTCATCGCGATACCTGCGGCCAGCAGCCCCAGAACGAGACCGACGGCACGGATCACGCGGCCGATTCGGTCGCGACCAGCAGCCAGTTCGGATCGCGGCTGCCGAGTTGGCGCGAGAAGGTCCAGACGTCGTTGACCTCGGAGACCGCATCGGCGCTGCCGTCGACGACATTGCCCTGTGCATCGCGCACTGCGCTGATCAGCTGCGAAACGAAGGCGATGGTGACCTGGGCGACCTTGCCCTTGACGTCGACCGCGACGATCTCGGCCTTGTCGATCGAGACGAAGTTGGATTCGGCCTTCTCGCCGCGCTTCTCGCGCTCGGTGATCGCCTGCTCGAAGCCGTCATAGACCTCCTTGGCCAGCAGGCCCTTCAAGGTCTTGCGGTCGCCGCGGGCGAAGGCCGTGACGATGGTCTCGTAGGCCGATTTCGCGCCGACGAGGAAGCCCTGCGGCTCGAAGCGGGGCTCCTGGCGGACGATGGCATCGAGGCCGAGAGCGATGGGCGAGCCCGGAGCGGCAATATCCTTCCAGCGCTCGGCGTCGGCCACAGGCGCAGCCGCGGCATCGTTGGCGGCGCCCGGGAGACGAACGACATTGTCGCGGCGCTCACCATTGCCCGGCTGATCAGGCCGCAGCGGCGGCGTCTCGCGACGCGCAAACGGATCGACCGGCGGCTTCTCGTGCCCGGTCTTCTGACCGAGCACCGAGCGCAGCTTCCAGGCGACGAAAACGGCCAGGGCCAGGAAGACCAGGGTCGTCATATCGAAATTCTGCATCGCCGGCTGATCCGAACCTCGAAAAAACAGTCATTCCCACACGCGGGCGCGCTTTCACCGCCCGGCTTCAGGCGGATATGGTGACGCAGGCTCGTAACATCCACCCCCGGGTACGACAAGGGCGCCAAAGGTCGCCTCGCTTGTGCCGGCTCCCTCGCCATGATAGCCGACGCGAGCCCGGCGCCGCCGCTTTGCCGGGCAGTTCCGGCCACGGCACGGAATTTCCCGATGATTTTCTGCAGATAGTGATGGGACCGATGGCCAACGAAAACGGCAACGGCGCCGGCGCCGCCAACCAGCAGGGGCCCAGCCTCAACACGCTGGTTCAGTACATCAAGGATTTCTCCTTCGAGAATCCGAACGCTCCGCGCTCGCTGACCCAACAGCAACAGCAGGGCGGTCCGCAGATCGGCCTCCAGGTCAACGTTCACGCCAATGCGCTCGGCGAGAACGACATCGAGACGATCCTGACGCTCGAGGGCAAGGCGACGCTGAACGACGAGACGCTGTTCGCGTTCGAGCTCAGCTATGCCGGCGTCTTCCGCATCCTCGGCGTGCCGCAGGAGCAGCTGCATGCGGTCGTGATGATCGACTGCCCACGCCTGCTCTTCCCCTTCGCCCGGGCGATCGTCGCCGAAGCGGTGCGCAATGGTGGCTTCCCGCCGCTCTATATCGACCCGATCGACTTCGCCGCGCTGTATCGCCAGCGCCTCGAGGAGATGCAGGCGCAGCAGGGCGAGCCGAACGCCTGAACGGTCATCGACCTCACGAATTAGACAGATAAGAGCCCTCCGGGGCTCTTTTTTGTTGAACCGCCCGTTGTGGAATCGCCGGGGCGTTTCCATGTCCCGCGGGCCAGAAGGCCGCCATGACGGCGCGCCGTACCCGCGAGGTTCACGACTCCATGGATGCCCTTATGACGCTCGCCGCCGACCCAGCAGTCTGGGCGGCGCTCGGCGCCCTGATCGCCATGGAGGTCGTCCTCGGTATCGACAACCTCATCTTCATCTCGATCCTGACCAACAAGCTGCCGGAGCACCAGCGCGCGCGCGGCCGGCGGATCGGCATAGGGCTGGCGTTGATCCTGCGCCTCGGCCTGCTCTCGACCGTCGCCTTCATCGTGCAGCTGACCGCGCCGGTATTCTCGGTCTTCGGCAAGGCCTTCTCCTGGCGCGACCTGATCCTGATCGCCGGCGGCCTGTTCCTGGTCTGGAAGGCGACCAAGGAAATCCACCACAAGGTCGATCCCGATCACGGCCCTGACATGTTCGACGGCGGCGCGGCCGCGGCCGTGACCTTCGGCGGCGTGATCTTCCAGATCCTGCTGCTCGACCTCGTCTTCTCGATCGACAGCATCATCACCGCGGTCGGCATGACCGAGCATATTCCGGTGATGGTGATCGCCGTCATCGTCGCCGTGCTGGTGATGCTGCTCGCGGCCGATCCGCTGGCGCGCTTCATCGACAAGAACCCGACGATCGTGATGCTGGCGCTCGGCTTCCTGCTGATGATCGGCGGCACGCTGATCGGCGAGGGCTTCGGCGCCCATATCCCGAAGGGCTACATCTACGCCGCCATGGCCTTCTCGGCCCTGATCGAGGGGCTCAACATGATGTCGCGCCGCGCCAGCCGGAAGCGCGGCGGGTAACAATCCAGCCGTCATGCTCGGGCTTGTCCCGAGCATCTCATTCAGGAGATCCTCGGGTCGTCGCTACGCGTCGCCCGAGGATGACAGAGGTTCACGCCTCCTCGGGGACTCCGAGATAGTCGCGCCAGAGCGGCCCCTTGAGCTTCATCACGAAGGACTCATGCGCCGCTCGTTCCTCCGGCGTCAGCCGTGGCGCGAGCGAGCGCTGGCGGACCGGGCGCTCGATCGCAACTGAAAGTCCGGCGCCCGCCTTGCTGGCGGCAGCGCTGCCGAAGCCGAGGCTCGTCTGCTTGCCGCCGATGAGCTCGATATAGACCTCAGCCAGGATCTCGGAGTCGAGCAGCGCTCCGTGCTTGGTGCGACGGCTGTTGTCGATACCGTAGCGCGAGCAAAGCGCGTCCAGGCTGTTGCTGGCGCCGGGATGCTTGCGCCGCGCCATGGCGAGCGTATCGACCACCAGCGCCGGCACGATCGGTGGCAGGCCGAGCCGGCCGAACTCCATGTTGATGAAGCCGACGTCAAAGGCGGCGTTGTGGATGACGAGCCTGGCATCCGCGATGAAGGCGGCGAACTCGCTGGCGACCGCCGCGAAGACCGGCTTGTCGGAGAGAAAGGCCTCGGACAGCCCGTGCACCCTGAAGGCGCCGTCCGGCATGTCCCGCTCGGGATTGATGTAGACATGAAAAGTGCGGCCGGTCGGGCAATGATTGACCAGCTCGACACAGCCGATCTCGACAATGCGATCGCCCTTCAGCGCTTCGACGCCGGTGGTCTCGGTATCGAGAACGATCTCGCGCATGTCAGCCCGCCTTTTCCGTCCGGCCGAAGCGGCCGGCGACAGCATTCAGGATAGATCGGACCTGGCGCTCGGCGGCCACGATCCCGCGCGAGGTGTCCACAAGGAAGTGCGCCCGGCGCCGCTTCTGCGCATCCGGCATCTGGCGGGCGAGGATCGCCGCGAATTTTTCCTCGGTCATGCCGGGGCGGCCGAGGACGCGTTTGCGCTGGACCTCCGCGGGGGCGGTGATGACGACGACCGCGTCGTAGCGCCCCTCCCCGCCGGTCTCCAGCAACAGCGGTATGTCGAGCACGGCGACGGTCGCGCCACTCTTGCGAGCTTTCGCCAGGAAGGCTTGTTCCTCGGCGCGGACCAGCGGATGGACGATCGCCTCAAGCTTCGCCAGCGCCTCGGGCTGGCCGAGCACGGCGGCCGAGAGCTTGGCGCGGTCGACCACGCCGCCGGCTGTCGTGCCAGGGAAAGCCGCTTCGATCTGCGGCGCTGCGGCGCCGGCGTAGAGATCGTGCACCGTCTGGTCGGCATCGTGGACGGGTATCCCGGCGGCGCGGAACATCGCCGAAGTCGTCGACTTGCCCATGCCGATCGAGCCGGTGAGGCCGAGCAGGAAGGTCATCGCAGCGCCTCCGTCATCCTGCTCAAGCTCGGGGAATGTCGATTTCGAGCTTTGCGCGCAGCTCAGCCGTCACCTGCGGGCGGACGCCGAACCAGCGCTCGAAACCCGGGACCGCCTGGTGCAGCAGCATGCCGAGGCCGTCGACCGGAATGCCGCCGCGGCGCCTGGCTTCGGC
>NZ_JBNNPK010000048.1:0-3547 GCF_050275675.1 Allobosea sp. NPDC003192
GGGTGCCGGTCGACGATAATGTCTGGTTCCGGCCGCTCTGCCTCTCGGTGACGCGCGGCTACTGGATGAACCTGCTGCGCGTGCGCCGCGCCGGCTTAGCTTCCGGGTTCGAAATGTAACCGGGCGTTTCCCCTACGCTATGACCACCGAAACACTATGAAACACTCAACCGCACCATGTGTGGCACATGGGGTTGTTCGTGGTTTCAGAACCAACACAGTGGACGCGAGCAACTGAGGACAAGCCCTCGGCCTATTAGTACCGGTCACCTCCACACCTCACGGTGCTTCCAGATCCGGCCTATCAACCCAGTCGTCTACTGGGAGCCTTAACCCCTCAAGGGGGTGGGAGTCCTCATCTCGAAGCAGGCTTCCCGCTTAGATGCTTTCAGCGGTTATCCCTCCCGAACGTAGCCAACCAGCCATGCCCTTGGCAGGACAACTGGCACACCAGAGGTTCGTCCGTCCCGGTCCTCTCGTACTAGGGACAGCCCTTCTCAAGACTCCTACGCGCACAGCGGATAGGGACCGAACTGTCTCACGACGTTCTAAACCCAGCTCGCGTACCGCTTTAATGGGCGAACAGCCCAACCCTTGGGACCGACTCCAGCCCCAGGATGCGACGAGCCGACATCGAGGTGCCAAACCATCCCGTCGATATGGACTCTTGGGGAAGATCAGCCTGTTATCCCCGGGGTACCTTTTATCCGTTGAGCGACGGCGCTTCCACAAGCCACCGCCGGATCACTAGTCCCGACTTTCGTCCCTGCTCGACCCGTCGGTCTCACAGTCAAGCTCCCTTGTGCACTTACACTCAACACCTGATTGCCAACCAGGCTGAGGGAACCTTTGGGCGCCTCCGTTACTCTTTAGGAGGCAACCGCCCCAGTTAAACTACCCATCAGACACTGTCCCTGATCCGGATCACGGACCCAGGTTAGACATCCAGCACGACCAGACTGGTATTTCAACGACGACTCCACCCACACTGGCGTGCGAGCTTCAAAGTCTCCCAGCTATCCTACACAAGCCGAACCGAACACCAATATCAAACTGTAGTAAAGGTCCCGGGGTCTTTCCGTCCTGCTGCGCGAAACGAGCATCTTTACTCGTAGTGCAATTTCACCGGGCCTATGGTTGAGACAGTCGAGAAGTCGTTACGCCATTCGTGCAGGTCGGAACTTACCCGACAAGGAATTTCGCTACCTTAGGATGGTTATAGTTACCACCGCCGTTTACTGGCGCTTAAGTTCTCAGCTTCGCCACACCGAAATGTGACTAACCGGTCCCCTTAACGTTCCAGCACCGGGCAGGCGTCAGTCCGTATACATCGCCTTACGGCTTCGCACGGACCTGTGTTTTTAGTAAACAGTCGCTTCTCGCTGGTCTCTGCGGCCACCCCCAGCTCAGAGTGCAAAACTCGTCACCAGGTGTGGCCCCCCTTCTCCCGAAGTTACGGGGGCATTTTGCCGAGTTCCTTAACCATAGTTCACCCGAACGCCTCGGTATTCTCTACCTGACCACCTGAGTCGGTTTAGGGTACGGGCCGCCATGAAACTCGCTAGAGGCTTTTCTCGACAGCATAGGATCATCCACTTCACCACAATCGGCTCGGCATCAGGTCTCAGACTCATGTCAGGCGGATTTACCTACCTGACGTCCTACACCCTTACCCCGGGACAACCACCGCCCGGGATGGACTACCTTCCTGCGTCACCCCATCACTCACCTACTAACCGCTTGGTTCGGCGGCTCCACCACTCCCCTCAACTCCGAAGAGATCAGGGCGGCTTCACGGCCTTAGCATCACGATGCTCGATGTTTGACGCTTCACAGCGGGTACCGGAATATCAACCGGTTATCCATCGACTACGCCTGTCGGCCTCGCCTTAGGTCCCGACTTACCCTGGGCAGATCAGCTTGACCCAGGAACCCTTAGTCAATCGGCGCAAACGTTTCTCACGTTTGTATCGCTACTCATGCCTGCATTCTCACTCGTGAACCGTCCACAACTCGCTTCCGCGGCTGCTTCACCCGGCACACGACGCTCCCCTACCCATCACAGCCGGCGTTGGCCGTATTGCTGCAATGACACGACTTCGGCGGTACGCTTGAGCCCCGCTACATTGTCGGCGCGGAATCACTAGACCAGTGAGCTATTACGCACTCTTTCAAGGGTGGCTGCTTCTAAGCCAACCTCCTGGTTGTCTGTGCGACTCCACATCCTTTCCCACTTAGCGTACGCTTAGGGGCCTTAGTCGATGCTCTGGGCTGTTTCCCTCTCGACCATGGAGCTTATCCCCCACAGTCTCACTGCCGCGCTCTCACTTACCGGCATTCGGAGTTTGGCTAAGGTCAGTAACCCGGTAGGGCCCATCGCCTATCCAGTGCTCTACCTCCGGCAAGAAACACACGACGCTGCACCTAAATGCATTTCGGGGAGAACCAGCTATCACGGAGTTTGATTGGCCTTTCACCCCTAACCACAGGTCATCCCCCAGGTTTTCAACCCTGGTGGGTTCGGTCCTCCACGACCTCTTACAGCCGCTTCAACCTGCCCATGGCTAGATCACTCCGCTTCGGGTCTTGAGCGTGCTACTAAAACGCCCTATTCGGACTCGCTTTCGCTACGGCTTCCCCACCCGGGTTAACCTCGCAACACACCGCAAACTCGCAGGCTCATTCTTCAAAAGGCACGCAGTCACGAGGATGGAGCAAGCTCCATCCCGACGCTCCCACGGCTTGTAGGCACACGGTTTCAGGTACTATTTCACTCCGCTCCCGCGGTACTTTTCACCATTCCCTCACGGTACTATCCGCTATCGGTCACCAGGGAATATTTAGGCTTAGCGGGTGGTCCCGCCAGATTCACACGGGATTTCTCGGGCCCCGTGCTACTTGGGTGTCTCTCAAACGAGCCGTTGACGTTTCGACTACGGGGGTCTTACCCTCTACGCCGGACCTTTCGCATGTCCTTCGCCTACATCAACGGTTTCTGACTCGTCTCACGGCCGGCAGACCGTAAAAGAGAGATCCCACAACCCCGCACACGCAACCCCTGCCGGGTCTCACACGTATACGGTTTGGCCTCATCCGGTTTCGCTCGCCACTACTCCCGGAATCACGGTTGTTTTCTCTTCCTGCGGGTACTGAGATGTTTCACTTCCCCGCGTTCCCTCCACACTGCCTATGTGTTCAGCAGCGGGTGACAGCCCATGACGACTGCCGGGTTTCCCCATTCGGACACCCCCGGATCAAAGCCTGGTTGACGACTCCCCGGGGCCTATCGTGGCCTCCCACGTCCTTCATCGGTTCCTGGTGCCAAGGCATCCACCGTGCGCCCTTAAAAACTTGGCCACAGATGCTCGCGTCCACTGTGCAGTTCTCAAACAACGACCAACCACCCGTCACAACCCACTCACGCGGATTTTTACCGGGGCCGGCACTGAAGGAAGTCTCGGCCTGATCGTCTCCGAGCCCTATGGCGTCGTGGGCGCGATCGCGCCCGGGAACGTGCCGCTCAGCACCGCCTCGTGGAAGCTCGGCCC
>NZ_JBNNPK010000049.1:0-2594 GCF_050275675.1 Allobosea sp. NPDC003192
AGCTTTCTGGTGTAGGGGTGCTGGGGATTGTCGAAGATCTGGTCGCGGGTGCCTTCCTCGACGATGCGGCCGTCCTGCATGACGACGACGCGATCCGAGACCTGCTCGACCACGCCGAGGTCGTGGCTGATGAACAGGCAGGAGAAGCCGTGCTTCTTCTGCAATTGCGCGAAGAGCTCCAGAACCTGCGCGCGCACGGTGACATCGAGCGCCGAGACCGGCTCGTCGGCGATGACGAAGCTCGGCCGGCGGATGATGGCGCGGGCGATGGCGACGCGCTGGCGCTGGCCGCCGGAGAGCTCGTGCGGGTAGCGCTCGGCGAAGCCGTCGCCGAGGCCGACCTCGCCCAGGACTTCGGCGAGCCGCGCCTTCTTCTCGGCCGCGCCCATGCCCTTGACCAGCCGCAGGGGCTCAGCGACGAGCTCGCCGATGGTCATGCGCGGATCGAGCGAGGAATAGGGGTCCTGGAAGACCATCTGGCAGTTCAACCGGTAGTCCCAGAAGGCGGCGTCGCTCCTGTCGATCGGCTTGCCGTTGAAGCGGATCTCGCCGCCGCTCGGCTTGAGCAGGCCGGCGATGGCATGGCCGAGCGTGGTCTTGCCCGAGCCCGAGCCGCCGACGACCGAGACGACCTCGCCCGGCTTCACGTTGAGGCTGATGCCGTGCAGCGCGCGCTTGCCCTGCTCCTTGCGGAAGAAGCCCTGGCGGCCGCCATAGTCGACGACGAGGTCGTCGACCGAAACGAGCGGCGTTGCGGCGTCGGGCAGTTCGCGCGCCGGCTCGCGATGCGGCATCGCGGCGAGCAGCTTGCGGGTATAGGGGTGCTGCGGCCGGGCGAGGAGGTCCTCAGCTTTGCCGTGCTCGACGACATCGCCCTGGCACATCACGACGATGCGGCTGCAATAGCGCGCGACCATGCCGAGATCGTGCGAGATCAGCAGCACGGCGGTGCCGTTCTCCTTGGTCAGGTCGACCATCAGCTCCATGACGTCGCGCTGGACGACGGCGTCGAGGGCGGTGGTCGGCTCGTCGGCGAGCAGCAGCGCCGGCTTCAGCAGCATCACCGAAGCCAGCATGATGCGCTGGCGCATGCCGCCGGAATACTGGTGCGGATAGGCGTTGAAGGCGCCTTCGGGATCGCGGATGCCGACGCGGCGGAGCATGTCGAGGATGAGCTCGCGCCGGCCGGCGGCGTCGAGCTTGCGATGCAGTGCGAGACCTTCTTCAAGCTGCCGGCCGATCAGCATGGACGGGTTGAGCGAGGTCATCGGCTCCTGGAAGACCATGCCGACCCTGGCGCCGCGGATCGCCCGCAGGCGCTTTTGGGCCATGGTCGTGACCTCTTCGCCGTCGAAGCGGATCGAGCCCGAGATCAGGCGCACCGCCGGCGGGATGAAGCCCATCACGGCGCGGGCGGCGAGCGTCTTGCCCGAGCCGGATTCGCCGACGATGCCGACGATCTCGCCGGGCGAGACGCAGAAGCTGACATCGTTGACGACGGTGCGGCCGCTCGCTCCGATCCTCAGCGTGAGGCCGTCGACTTCGAGCAGAGGTTTGCTGGAGGTCATCGCGCACCCCTCATCCGTGGGTCGAGCTTGTCGCGCAGGGCGTCGCCGAGCAGGTTGATGCCGAGCAGGGTCAGCGAGATGGCGAGGCCGGGAAAGATGCCGAGCCAGACCGCCTGGCCGATGTAAGGCCGCGAGCCCGCCAGCATGTTGCCCCAGGTCGGAGCCGGCGGCGGCACGCCGAGGCCGAGGAAGGAGAGCGAGCTTTCGGCAAGCAGCACCCAGCCGAACATCGAGGTCGCCAGCACGGTCAGCGGCGCGATGCAGTTGGGCAGGATATGGCGCAGCATGGTGAAGCCCTCCGAATTGCCCATCACCCGCGATGCGGAGATGAACTCGCGCTCGCGCAGCGACAGCACGGTGCCGCGCACGATGCGGGCGACCGAGGGCGCATAGGCGATGCCGAGCGCCAGGATGATCCCGTATTTGTTGGCGCCCACGACCGCGAGCAGGCCGAGCGCCAGCAGGATGCCGGGGAAGGCGAGCAGCGCATCGTTGAAGGCCATGATGGTGCGGTCGACCCAGCCGCGGACATAGCCGGAGAACAGGCCGATCACCGTGCCGAGCGAGACGGCGAGCGCGACCGTCAGCAGGCTGATCCAGACTGAAGTTGCGGCGCCGGCCATCAATCGCGAGAGCACGTCGCGGCCGAACTCGTCGGTGCCGAGCCAGTGCATGCCTGAGGGCGCCGCGAGCTTGGCGCGGAAGGAGAGCTTCAGCGGGTCGAACGGCGTCCAGACCGAACTGACCGCCGCGACGAGGCCGAGGAAGCCGATCAGCGTGCCGCCGACCAGGGCGTTGGGAGCAGGGAACTTCATTGCGCCGTCACCCGGGGATCGAAGATCGGATAGCAGAGGTCGATCACGAGATTGACCAGCACATAGGTGAAGGCGACGAAGAGCATGCAGCCCTGGATCACCGGGTAGTCGCGGGCGAAGATCGAATCGACCAGCAGGCGGCCCAATCCGGGGATGGTGAACACCGTCTCGACGACTGCGATGCCGCCCAGGAGATTGCCGAGGACGAGGC
>NZ_JBNNPK010000050.1:0-1998 GCF_050275675.1 Allobosea sp. NPDC003192
GAATTCCATGATGACGGCGTCGACGGCCAGCGAGTCGCCTTCCTTCGCCAGGATCTTGGCGATGGTGACGTCCTTCTCGGCGCGCAGCACGTTCTCCATCTTCATCGCCTCGACCATGGCGAGCGGCTCGCCGGCCTTGACCTCTTGGCCGACGCTGACGAGCAGCGCCTTGACCAGGCCCGGCATCGGGCAGAGCAGCACTTTTCCGGTGTCGGCCGCGACCTTCTCCGGCATCAGCGCCGCCAGCTCCGCCTCGCGCGGCGTATAGACATGAGCGTCGGCATAGGCGCCGGCATGGCCGAGCGAAACGCCGTTGAGGATCGGCCGGACCTGCGCCGCGATGGCGACGCCATCGAGCGTGCCGCGCCAGACCGGCTCGCCCGGCCGCCAGTCGCTGGCGATCGTCAGGCTGCGCTCGGGGAAGGTGATCGTCACCGCCCCACCCTGCTCCGAGACCTCGCCCTCGAAGCGCTCAGCCCCGAGCGAGACGATGCGGGTGCGCTCGAACTCGACCTTGCGCCAGCCCTCCATCTGCGCCGAGACATGGCGCTTGCGGCTGTTCAGGCGATGGTCGCAGGCGATCGCGATCGCCGCCATGCGCAAGGCGATCTCGCCCTCCGGCTGCGGCAGCGAGAAGCCTTCCGGAAACTCCTCGGCGATGAAGCCGGTCGAGAGATTGCCGGAGATCCAGCGCGGATGCTGCATCACCGCCGCGACGAACGGGATGTTGTGGCGGATGCCGTCGATGGCGAAGGCATCGAGCGCGCGCGCCTGCGCCTTGATCGCCGCCTCGCGCGTCGGCGCATGCGTCACGAGCTTGGCGATCATCGGGTCGTAATAGATCGAGATCTCGCCGCCCTCGAACACGCCGGTGTCGTTGCGCACGGTGGCGTCGCCATCCGGCCCTTCGCTCGGCGGACGATAGGTCACAAGGCGGCCGGTCGAGGGCAGGAAGTTGCGGGTCGGATCCTCGGCGTAAACGCGGGACTCCACCGCCCAACCGTTGAGCTTCACGTCGGCCTGCGAGATCGCGAGCCTCTCGCCATAGGCGACGCGGATCATCTGCTCGACCAGGTCGATGCCGGTGATCATCTCGGTGACCGGATGCTCGACCTGCAGGCGGGTGTTCATCTCGAGGAAATAGAAGGACTTGTCCTGGCCGGCGACGAACTCGACCGTGCCGGCACTGTCGTAGTTCACCGCCTTCGCTAGCGCGACCGCCTGCTCGCCCATCTTGCGGCGCGTCGCCTCGTCGAGCAGCGGCGACGGCGCCTCCTCCAGCACCTTCTGGTTGCGGCGCTGGATCGAGCATTCGCGCTCGCCCAGATAGATGACGTTGCCGTGCTTGTCGCCCAGCACCTGGATCTCGATATGGCGAGGGTCGACGATGAACTTTTCGACGAAGACGCGATCATCGCCGAAGGAGGACGCCGCCTCCGACTTGGCGCGGGCGAAGCCCTCGGCGACCTCACCGGCCGAATGGGCGATGCGCATGCCCTTGCCGCCGCCGCCGGCCGAGGCCTTGATCATCACGGGATAGCCGATCTCGTCGGCGATCTTGACCGCATGCTCGGGGTTCTCGATCACGCCGAGATAGCCCGGAACCGTCGAGACCTCGGCGGCGGCCGCCGCCTTCTTCGATTCGATCTTGTCGCCCATCGCGGCGATGGCGCCGGGATTGGGGCCGATGAAGACGATGCCGTTCTCCTTCAACGCCCTCGCGAAGGCCTCGCGCTCGGAGAGGAAGCCATAGCCGGGATGGACGGCCTCGGCGCCCGTTGCTTTACAGGCGGCGATGATCTTGTCGATCTGGAGATAGGATTCGGCGGCAGGGGCTGCGCCGATATGCACCGCCTCGTCCGCCATCTCGACATGCAGCGCATCGCGGTCGGCATCGGAATAGACCGCCACCGTCCCGATGCCCATGCGGCGCGCCGTCTTGATGACGCGGCAGGCAATCTCGCCACGGTTCGCGATCAGGATCTTCGAGAACATGCG
>NZ_JBNNPK010000051.1:0-1342 GCF_050275675.1 Allobosea sp. NPDC003192
TCGGCGTCGCCGCCGCGGAAGATGATCTCGACCGCGCCCTTGGCGCCCATCACCGCGATCTGCGCCGTCGGCCAGGCATAGTTGACGTCGGCGCCGATATGCTTGGAGGCCATCACGTCATAGGCGCCGCCGAAAGCCTTGCGGGTGATGATCGTGACCAGCGGCACCGTGCACTCCGAATAGGCGAAGAGCAGCTTGGCGCCGTGCTTGATCAGGCCGCCATATTCCTGCGCCGTGCCGGGCAGGAAGCCGGGAACGTCGACCAAAGTGACGATCGGGATTTCGAAAGCATCGCAATAGCGCACGAAGCGGGCGCCCTTGCGGCTGGCGTCGGAATCGAGCACGCCGGCCAGCACCATCGGCTGGTTGGCGACGATGCCGACGGTGCGGCCCTCGATCCGGGCGAAGCCGGTGACGATGTTCCTGGCGTAAGACTCCTGAATCTCGAAGAAATCGCCCTCGTCGACGACCTTCAGGATCAGTTCCTTGATGTCGTAGGGCTTGTTCGGATTGTCGGGGACCAGCGTGTCGAGGCTC
The DNA here is from genome assembly GCF_050275675.1 of Allobosea sp. NPDC003192. Classification (NCBI taxonomy): domain Bacteria; kingdom Pseudomonadati; phylum Pseudomonadota; class Alphaproteobacteria; order Hyphomicrobiales; family Alloboseaceae; genus Allobosea; species Allobosea sp. NPDC003192. Next base: position 538 of record NZ_JBNNPK010000051.1, read on the forward strand.
ATGTCGACGCGGTCGGGTACGTCGAAGCTCGGCCATTCCGGCACGCCGACCGTGTTGTTGGCCGGCAGGAAGTCGATCAGGCGGCGCACCTGCAGCAGGGCCTCGACATCGTTCTCGAAGGAGCCGTCGGCGACCGAGGACTTCGAGGTGTGGACCTTGGCGCCGCCGAGTTCTTCCGACGTCACGGTCTCGTTGGTGACGGTCTTCACCACCTCCGGGCCGGTGACGAACATGTAGGAGGTGTCGCGGACCATGAAGATGAAATCGGTCATCGCCGGCGAATAGACGTCGCCGCCGGCGCAGGGGCCCATGATCACCGAGATCTGCGGGATGACGCCGGATGCCTGGACATTGCGCTTGAAGACCTCGCCATAGCCGCCGAGCGCCGCGACGCCTTCCTGGATGCGGGCGCCGCCGGCGTCGAACAGGCCGACGATGGGGCTACGCATCTTCAGCGCCATGTCCTGGATCTTGATGATCTTCTGGGCGTGGGTCTCGGAGAGCGAGCCGCCGAAGACGGTGAAGTCCTTGGAGAAGACGAAGACGGTGCGGCCATTGACCGTGCCCCAGCCGGTGACGACGCCGTCGCCGGGGATCTTCTCGGCCTTGTCCATGCCGAAATCGACGGCGCGGTGCTGCACGAACATGTCGAACTCCTCGAAGGAGTCCTTGTCGAGCAGGAGCTCGATGCGCTCGCGGGCGGTGAGCTTGCCTCTGCTGTGCTGCGCCGTGATGCGCCGCTCGCCGCCGCCCAGACGCGCGCCCGCGCGCCGGTCTTCAAGCTGTTCGAGAATGTCTTTCATCG
>NZ_JBNNPK010000052.1:0-1011 GCF_050275675.1 Allobosea sp. NPDC003192
AAGAAGTTGACCGGGCTGTCGATCGCGGAGTTGACCTTCTTGCCGGTGGCGAGACGGTTCTGGATCTGCGCGGACTGGGCGGCGGTCGATTGCAGTGTCGAGAGATTGTTGCGGACGCCGGCAGAGAGAGAAACGGCCATGATTTGATACCTTCCTGGTATGGTGCCTTCTGGCATCGAGACCGTTCTGGGCTCGACCGGGAGACCATGCGGCCGAACTCGTAACGAGCGGTAAATCCGAGCGGGGGAATTGCTCGGAAATTGGGCGCAGTGGCGACATGGTTAATCAATGTGAAACAATGCGGAGACCTGCGTGAGATTCCGATCCCGGGCACTTCGCAAACGAAAAGCGGCGGAGCCTTTCGGCTCCGCCGCTCTTTTGCTTCGTCCCGCGTTCTGCGGGTGATCCGCTCCTGCGGACCGAAGATCAGCCGAGGAGACGCAGGACGCCCTGGTCGGCCTGGTTGGCGAGGGCGAGCGCCTGCTGCGAGAGCTGCTGACGGGTCTGCAGCGCGAGCAGGGAGGCGGCCTCCTGGTTCAGGTCGGCGTTGACGAGGTTGTCGGCACCGGTGGTCAGGGTATTCGCCATGTCCTTGGTGAAGTCCTGGCGGGTCTGGACGACCGAGAGGTTGGCGCCGAAGGTCGAGGAGAGCGACTTCAGCGAGGTCAGCGCGCCGGTGAGCGACTTGGTCGCGGCTTCCAGATCGGAGTCGTTCTGGAAGTTGGTGGTGCCGGCGAGCTGGGTGTTGCCAGCCTTGACGATGCCGAGATTGTCGGAGTTCAGCTGCGTGCCCTGAACGTCGAGCTTGGTCTGGTTCTTGCCGGTCTTCTCGTTGAAGACGACCGACAGGCGGTCGCCGCCGAGCAGGTTGATGCCGTTGAAGCCGGCGTCCTTGGCAAGATCGTCGATCTTGGTACGCAGATCGTTGTACTGGTCGATCAGGTTCGAGCGAACCGCCGAGGTGACGGTCGGTCCCTTGATCGCGGTCGCCGCGACCGCGTCGGCGGCGAG